>JAHLLQ010000002.1:0-300000 GCA_020444065.1 bacterium | reverse complement strand
ATTTGGGGCGTGTTCGCCGTGCTTGTGGTTCTGGAACGCGACCTCGGAACCATCATCGTAATGGGCACCGTGATGCTCGGCATGTGGTGCCTGGCGCGGATGCGGCTATCTCACCTCGCAACATTGTTGGTGGCCTCAATGCCGGTGCTGGCGTTTCTGTTGTTCCAGCACTCCTATCGCATCAATCGCATCCTGGCGGTGCTGAATCCAGAGCGCTATGCGCTGACCCACGGTTACCAGTTGAACCAGTCGCTGATCGCCGTGGGTTCCGGCGGCTTGTGGGGCCGTGGGCTGGGGATGGGGCTGCAGAAGTACCACTTCCTCAGCGAAGCGCACACTGACTTCATCTTCGCGATCGTTTGCGAGGAACTCGGCCTGATCGGCGCCTGCTGCATCGTGCTGCTGTTCCTTGCATTCACGTTCCTTGGCTTCCGCACGTCGTATCGCGCACCGGATTACTTCGGCGGCCTTGTTGCGGCGGGCCTGACGCTGACGATCGCCTGTGCAGCCTTCATCAATTTCTTTGTCGTACTCGGCATGGCCCCTACCAAAGGACTCGCCTTGCCCTTCTTCACGTATGGCGGTTCGTCGCTCGTGGCGACACTGCTGGCCGTGGGGATTTTGCTGAACATCGCGAACTACACGGCCCTCAGCCGAGGCGGTCAAGAATAACGAGACCCGATATCGGGAGCAGTAGGATGTTTTGGACGTTTGAGGAAGAGCCCCAATTCCCGCGCCGGATACTGATCGTTGCCGGCGGCACGGGCGGTCATGTGGCACCGGCACTCAGCGTGGGCTCGTTCCTTCGTACACATTTTGGCGATGACACCGTCGTGCGCTACCTGTCCGGCAGTCGCGGGATCGAACGCACCGCATTCGACAGCGCCGACGAGTTTCCCGTGAAACTCGCATGCGACCGACCGCCGCGCCTTTCGGTATTTGCCGTACCGCAGTTGGCTTCGTATGCGCGGTCGATCCTCCAGTCGCGCGCGATCCTGCGCGACTTCCGTCCGCACGCCATCCTGGCGATGGGTGGATACGTTTGTGCGCCGGTTCTCCTGGCAGCACGCATGCAGCGCATTCCGTTCTTCATGCACGAGTCAAACTCGGTTCCGGGTCAAGTCACTCGCCTGTTCGCGAAACGTGCCCGCTGCGTCTTCCTTGCACACGACGCGGCAGCCCGTCGCCTGAAACGAGGCTCGGTGACGCAGGTCATCGGAACGCCGGTGCGGCCGAGTCTGCTGGAGTGCAATCGCCCGGCGGCGCGAGCGCAGTACGGTTTCGATTCGGGAATGCCGGTCGCGCTCGTTCTGGGCGGCAGCCAGGGCGCGCGTGCGCTGAATGAATCCATGGTGGAAGCGATCGGCCACCTCGCCGAGTCCTGCACGCCGGATCGGCCGCTGGGGCTGCTGTGGTCCGCGGGGCCGGTGAACCTGAAGACGGTTCGTGATCAGATCGAAGGCATCGCCCCGGACAGAATCCAGGTTCGATTGTTCGATTACATTCGCGATATGGAGAACGCTTACGCCGCGTCGGACCTGGTAATCAGTCGCGCGGGCGCGAGCACGCTCGCCGAGATCGCCGCTCTGGGCCTTCCCTCGATTCTCGTTCCGTATCCGTATGCGAAGGACAACCACCAGCTCTCGAATGCGCGGGCGCTGTCCGGCCTCGGCGCGGCGGAGTTGCTCGAAGAGTCGACGCTGACCGGTGCGCGCATGGCGGAGACGATTCTATCGATCCTGCATTGCGCCGATCGTCGCGAGGCAATGGCTGCGGCCGCGAAGGGGCACTCTCGGCCGCGCGCCGCGGAGATCATCGCCCGCGAGTTGATGGATATGCCGCCGGAAATGGAACCGCACACCGAGAACCGTCCCGAAAGATTGACCGCATGAAGCTCCCGGAGAACGCACCTATGACGCCGCAAGAACTGAACAACCGGACCGTTCCGCAAAACGACATTCGCCCTGCGTCGCAGGCGCCCGCCATCGCACAGCCGAAGGATCCCCTCGGTTTCGCGAGCGCGCACCTGATCGGCATCGGCGGTTGCGGGATGAGCGCTATCGCGCACGCGCTGATGGCGAGCGGCATTCGCGTGACCGGTAGTGACATGAATTGCGGCGCGTCCTGCCACAAGCTGATCACAAGTGGTGCGAAGGTCTTCTCCGGCCATGCGGCGGACAATCTGCCGATTACCGTGGATCGTGTGATCCTTTCCTCCGCAATTCCGAAGAACAATCCGGAATACATCGCCGCGGTCGAACGCAATCTGCCGATCGTTCATCGCAGCGAGGCGCTCGCGATGTTCCTGCAAACGCGCCAGTCGGTGCTGATCTCCGGCACGCACGGCAAGACCACGACCAGTGCGATGATGGGCCTGCTGATGGAAGCTGCCGGTTTCGATCCGTGGGTGTTTGTCGGCGGCCGCGTGCCGGCCTTCGACGGCAATGTCCGCATTGGCGGACTGGAATGGGCAGTCGCCGAAGCGGACGAAAGCGATGGTACGTTCGAACGCCTGCCCGCACAGCACTTGATCGTGACGAACGTCGAGTCGGATCACATGGATTACTGGGGCACGGAAGTACGCATGGTGGAAGGCTATCGCCGCGTCGTGCAGGCCGTTCCCGAGCTGGGACACGTTCTGATGTGCATCGACGATGTAGGTGCGTGCCGCCTGCGCCACATGGTCAATCGTCCGGTGAAAACCTACAGCGTGCGTGCACAGACAGGCGATTTCAGCGCCGCACGGATCGATTTGGGGCCGCTCGAGTCGAGCTTCGACATCTACGCCGGCAAGAAGTTCGTCCGGCGCTATACGCTCGGTGTGCCAGGGCTGCAGAATGTCGAGAATGCCGTGGGCACGATTGCGCTGGCACTGCTGCTGGGAGCCGATCCGGAGAGCCTCGACGGCGCGCTGGAGAACTTCCACGGCGTGGGGCGGCGCTTCGAGATCAAGGGGCGCGTCAATGGCATTACCGTGGTCGATGACTACGCGCACCATCCGACTGAAATCAGTGCCACCATCGCGGCGGCTCGTCGTGCGGCCACGGACAGTGGTGGTCGACTGATAGTGATCTTCCAGCCGCATCGCTTCACGCGAACGCGCGATTTGCTTGGCGGATTCGCCGTGGCATTCGCCGGATGCGATCAGGTTATTCTGACGGACATCTACTCCGCCGGCGAGGAGCCCATCGCGGGCGTTACAATCGAGACGTTGGCAAAGCGACTCGAAAACGCGGGACAGAAGAACTTGAGCGTGATCCCGCAGCGGCGTGAGATTGCGCCGCAACTCGCGGGCAGGCTGCGCGCCGGCGATCTGGTCATGACAATGGGAGCCGGCGACAATTACCGCACGGCCGGCGATCTGCTGCAACTTCTGGAATCTGTGAACGAGGGAATGTGAGATGCGCCCCAATCCGTTTCTGCGCGACAGCGCACTGCGAAACATCGTCAATCTGGAGCTCGCGCCGGACGCCGACGTGACAACCTTGACGTCCATGAGCACGCGCACAACGGCGTCGCTGCTGGCGATTCCATACGATCCATTCGCCCTGCGCAGCCTTGTCCGTGTGGCGTACCAGCGCGAGTGGCCGATGTTGATTTTGGGCGGTGGAACAAACACGATCTTTGCCCAGAATCACTTCGATGGAATCGTCGTGCAATTGCCACGCAAGGCGTTCGGCCAGGCGACGGCAATGCCGGGGCGGATTGTTCGCGTCGGCGCGGGAATGGAGCTGAGCTCCCTGCTGCAGTACGTGCGGCGCGCGGGCCTGATGGGTCTTGAGTTCTGCACCATGATCCCCGGGTCGGTCGGTGGGGCGCTCGCGGGAAACGCCGGCGCCGGAAACTGGGGCCTGTGCGACTTTGTGGAAAGCGCACTCGTCATGACGCGCAAGGGCCAGGTCTTCGAGGTGCCGCGCGGTGCGTTTGAATTCAAGTACCGCTATAGCGAACTGTCCGATGTGATCGTGCTCGAAGCGGATCTCCGCCTGGAGCCCTTGAAGGATGAAGTGGCCGCCGCGCGCCGCCGCGAGTTCGTCTCGAAGAAAAAGAATCAGCCCTACAAGTGCCACAGCAGCGGCTGCATCTTCAAGAATCCTCGCGATCCCCGCACGGGGCAGATGGTCAGTGCCGGCAAGTTGATCGACGAGGCCGGGCTGAAGGGCTACGTGCTGAACGACATCATGGTCAGCGAAGGCCACGCAAACTTCATCGTGAATCGCGGCAACGGCGTCGGCGAAGATTTTCTCGCGATGATCTCACTGATCCAGGATATGGTGCACGAACGCACGGGAATCATGCTCGAATTGGAAGCCCGCATCGTTGGCGGGCCGCTGGAAAGCTGCGTACTGCGCTGATCGAGGAGTAGATGGCGAAGAAGCCGGCCAAAAAGGTGTGGGATGCGCACCGTGCGATCGAGATCTTCCGCACGCGATACGGAAATGCGGGACGGAGTCGCACGCCTACGGCCAGCGGCGCGGTTCGTCGTCTGTCGCCGCGCCAACCCGTACCTCGGAAGTTCCTCCCCCGCCTGGCACACTATGTTCGGGCGATCCCCAACATGATCGTACCGGCGGCAATCGTTCTGGCGCTTGGGTTGCTACTTGTCGTGTTCTGGCAGTTCCTCTACTCGTCGCAGTTCTTCCTCGTCACCAAGTGGCAGGTCTATGGCGCCGATCGCCTGAGCGATGAAGAAGTCGTCGCGATCGCCAAGGGCCAATACGAGGATCCCATTCATCTGCTCGGCTACGACCTGGACGAGGCACAGGCGAAGCTGACCGCACATCCTGCGCTGCATCACGCAAAGCTGCGTCGCACGTGGCCGAATCAGATCGACATTCTGGTGCATGAGCGAAAGCCCGAGGCGGTTCTGATTGGAAAACGCGCCACGTACCTGGTCGATTGCGAAGGCGTCGTCTTCGCACGCGCGCTGCCGAACGAATTGCTCGATTCTCGCCTTCCCATCCTGACGGGGCCGTCGGAGCGTACTTACGAACTCGGCGAAGCGCTCGATCCGGCGTTCCGCGACAATACGTTGCTGTATGCGGGTGCAATGGCCGCCGCGGGTGGCCCGCTTGAGGATCGCCTCTCTGAGATCCACTGGGAACCCGGCACCGGCATCACGCTTTATCTCCGCGGCGGCACGCGGCTCGTGTGCGGCGCGCGCGCGCCTTCCGAAACACTCCCCAAGGCAGAAGCGCTGGCGGAGAAACTCGATGGCCTCGCCACCGTCGATTACGCCGACCTTCGCCTCGACACACACGTTCCGTGGAAGGCCTTTCCCATTGTCCCGGTCATTGCCGAAGACGTGGCGATGTCTCGGCGCTAGCATCCCGCCGTCCTCGCGCATTCTCATTGCGAAATCCGATCTCCATTGTAGCATTCATTGTCTTGCTGCCGCGAGGGGGGAGCGGGCGTGTGCAACGATAGTCATGAAGCCTCTGGGCGTCCGCCAAGACTATCTCCCGTAACTCTCGCCGCCGTCACGAGGATGGCATTTGCCGTAATTGCTGAAGGGATTGCGCGCATCCTACTCAAAGAGTCGTACGATCTCGAGTTCGTGGGGATGCTCAACACGGCCTTCCTTGCATGCCTTGGAACCGCCTGTCTTGTCTGCGCTCTCTTCGAGATCAGGACTCGCCCCTACTTCCTTCGATTGCTCGGGATCTTGCCTGTCCTGGCCGCTTGTTGCTTCCTTGCAGCACGACCAGGTCCGTTCGAGATCGCCTATTTCGCGCGCACAAAGCGAACCGTGATCATTGGGCTATTTTCGGCATCGGTCATCGCGGGGGCGCTTGCCCGCTGGTGCCGCGAAGATCATCGTTGGCTGCGCCCGCTGAGTCTGCTGGCGATCTGGATCATTCCCGCGATTCTTCTGACCTCTCTTCCATCCTCGCTCTTTCGGGCCGAAAGCGTTTTGAAGTTCCCGCATGCACTCTACGAGACAGTTTGCACGCCGCTCTTCCTCCTCAAGACTCAATTGAAGACGCCAGCCGGATTGGAGGAATCCATCATCACGCTCGTAATGCTGGGGGCTCTCGCCGCCAGCGCAAACGGCGCGCTGTTCGTGAAGAGAAAAGACATCGGCGGCGCGTGCCTGATTCTCTGGAATGCCCTGATGGGCCCGTGGTATCTGATCGTCTATTTCTCGTTGTTCTCCGGTTGTTGAGTGGATGAATGCCAGTCTCCTGAATGACGGATTGCAGTCACCACTTTGTCTCACTGACTGAAAGCAGCCTCTGGCCACTTCGGAAGGAGAATTGACATGATCTATGAGCCGTGGACGCCTCGCCGATTCAAATTGCGAGCGAAGAGCGTGCTCTCAGGGGAAATTGAGGCTACGAGAGAGTTCCTGAAGCTGTTTTCTCAATCGTACGAGCCCAAGTTGAGAGAGTTGCAATCCAAGATGCCAGTTGAGACGAATGATTTCATGGGACATGTAGAGTCAAGGCGCCTGGACAATAGGCTGCTGGGAATTTCTGACATCGCACTTGCCTCGGTACTAATCAAACTGTGCCAAGTCTTAGAGTATACTCGCGATAACGCCCTTCAGTATCTTTGGTACTGCTTCGAGTACGATTTCTGCGAGACGGTTGAACGAATACATCGTCAAGACTTTGGCCGAATCCTAGAGGGAGTCGTCAATCAACATACCACAAACCTGACACCCATACTATCCGAACTCACCGCGCAGAGGAAGAAGACGAACACCCCATTCTTCGAGGACCTTGTGGGGGAGCTTAGAAACCACGTCACTGCACCTGAGGACATGGTGGATAAGCGTGACAAGTATCTGAGGAGGTTCGTGGTTGGAATCACCAAACTGCACTTTGACATCTGCTGCTCTGCGTTGGCTCAGATTCGTGATTCCCTTCGCAATAACCCCAAGCGCTCTGTGGTGGATCTACAAGTGCAAGTCGCCCATAGGCTCTGCCTCCTTCAGGATGATAGAAAATCGAATTGGGATCCCAGACTTCACAAAAAAGTGGGAAACGATCTTGCGAGGCTTCTGATTCCTCAAACGCATCGATGGATCGACGGAGGGCGCGAATTTGTCTTTCCGCCATTTCTGAATGCAAAGGAGGAGAGTATAAGGAAATGGAGGATCCCTCCAGATCTACTGGAAATGCGCACTTTGGCGAATTTCTTTAAACACAACTCGGGAGTTGTGGGGGAAAGAGACAAGAATGCGGAAATCGTCGCTCACGCTTTTGATCCTCCACTCGCATTCCGCAAGAATGAAAGCGTTCCGATTCCCTATCGCAATATGAAGCTCGATGCATACATCGACTCCGTCAGAGTTTTCTGCCAAGATCTGAACGACTCTCTCTGCGACTTCACGCAGGAGGGGGCCGTGTCCGTCAACTTCTCTGCTGTGCGCGAAATCCGGCATTGAGTTGGGTGTCATCTGATAGGGGTTACGTAGGCATTACAGCGTAGCCCTGCACGATTCGGGCACACGCTCTTCTCTGGCTCCTGCCCGATTGCGAATCGGACTGCCAAACTCACCCCTTGAAGATGTTCGTGATGCTTCCGCCGGCTATCAAAGTGGCTGTGTCGAGCAGGCTGCGCGGCAGGCTCCAGCCGCCCGGCGCGGCGATGTAGCGGCCTTCCCACTCGGGGCGGAACTTCTCTTTGTATTCGCGCAAGCCTTCGAAGTTGTAGAATCGTTCGCCGTGATTGAAAATCATCGATCCGATGCGGTTCCAAAGCGGTGCGGTCGGCCGTTGCGCCAATCCCGCCAGGGGCGTCATGCCGAGAACAAACCACTGGTAACCGTTCTCTTTCGCCCACAACATCAGTTCCGTGAACAGGTAATCCATGATGACGTCGGGCGCGCGCTGAACGTCATAGCGCATCAGATCGCCGGAGACTTCCGTGTTGTCCGCGGAGACCCATAAGTTCGCAAACGCCACGGGCTCCTCTTCGCGGAAGACAACGGCAATCGGCGACTCCAAAAGGTACTCTTCGCGGAAGCACCCGAGGGTGAACCCCTTCTCCCCCACCGACTTTTCGCGCAGCCACTCGTCGGAAACCTGTCGCAGCGCGGGCAAGACCTCTGCAATGCGATCGCGGTCCTGGAGGACTTCGAATCGGCAGTTTGCTTTCTCCGAGCGGTTGCGAGCCTGCCGCAGTCGCGCGCGCTTCTTGCCTTCGAGTGTAAACTCCGGCAGCGGCACGCGACCGGACTCGCCGAACTTCAACAGTGTCAGACCAAGCTCGACGTAGTAGTGCAAGTGCTGCTCGGCCACCTCGTAGAAGACGGGGTACGTTCCTTCCTTGTCGCACCGTTCCTTGAATTGCCAGAGCAGCTCCTGCCATTCGCTTTCGTCGCCCACGGGATCGCCCATCACGATGCAACTGTTTCCCTGGCGGCCGAACATCAGGAAAGCTGTGCGCTTCGGACTGACGAAGAACTCCTTGTCGCCGAGAAGTGCTAACCAGGCCTGGCTCTTTGTGTCGTCGTGAACAATCTCGCGGACCTCTTCCATTGTGAGCGCTTGTGGTGCGACGAGTTTGGCTCTTGCAACGGCCGGCCGCAGCAACGACATCGCGCCGATGCAGATGAGCGTTACGATGACGACCAGTTGCATGCGCAGAAAACGCGGAGCGTCGCCATCGAACGCAAACTGCCACCAGAGATCGTGCGTGTAGTCGATGTGCTTGTAGCAGAACAAGCCGATCCAAAGCACGCTGATCACCACGCACGAGATCGAGGCCCACCATCCAAACGAGAACGATCGCGCCAGGATGGCCGCTCGGCGCGTAAACGCCGGACGCGCGGCGCGCAGGACACCGGCCATGATCAGCATCAAGAGCGCAACCTCCCACTCCGCGCCCTTCAACAGTTCCAGAATCGCCGCCAGCGGCAGTACAAACAGCGTGAGTCGATAGGACGTAAAGACTCGACGGTACAGCGCCGATGCGAGGACGATCAGCAGCACGCCGAGGATGCTGGCCAGTAAATGACTGAGTTCAATCGCTCCCAATGGAATGAACTGCGACAACCAGGTGACGCGATGCTCCAGGATTGGCGTCGCCGTGGAGAAGAGAAGAAGAGCGCCGCTGAAGAAGATGAGAACCGAGATCAACGTCGGGGCCACGGCACGATTCAGACTATTCATCGTGTCGAGCCAGGTCTGCACCTGCGCATGATAGGCGCGATACTCCTCCCAGGCCATGAGCGCCGCAGCGATCGCAAACGGAAGGAAGTAGTACATCACTCGGAAGACGACAAGCGCGCCGGCTGCCTCGGCGCGTGGTAAGTCCGCGGGCAGAAGAAACAGGAACGCCCCTTCGAAAACCCCCAACCCGCCGGGCACCTGGCTGAGCAGCCCCAATACCTGCGACAGCAGGTAGATCCGGATGATCAGCCCCCATGTGAATCCTGCGTCCGCCGGCATCAGCAGATAGATGGCTGTGCCTGCCAGTCCCCAGTCCAGAATGGAAACCAGCGTCATTGGCGCGATGATCGAGAGCCGAGGGAGCGTGAACTCCATGGAACCCATACGGAGCGGTCGCCGACGCAGCCCCGAAACAAGTAAGACAGTCACGGGTACCGTCAGCAGAGCCCATCCCAACCAGTCGGCGCTGAGAATGCCACTGACTTGCTCCCCCATCGGGACGAGTGCCAACGTCACTCCGATCAACGTGCAGAAACCCGTCCAAGGCCCGAACAGAGTGATACCGAGTACGCGGAATACTTCCGAGGGCGAGAGCCCGAGCACAGAGTAGCGCCTCAAGCGAACGGACGTCCCCGTCACGGCAGAATTCCCAAGGTTGTGGCTGAACGCGAATCCGATGAAGGAGTACTTCACGGCCTTCATCGCCTGGCCCTTCAGCCGCCCGGCGTAATGAAGCCCCAGAACATCGTAGCCGGTGCATGCGGCATACCCGCCTGCCACGGCCAACAGGAACAGAAGAATTCGCTCGATGGAGAGCGAATGGGCATAGGCTCGAACGCTCGGCCAATCCGTGTGGCGAAGCTCGTGGTAAATCACGCCCAGCGCGATCGGCAGCAGGATAACTCCAAGATACGGGGCGTACCTCAAGAAGATCTTCAACTTCTTCATGCCGGCGGGAAGATGCAGGGATCGGTGCGGTTTTGTTTTTTCGAAAGAATCCGGCATGTCCGCCTCATGAGGTCATCAACTGCTTCGAGGCAAGACTTGTGGATCGCAAAGACAGGGATCAATCGGATATGCGACTGCATAAGTCGCTGTCGGAACACTTCGGCATCAGGGCATTCGACTTGACTTCCCATGCGATCGTGGCGTTTGCTGTAGTTGTTGAAGCGGACATTTGAATCTGAAGACCCGCCGAGGACTTTTCGGCTGGGCAGATGCATGCTATTGAGGCTGGAGACGGAGGAGGCAGCCATACAGGCTGTCGGCTACCGGCTTCTTTTTTTGAGCGTCTGCTCGCAAGCAAGGTTCCTCGCCAAACAATCACAGCAAGGAGAACCGAGTATGCGAACACCTTCGAAAATCCCTTTGGCAGGAGCCCTCTTGCTGGCGCTTCTGCTCAGCCTCTCGCCAGGCGCCTATGCGGCCATTGGCGACCATACAACACTGAAGAGCAACAATCTGGATGTCCCCGTGACGCCGGTCGATACGGAAGTCATGGTCACCCTGACAAGCTCCGAACCGCTTCTTCTATGGTCCGTTCTGATGATCGGCAGAAACATGGATGCGGGTGAATCGGTGACATTGAAGGCCGTGATTATGGATCAGGTGTACGAAATCTACGGCCCGTCGCCGGTCCCGCTGCTTCCCAAGACGAATTTCGGCACGACAACGGTTGTTCGCGGCGATCCGACTGGGCCTGACGTTCACTCCGAAATCATCGGAACCATCGAACTGATGAATCCCCCGCGCGATAGTACCGCCGGCACAGAGATGTTCGCCGCGCTGGCCGAGGAATCCGCCTACTGGGCGGCACAAGCTTCCTCGTACGCCTATTCCCAGGTCTTCGCCGCTGCCGACGCCGATGCGCAGGCTCAGGCTGCCGCAGTCGCTGCGGCTGATGCTCACGCCCAGGCGAAGGCTGCGGCGCAAGCCTCCGCCGAGTCGGCCGCTGCGGCGCAGGCCATTGCTGCTGCCTATGCGGAAGCGGCAGCAGCAGCTCAGGCTGCCGCTCACTCCGCTGCTGCCGCTCAAGCCGAAGCACAGGCCGTGGCAATCGCCGTGGCGCAAGTTCAGGCTGCCGCTGCCGCCGTCGCGGCTTCAGCCGCAGGAGCTTACGCAGGGGCCAGTTCGGCCGCAGTCGCGACCGGTGAGGCCTCCGGCTATGGCGGAGTCAGCGCCTCAGTCAGCCAATCGAAGAGCAGCATGACAGTCTCGGCATCCGCAGTCGCGGGTGCACAGGCCTCATCTGCTGCTATGACCGAAACAGGAACCGCCGCGGGTGCCGTCGCAGCGGCATACGCCCAGGCAGATGTTGCCCTTCTCGCCCTGGCTGCAGCGCTGTCCGGTGCCGGGGCCACTGCCGAAGCACAAGCAGTTGCCGATGCTCAGGCGGAAGCGGCCGCCGCAGCAGCTAGCCAGGCGGCTGCGCTGGCTGCCGCCAGTGCTGCCGCCTCGGCAGGCGCGATCGCGACTGCTATCGCAAATGCTCAGGCTGCCGTCGTTGCGGCCGCCGTCGCCATTGCCAGTGCGGAAGCCACAGCCGCGGTTGCCGCATTTGCTCAAGCTCAGGCGACCGCCGCGATTGCCCGTTCCGGCATCTTCCACCGCCCTGTGGACGCAGAGTACGCGGTCACACTCCTGTTCGGCGTGTCCGCAACGGATGGCTTTGACTTCAACGTGAAGAACGTCTTTGAGACGGCTGACGGCGCAACGGTGTCCGTGACGCTCGGCCCGGCGCCTCCAGGCCCGCCGCCCTCGACGATCCACCGTGGAGGCGGCATGTCGGTCCGCTGACCGCAAATAACGACACCTGGTAATCAAATCCGCCGCGGCCCCGTCCGCGGCGGATTTCTTGTGCGCACAGGCCTTTCAAAGGCTGCCGATCGATATATGCGAGTCTCGGAACAGAACAAAAAACGGCGCCGCGATCTCAAGGAAATGGCGCTAGCGGCGTAGAATTCGCTGGCTAGCTGCGTCTTTGCGTGGGCCCGGCTGAGGACTCGCGCTTGGCATTCATCACAACATGGGAGGCCTTCCATGGGATTTGCACGACTTCGTGGAGCCTGGATCGGGCTACTCGCGATCGCACTTCTGGCCAGCTTTGGCACCGGAATCCGCGCCGAAGAGGGTGAGAAGGAGAAGAAGGACGATTTCCCGAAAATCGCCGAGAAGACCGAGGGAATGGAGAAGCTCCCGGGCTTCCTGACCCTCTACTACGACAAGGACGAGGACCGGTTGTATGGCGAATTCGCCGGCCCGGCCCTCAAGGACGAGTTCCAGCTTTCGACCAGCGCCTCCGCCGGTCTTTACGCCGGCAGCCAGTGGGGCGAGGACCTGCTGAAGCTCGAGGTCATGGACAAGGAAGTCCTCTTTGTCGTCCCAAACACCTTCTACACGGCCAAGGGCGAACTGAAGGACGTCGTTGAGCGGACGTACCCGGACCAGGTCATCGCAAAGGCGCCGATCCTGGCAAAGACCAATGGGAACATCCTGATCGACATGAAGGCCCTGCTGGCGGGTCAGGCTGATGCCTTCGTCGGACGGATTACCGGCTTCAAGGTCTCCCAGGTCGCGAAGGCGAAGTCCTTCCCGGACAACACGATCGTCGAGATTCGCTTCCGCGGCCCCGATGGCGCGCTCGGAATCGCGTACAGCTTCGGTCGCCTGCCGAAGACAGACTACAAGCCGCGTGTCGCAGATCAGCGCGTCGGCTATTTCCTGACGGCTCGCACAAATTTCTCCAAAGACCCCGAAGCGGACACGATGTTCGATCGCTACATCAACCGCTGGGACCTGGAGAAGGCCGATAAGTCGCTGAAGCTCTCTCCGCCGAAAGAGCCGCTTGTTTTCTACATCGAGAAGTCGGTTCCCATCCGTTATCGCCGCTACGTGCGCGAAGGCATCGAGGAATGGAACAAGGCGTTCGAGAAGATCGGCATCGCCGATGCCATCGTCGTTCGCCAGCAGACCGAGAGCAACGAGTTCGCCGATCTGGATCCGGAAGATGCCCGCTACAACTTCTTCCGCTGGGTGACCAATCAGGGCGGCTACGCGCAGGGTCCCTCCCGCGTCGATCCGCGCACGGGCCAGATTTTCGACGCAGACATCATCATGGATGACTCCATGGTGCGTTATTACCTGTATGCCTACGACGTGTTCGTCCGGGCCGCGGCTCAGAACGCTGAGTACACTCCGAAGCTCCGCCAGTGGCTGGCTCAGAATCCCGAAGAGCATCCGCTCTGGAATGAACTGCAGTCCGCCTACGCCATGCGAATCCAGGAGGACCCGCGCCTGGCCGGCCAGACGCCGCGGTCGCTGTTCGCACAGGACATCATGGCAGATACCTTCTCGGCCGCCCACGGCGGGCACTTCTGCTCCATCGGGCAGGTGCTCGGCAGCGAGCTGGCCTTCGCTGGTCTCGGCCTCGATCTCGGCCTGATGTCTCAGGCAGAGAACAAGAAGGCCAAGGATGGCGACGATAAGGGCGATGACGATAAGGACGACGAGGAGAAGAAAGACGAGAAGGATCCGTTCGCGGAATGGCCCGAGGAATTCATCGGCGGCCTGGTCCGCGAAATCGTCGCTCACGAAGTCGGGCACACGCTCGGCTTGCGCCACAACTTCAAGGCCAGTTCCTGGAAGACCTACAATGAAATCATCGAGACCTCGGATCGTGAAGTCCCGACGGTCGCCTCGATCATGGACTACAATCCATATTCGCTAAAGGCCGACGGCACGCCGCCGGACGTTTGGATCACGCAGTCGATCGGTCCCTACGACGAGTGGGCGATCGAGTACGGCTATGCGATTGCTGGGACCGGCGATTATCCGTCGGGTGAAGACAAGATGCTGTCGCAGATTCTCGACAAAGCCACCGAGCACGGCCACGAGTACGGTACCGATGAAGACGTGGCTTCGCCCGATCCAACGATCAACCGATTCGATCTTGGCAAGGATCCGCTCGTGTTCGCGCAGGAGCGCATGAAGCTCGCCAACAACATCATGGAGCGCCTGCTGGATGTGGCAGTGAAGGACGACGAGAGCTACGACAAGGCCCGCCGCGCGTACGAAACGCTCTTCTGGCAGCGCTACTCCGTCGGCAACCTGGCCGCCAAGCACATCGGCGGCACGTACCTGTATCGCGATCACAAGGGCGACCCGAATGCCCGTCCCCCGATCGTGCCGGTCGACGCAGAGAAGCAGCGCGAAGCCATACGCCTGATCTCCGAACACATCTTCGCGAGGGATGCGTTCAAGATCGATCCGGAAATCCAGACGCACCTGGCTGCCGGGCGTTGGTCGCACCGCGGAAGCTCGAGTTGGCGCGAGCCGCTCGTCTATCCGATCCAGGATGAGGTGCTCTCGATGCAGCGTTCGATCATGTTCAGCCTGACGAATCCGCAGCGCATCGAGTGGGTGTACGACGCCGAGATGTACGTCCCGGCCGACAAGGACGTGTTCACACTGCCGGAACTGCTCGACACGCTGACCGCCTCCATCTGGACGGAAGTCAAGGAGCCGAAGGGCGCCGACTTCGGCGATTCTTTCACGGCCCGCAAACCGATGATCACGAACCTGCGCCGCAACCTGCAGCGCGAGTACCTGGGTCGCCTGATCACAATCGCCAACGGCGGCGAGCGCAGCGCCTATCCGGCAATTGCCCGGACGCTGGCCTGGAAGCAGTTGAAGGACCTCGGCGCGAATATCGACGAGATGCTCGCCGACAAGCGCGCCTCCAAGCTGGATCCCTACACGACGGCACACTTGGAAGAGTCCAGCATGCGGATCCAGAAGGTCCTGGCTGCCGACTACGTGGTTGGCGAGAACGGCGGATCGTCCGGATTCCGCATCATCTTCGGCCAGCCGACGCCCTCCGAAGGCGCGGCGCAGAGCCTGAGAAGCGGGATGCCGCCGATGGGCGGAAGCCCCTACATGCGGTGATTTTCCCCTGCAGAGGCAGTATCCAGTGCCCCCGGCTTCGGCCGGGGGCACTTCTTTGGACCGGTTCGTCCAATTCTTGCTCATATGGTCATTTCCAAGAACCGATCATGAGATCGGCAAGGCGCGGCCACCGGCGTCGGCGCCCGGTAATTCCAAGGAAAGGCCCATTCCATGAGCGAAACGACGGTCTTCGACGATCTTCTGCACGAGGAGCGAGAATTCCCCCCGAGTGCCGAATTCGCGGCGAATGCGGTGGTTCGAGACGAATCGCTGCACCGTCAGGGAGAGGAGGACTACGTTAAGTTCTGGGAGGAGCAGGCCCGCGAGCTCGAATGGTTCGAGCCGTGGAAGGAAGTCCTGCAGTGGAATCCGCCCCACGCTAAGTGGTTTGTCGGCGGAAAGATCAACATCACCCACAATTGTCTCGATCGCCACCTGAAGAGCGGCCGCCGTCACAAGGCAGCGCTGATCTGGGAAGGCGAGCCGGGCGAAATTCGCACACTGACGTACCAGCAGCTCCACACGGAAGTCTGCAAGTTCGCCAACGCGATGAAGGGCCTCGGCGTCCAGAAGGGCGACCGCGTGGCGATCTACATGCCGATGATCGTTGAGGCGGCCGTGGCGATGTTGGCCTGCGCGCGAATCGGCGCCATTCACAGTGTCGTGTTCGGCGGATTCTCGCCAGAATCACTCTCCGATCGAATCAACGATGCGGAAGCCAAGCTGCTGATCACGGCGGACGGCGGCTGGCGTCGCGGCAATGTTCTCGCGCTGAAGAACGAGGCGGACAAAGCCCTGAAGAACTGTCCGTCGATTGAAAACGTCGTCATCGTGAAGCGCCCCCACGGCGATCCGTTCCCTTGCCAGGTGCAGGAAGGGCGCGATCACTGGTATCATCGCCTGATGCAACAGGCCAGCCCAGTCTGTCCGGCCGAAAAGATGGACGCGGAAGATGTGCTTTACATTCTCTACACGTCTGGCACGACAGGCAAACCGAAGGGCATCGTTCATACGACAGGTGGGTATTCCGTCGGAACGCACTTCACAACGAAGACGGTGTTCGATCTGAAGGAAGACGACTTGTTCTGGTGCACAGCCGATGTGGGCTGGGTCACGGGACATAGCTACATCGTGTACGGTCCGTTGCAGGCCGGCGCGACGGTGATGATGTATGAAGGCGCGCCGAATCATCCGGAGCAGGATCGCTTCTGGGAAATGGTCGCGCGCCACAAGGTCACAGTCTTCTACACGGCACCCACGGCCATTCGCGCCTTCATGAAGTGGGGCCGTCAGTTGCCCGCGCAGCATGACCTTTCAAGCCTGCGGTTGCTGGGCTCGGTCGGCGAACCCATCAATCCGGAAGCCTGGATGTGGTATCATGAACACATCGGTCCGCTCTCTTGCCCGATCGTCGATACGTGGTGGCAGACAGAGACGGGCAACATCATGATCACGACCCTGCCCGGGGCCCAGGCCGCGAAACCCGGCAGCGCTGGGTTCGCGATGCCCGGCATCGAAGCCAAGGTCCTGGACGAGCAAGGCAACGAGGTCGAAAAGGGCAGCGGGTTGCTGGCAATCACGAAGCCCTGGCCGGCAATGCTGCGCACCATCTGGGGAGATGACGATCGGTACGTGAATACGTACTTCTCCAAGTGGGACAAGTCGATTTACTTCCCCGGCGACGGCGCGAAGCGCGACGAAAAGGGTTACCTGACGATCCTGGGTCGCGTAGACGACGTTCTGAATGTCAGCGGTCATCGCATCGGCACGATGGAAGTCGAATCCGCTCTGGTCGATCATCCGATGATCGCAGAGGCTGCCGTGGTGGGTCGCAAACACGACCTGAAGGGGCAGGCAATCGTCGCCTTTGTAACGCTTAAGGGCCGTGCCCAGATGACGCCGACGATGCGCGACGAGTTGTCGAAGCACGTCGTCGAGAAGATCGGCGCCATCGCCCGTCCGGAGGAGATCCTCTTCTCCGCGGACCTGCCGAAGACACGCTCCGGCAAGATCATGCGCCGGCTCCTGCGCGATATCGCTGACGGCCAGGCCCTCGGCGACACGACGACTCTCGCCGATCCGGATGTCGTCGAGCACCTGCGCGAATCCTACGAAGAGAAATACGGCGGATAAGTCCTTCACTTGCGGACCGGCGGCGAAGAGAGCGAAAGTTCCTTCGCCGCCGGAATCCGTTTTGTCTCTCTGAAAGGCTCCGCATGTCTTCCCAATCTACGCAACAACATCGCGCCGAGGCGCAGGAACTCCCTCCTGTACGCGTCGCCGTTTTCACAATCAGCGATACCCGCACCCCCGAGACGGACAAGAGTGGCCAACTCATCCGCGAGTCGCTCGAGGCCGACGGCCATCAGGTCGTGCACTACGATGTGCTGAAGGACGATCCTGCCGCCATCAAGGACCGGATCCACATGCTTGTGTCTTCCCGCGGTGCGGACGTGATCCTGACCAACGGTGGAACGGGAATCGCCCCGCGCGATGGAACGTTCGAGGCCATCGACAGCCTGATCGAGCGGCCGCTGCCCGGCTTTGGCGAGCTCTTTCGAATGCTGTCGTGGGACGAAGTCGGTGCGGCGTCCATGCTCTCGCGCGCAACTGCGGGCTTGCGCGGGCGCACGTTAATCTTCAGTATGCCTGGGAGTTCCAACGCCGTGAATCTCGCCATGACCAGGCTGATTCTCCCCGAGATCAAGCACCTGGTTTACGAGATGAAGGGCATACGAGAGAAGAAGTAACCTTCCCCCGACTCTTCCTCACCTGCTGCCTTTGCTTGCGGCCATGATGGCTTGCGGGCAGCTTCATTCGTAATCCAAGCGGGCCGGCGGCCCGAAAGAGAGGACCAGTCGTGAATTCGAAGGTTTCCGCGATCTTGAAGCTGGGGCTCCCGGCAATCATCCTGATCATCCTGGCGGCGGTCCTGCTCTGGCCCGAGGGCAAGAAAGAAACTCCCGTGGCGCAGGCCCCCGAGCCCACGCCCGCCCCCGTAGCCACGCATGCCTTGGCCACGCCGACTCCGGCCCCCCAGGCGACTCCTCGCCGGACTCCTCGGCCGCCAATGGCGACTCCCCGACCAGAGCAACCTAAAGAGGAGCACAAGGGCAAGATCCTTGATCGAGCAAACACGTCACCCATTGAAGGTGCACGGGTTACGGCCTATCTCCTCCAGAAGAATCTATACACCCTGCAGCACGGCGATTACCCCCCCGCCCTGGGTGAAGAAACGACCGATGCGGCCGGTGAGTTCAATCTTCCGGCGCCTGAGCTCGGTCCCGAGCAAGTAGTCGGTTGGCGGGTGGAGGCGGATGGCTACGACTCGCGCCTGGTGCTCTACCAGACGAACGACGCGCTCAACGATCCTCTGGCGACCACGGTGCTTCTCGATGGCGCGGGGACGATTGATGGCTTCGTCGTGAACGAGAACGATGAGCCAATCGCAAATGCCCGCGTTGGCGAACTGATCCTGAGCGGCTATTCCTCTCCGCAACCCGGCCCGGGCCCGTTCGCATCCGAATGGAAGACCACGGCTGAGGATGGGCGCTTTGCACTCCAGGGTATTCCGCTTGAGAAGTCGTTTCAGATTCCCGTCAGTGCACCTGGATATCTGGAAACGCGCACGCGACCAATTGAGGCTGGGACAACAGGACTAAAAATCGTTCTTCGGAAATCTGAGGTCGCCCTGACCGGCGTCGTCCTGACCGATGAGGGCATGACGGTCCCAAACGCCCGGGTGACCGCGCAGAATGTCGGCCGAGTCAGCGCCGGACAGCAGGCCGTCGCCATGCAGGCAACCAAGAGCAATGAAAGCGGCGAGTTCGCTTTCCCGGATCTCATGGCCGGGTCGTACTTGGTGACTGCCGCGGCCGCATCGGAGCGTACGCTCGCACTTGAATGCGAAGCCTGGCAGGAAGTCGTTCTTCTTCCCGACGAGTCTAAGGATGTTGAACTGCGTCTGCCGCCGACCGCCAAAATCGTCGGCCGGTTCGTTGATGAAGCAACGGGCAATGGCGTGGGCGGTGTTCGCCTGCGCGCCGACATCGAGCGTGCGGAAGGTCCCGAGAGCTTGCCCTCAATCGTCAGCGCCTCGAGTGGCGAATTCCGCTTTGAGCTCTGTACGAATGTCGAGAAGGGCAAGGAAGGCAACGTGCGGCTCCGCGTCGAATTGCCGGAACCGTGGACACTTCCGAACCGTTCGAACACGATCTTTGGCGACTACAATCTGACCGACCAGTACCTCTCGATCTTCGGACTCAAGTCCGGCGAAACGAAACGTATTGAGGTACCGCTTGGCCAGGGCCGGAAGATCACAGGTGTCGTCTATCAGCCCGACGGAGAAACGCCGGGAGCCGATCTAAGCGTCTTCTACGAAGGCAGAGGTCTCCACGGCGCAGTGACGACCGACGGAAACGGCGAGTTCGAGTTCCTTGCCCCCCTCGGCGCACAGGTCGAAGTCGAGGCGTCTTCAGATCTCGGCATCGCCACAGCGATCGTCCCGCCCGGCCAGACGGATCCGGTGAAGCTGATTCTGCAAGGCTACGCGTCGATTTCCGGAACGGTCACGACCTCAGGTGGTGAGCCGGTCGAATCCGTCGTCGTCGAGGTCGAGCACATCGATGAGGTCGCGCCTCCGGACTCTGCGATCACGTTCGAAGAGAAAGGGCACGTTACTGCCGATGGGACCTACAAGATCGAGAAGGTCGCCGCCGGACGCGTCCGCCTGACCGTGAACCTGATGGATGAGCGCCAACTCGTCGAACCCGAACCGCAAGTGCTTGATGTCGCCGTCGGCGAGGAACGCACGGACGTGAACTTCATTCTGAAGAAGGGCGACTTCCTGGACGGCCTCGTCCTGGACATGAACGACAGCCCGATTGCCGAGGCTTCCATCACGGCCTTCGGCGGTCCGCGTGGCTCCTACGGTGCGACGACGAATGAGGACGGCGAGTTCACGCTCGAGGGCATTCCGATCGATCAGCCGCTCACGCGTGTCACCGCAACGCACCGGGACTATGAGGAAGAAACCAAGGTCAACGTCAGCATCTACGATGGGAAGTTGATCTTCCATCTGAAGGCGCTCGGCAAGTTGACGATCATGGCCGTCGATCCGAATCGCCAGCCGATCGGCAACTATCGCCTTCTGCTGCAGACGGAAGCGGATTCGCCCGTCGGAACAACGATGGCGACCGTAGTGCAAACGGTGGTCACGGATTCGAGCGGCCAGTACGACATCGAGGACATGCCGAGCGGCAACTTCCGCGCAGAGGTCACGGAACTCGGCGATCGGCCCGGCGCGGGACGCACGGGAACCGAGGACTTCACGTTTGACCCGGCCGATGGAGACAAGACGGTCACGGTGAAGCTGGATGCCGGAATGACGCTGTCCGGCCGCGTTGTGCGTGCGGGGACGGAGTCGCCGATGTCCGGCGCGACGGTGGTGCTGAAGAACCCGCCGCTGAGTCTGCAAGGTAGCGCCAGCGGGCCAAGTTCGCAGGGCTATGAAGTCGCTGCCTCCGGCGGCACATTCGAGATCGGGCCGCTGCCCGCCGGCACGTACACGTTGTGGGCGTACACGGACGACATGGTTGCTCCCGAGGTTCAGGCCACCGTGTCCTCTGGCGGCGAGAATTACGTGACGCTTGGCTTGGCGCCCGCGCCGACCGTCTACGGCACCGTGACGGATCTGGATGGTAACCCGGCACGCAATGGGTTGCTGTTCTTCGCGCACGAGGGCCAGCCCCCCACCGGCGATCCCGTGCAGGTGACCGACGGCACGTATGAGAAGACGCTGACCGGCGCTGGGAGTTGGGAAGTCCACGCCAGCCTGGAGGACTCGCCCGAAAGCGTCAGTCGTCAGTTCAGCGTCGGCGAGGGCCAATCCGTTGAGGTCAACATCGACTTCACGGGAAAGGTGACATTGACCGGTAACGTCTTTTTGAACGGCGAGGAATGGACCGGCCGGCCGTCGCTGATGCTGAGGAGCGATCAGGGCGATGTGGCCTACCTGGAAGCACCCGGCGCTCCGGGAGAGTACAGGGCCAAGATCCTCTCTGGGAAGCTGACGCTCTCCATGACAGACGACATGGTGAGTGCCCCCTTCGACGAGCAGATGACGCTATCCGATTCGCCCGCGCGGCAGGAGCACGACTTCCTGCTGTGGGTTGCGCCGTTGGACATTCTGGTCGTCTTGGGCGAGAGCCCGTTCCAGGGCGGCCACCTGACCGTCGCAAAACGGGGCCCGAATGGTGAGGTGGCCGCGGTGAAGAGCTGGGCAATCAGCGATGTCTCCGTGCGCCTGTTCCAGGTACCGGAAGGCGACTACCAGGCGATCCTGACACGCGACGGCGCCACGATCGCGCAATCCGGCTGGGTGACCGTGAGTGCACAACAACAGAATCAGTTGGTAATCGAACCGATCGAATAGCGCCGGCTACTCGGCTTTGTACTCGGCAACGATTGTTCTGACGGCTTCCATTTCGAAGCCGTGCTGTCGGCGCAATTGTCCAAGGCGCTGTCCCGGGTCTGTGTCTGTCGGCAGGCCGAGGGCTGCAATCACTGCCGTCGCCGGAACGCCAGTTGTCTGCTCAACTTCTGCAAGCGACATCGATCCCCGGATTGTCTCTGATTCACCATGAGTGACCGCTTCGGCGACGTTGGTAACTGTGGAGGCCGCTTCGCGACCGCTTCCACGCCCGCCGCGACGGCTCTCGCTCTCGGTGGTTCCGCTCTTTGGCGCAAGAAGCGGTGCGGCTGCCAGAACGATCAGTGCAAGAGTGGCGAACACGCCGATCAGTGCGCGACCGCCCTGTGCCTCGCGCGGCTTGCCCCGGACGACAGCCAGAATCCATCGCCAATGCAGCAACAGGTGCACGGCAAGCACGACGAGCATTCCAACCGCGATCCAGAAATGGACGCCGCCCCAGTCGTGCCGCGTCAGTCCCCACACACTGGTGCCTTCGCCGCCATGGCGTCCGCCGCTGCCCGGTGGCAACGTGTAGCGCATCAGCAACCCGGTTGTGGTCAGAAACAGGAACGCGGCAAGCGCCACCGCATCCACAAAGAAGTTCGTCTTGGTGCGATTCATCCGAATCTCCCTCCTGCAATCGGCGATCAATCGATAAGCGCCAGAATCTCCTCGAAGTCCTCACAGAAATCGCGACACAGCTCGCGCGTGCCGCTTTCGTTGATGTTGCCGTCCGCGATTCCAATCGGCGCAAAACCGGCCAGCAGGATGGAGCAGACGCCCGCACCGCTGTCCTCGATGCCGATCACGCGCGCGCGGTCCTCAAACGGAATCCCGAGCCCGACGCGACAGACCTCGGCGTACAGCCAAGGATGCGGCTTAGGCGACAGTTCGCCCAAGGTGCCCGGTGAGCCTGCTCGCAGCGGGAAACCCGCCGTGATGATCGCGTCGTAGAAGTCCTCCGGGGCTCCCATGTCCAAGGTCCGAAACGCGGACAGGATCTCCGGCCAAGCCTTCTCGTAGAGCCCCGACGTTACAAGGCCCAACTTCACGCCGCGGTCCTTCAGCGCGTGCAAGAACTCGCCGATCCCCGGCGACGGCGTGAACGCCCCTGGCCGGCCCCGCCCCTTCATGATCTCGTCCATTTCGCGATGAGTATGCTCGAAGTAGAAGGCCCGCGCCTCTTCCACCGACTTCTCGGGGCAGTACTTCCGGATGCAGTGCTGCAGGTGCTCGGAGACGCTGTGGCCGGATACGTGCGGCAGGTCGGCTTCCTCCAGCTCAAACTTCGGGTTTCCAAGGAGGCTGGCCGTCGTCTGCTGAATGATCCAGATCCAGAAGCTCTCGCTGCGGACCGTCGTGCCATCCAGGTCCATCAGGACGGCCTTCAGCGGCTTCTCCACCGACGTTGCATGTACTGGGTAATATGCCGGATAGCCCATGGCGGATGAAACGTAGGCGATGGTGCGATCCTCGAAGGCGATGAACTCCACCTTCCCGTCGCCGGTCGCCGTCACGGAAACAACGCCCTCGCGGCCGACGCGGAATTGCCCGTCGCTGCATGCCTCCAGCGCCCGCATGCCGGACGCATCGCTGATCGGCCCAATGCCGGGAATCTCCACCAAAGTCGCCATGGCTCGCCTCTCTTCAGCAGGATCAATCATCACGTCTGTCGCAAGCGTCGGAAGAGATGCAACGAGGAAGTCCGCCCAGGTCATCTCGACATTCCCTGAATATCCCGTGCCGCCCACGGTAGGGACAGGAGTGAAGAGGTGACAATCCGCCGCGAGAGGCCTATGCTATGATGTTCCCATCACCGCGCGTTCAGGGGGAGTACGCGATGAGGTCTTCCAAGCTTTGGATCGGCGTCCTGCTGCTGGCTGGGCTGGCGTGCCTTGGGGGGTGTTCTGGAGGCAACGGCGATCCGAAGACCTACTTCGTCCGTCTGGGCGAGATCATTCGGATTTCTGAGGTGCCGGATAGTCCGAAAGTCGAACTCTTGAGTCCCCTGAAACCGGATGTCCAGTATCGGCGGCAGTTCGATCTTGAGGTGTACGACGGGGAGTGGGTTCTCGTCTCGAAAACGATCTCGAAGACGGGCTACGCACCGGATGGCGAACTCCGGATGACGACGCGCTACCTGCTCCAGGAGTCGCCTTCTGGCCTGGGATACGATGCCACCGGGAGCATTTCGTATGTGCCAGCGTACGATCCATGGCCCCCTGACGACATGCTCGAGGCGATCAAGAAGAACTCCGACGGCCGCGGCGAGCTCTTCATGATGGAAGTTCACGATCCGAAGTTTCTCGACTTGTTCACGGCCTGGCGTGAGAAACGTTTTGACGATGCGAATCAACTGGCAATGGAACTCGTGCAGCGCCATCCGAAGGATCGGTTGTTTCGCATGGCGGAAATCGACACGGCCATGCTCGTGGGCAACGAGGTCCGTTACGATCGATTGATCACGGCGTACGTGAATGATTTCGGCACGACGGATCATCCAGCCGACAAACTCGCCATCGAATCGATGAGGCGAACGCAGGAAGCGCGACGCCTGAACCGAGAAGGCAAGAATTTGCATTCAGCCTTCGAATCCAATGCCCCGAATGATCCAAACACACCGAGCGAGCCGATTGATGCGGTGCTCTTGCGATACCGCACAACATCGCGGAATTATTCGGTGCACAACCCCGACGAATGCCTGGTCCTCACCGATGGGACTGATATTCCCAGTTTTTTTGCACTGCTGATTCAAACCAAGCTCGCCTGCGTCCTGTCGGACTTTGCGATGATGCAGGGCCAGGTCGAGCAACCCATCTCCATTCTGAAAGGCGCCTGGCAGATGGGGCTTCTGTTCTCGAGAGACGGTGGATATCTGATCCATGATCTGATTGGGATTAACATCCGCAGACTTGCGATGCGCGACCTTCAAAGGGCCTTTCTGAATGCAACGACGACATCCGATCAGATCGCCTACTTCTTTCCAGTCATTGATGATGCGTACAGGCAAGAGCGCGCGCTACAGGCGCAGTCTCGCGCTCCGAACTGGCAGTCGACGGAGATGAATATCGAGACTCTCAATGAGTGCGACACGCGCGGGAACGTGGCCTTCACACTCACGGCGCTCACGCACTCGGCTACAGCGGCGAGGCAGCATTTCCTCGCGAGCGGCCAGATGCCGGAGCGGCCGGAAGACTTCGCCCCCCTGCTGCCCGATGGGCCCGATCCGGATCCTTTCGATCCCGACGGGCGTCGACTGCGTACTCGACACGTGCCGGAGCGAGGAAATGTCTTCGCGATCTACAGTCTCGGTCCAGACGAGGCAGACCAGCAGGCCACGATCTCGTACGATCCCTCGAATGGGACAGTCAGCACCGGCGACATCTTCACGGACATTCCACGGGAACGCGAGTATCCGTTTCCACCCCCTGGGGAGTTGGAAACGACCGCACCGGAGTTATTGAAGCAATTCCCGAATGGCCTTCCGCCGGATCCATTGAGAGACAAGTCAGGGAACAGCTACACGATCCTGATGAGCGATCCAGCTTGGATCCTCTCTGGCGGACCCGACATGAAGATGACGGTCGGCGGCGAGTTCCTGTATCCGCGCGAATCACAAGAATGGAAGGCGAAGTATGACGAATGGGTCAGTTCGGGCCGTCCCGGTCCGGAACCATTCTATCGATACGAGTGGTATCCGTCTGGCGACATGCATAATCCCGATGATGACCAGAAGGTCGATGGAGTCTTCACTCTGGGCCGAATCGGAGAGTTCCAGTTTAGCGACATTCAGCCGGGCCGCGGAGTATCGGTCTATGACGGCCAGTATGTGGTCCTCAGCGATCTGATGTCCCAGCCTTACTACGATCCCACAAACGGCCTGCTCAGCGACGGCAACCTGTTCTTCAACACGGCCGACCCGGGCGTTCACTCATTCGGGGGGAATATGCCATGAAGTCTTCCAAGCTTTGGATCGGCGTCCTGCTGCTGGCTGGGCTGGCTTGCCTTGGGGGGTGTGGTGAAGAGCAGGAGGCGCCGATGTACTACTTGCGGCTGGGCGAACCGATTCGTCTGACGGAGACGGCGGATGGATACGATGTAGAGAAACTCGGTCCACCAGATTCCGATCTGGAGTATCGCTGGGAATTCGAAGCGGAACGGGAAGGCGATCGGATCATTCTGGCTGCGCGGGCCTTTGTCCCGGAGAAGGAAGAACCGAAAACCCGAAGCTGGTACCTGCTGGAGGAATCACCAACCGGCCTTGGTTACGATGCTATCGGGCGCGCGGTCTACTACTGGGGGGGATATCTCCCCTCCAAAGAAGAAATACTGGAGAGTTTTGAACATTCCGAAGGTCGCGTCGAACTCTTCATGATGGAGATCCACGATCCGAAGTTTCTCGATCTGTTTGCAGCGTGGCGGGAAGGTCGGTTCGAAGAGGCGGAAGCTCTCGCCACAGACCTTGCCCAACGTCATCCCGAGGATCGTCTGTTCCGACTGGCGGAGATCGATGCCGCCATGGGCGTCGAAAACGAAGTGCGTTACGATCGCCTGATCGATTCCTATGCCCGCGAGTTCGAGGCCACGGGACTCCAGGTCGATCAGTTGGCTATAGAAGCCATGCGCAAAACGCAAGACGCCCGACGGTTGGATCGAGAAGGCAAGAATCTCTGCAGCATTCTTGAGTCGGAGGATGACAGCGATTCGGGATCATCGGAATCGATTGAAGAAATGATGGAACATTTTCGATCGCTGACACCCGAATACACGACCTGCAACTCGAAGAACCACCTGATTCTCACGGACAATGACGATCTGCCCAAATACCTGAATCTCGCGATGCGCGCGAAACTTGCACGGGTCATTGCCGATTCCAGAATGTTGCAAGGAAAAGTCGATGGGCCAATCCATACCCTGAAGGGAAGTTGGCAGGCCGGACTTCTCTTTTCTCGAGATCGAGATGATATCATCGATGATCTGATCGGTATCGCCGTACGCTCGATCTCAATTCGGGGAATTGAAACCGTATACCTGAATGCAATGACGACCTCGGATCAGATCGCTTACTTCTTTCCGGTCATCAACGATGCATACAAGCAGGAACTGAAGATCCAGGGAAGGAAGCCTGGTCAAACATGGGATTTCTGGCAGATCGAGCGATGGAACAGACTCGAGTACGACACGCGCAAGAAGGTCTCCCTGACGCATACCGCTCTCGTACACTCTGCGGCCCCGGTGAAACACCGCCTCTTCAGGTCCGGCGAGTTCCCTTCGAGTCCGCGAGACTTCGCTCCCCTGCTGCCGGCTGGGCCCGACCCGGATCCTTTCGATCCTGAAGGGCGCCGCCTGCGTACTCGCCTCGTTCCGGAACGGGAAAATGTCTTCACAATCTACAGCCTCGGTCCGGATGAGGCAGATCAACAGGCCACGTTCTCGTACGATCCAACGAATGGAACAATCAGCGCCGGCGACATCTTCACGGACATTCCGCGCGAACGCGAGTATCCGTTTCCACCCCCTGGGGAGTTGGCAACGACCGCACCGGAGTTATTGAAGCAATTCCCGAATGGCCTTCCGCCGGATCCATTCGCAAGAAATCGCATCGCAAGCTACACCATCACGCACACCGATCCTGCTTTGATTCTTTCTGTTGGTCCGAATATGGACGCGGAAGAGGAGAGCAGCCAGGTGATTGACTCGCTCGTTGACCAGGCCCACCGGATCAAAAAGGGGGACGGAATAGCCACGCTCGGAAGACAATACATCCTGCGAGACACGATGCTCCTCGACGCACCGTATGACCCTACGAACGGTATCAGAAGCGATGGCGACTTGTTCTTCAACATGGCCGATCCGAGTGATCGCACGCCGCCATTCCGCAATCAGGAGTTTGAACAATGAAGAAGTTCGCCATCGGTTGGCTTGTCCTATTCGCGGTGATGCTTCCAAACGCAGCGGCCTGGGCGGAGGGGTCGACGTTGTACTACGTGCGCGGCGGTGTGCTCCTTCGTGTCGAGAAGACAGTCGACGGATGGGTTGTGGCCGAGGCGAGTGAACCCTATGGCGATACGAACATGACGATGGAGCACTCGCTGCGGAGCATACGCGGCCGGTTTCTTCTTCAGGTTCACACGGAGGTCGAGCAGGAGCATTGGGATTGCAGCTATGATACTTGGTATCTACTCGATCCCTCGCCGTTAGGGCTGGGGTACGATCTCATCGCGACGGGAATGCCCGAGGTACCCACGGATGATGTCCTCGCGTCTCTGATTGCTGTGGATCGCATCGAATCCACGCTGATGCGTGTCTCTGACGAGCGATTCGCCGATCTGATCGAGTTGTGGAATAGCAGGGATCTTGAGGAAGCCTCCGTGCTGGCGCGGCAACTGGTGGCCGATCACCCGGGCGATCGGCTGTCTCGGATCGCTCAGTTCGACACCGCATTGGCGCTCGGCGATGATGAGCGTCTCGTCCTTCTGGCCGGCGCCTACACACGGGATTTTAGCGAGAGCGGTCGTGCTTTCGATCGACAGGCAATCGCTGCGATGCACGACCGATGTGAAGCCCGTCGCATGGCAAGAGAGGGCACGAGTATCCGCGCATTGCTTCCCGGGTTGATTGGGAGAAGCACGGAGCTGCGGTTGCCGTTGGATCAGATGCTCGCCTACCTGGCTAGCGTCACTCTGCGGAACACTGCGCGCTCCCTCGATCGCCCGCTAATCATGCCGAGAGAGGGAATTCTCAACTTCCTGGGATTCCAGGTCGCGACTAAGGTCGCACGCATCGAGGCCGATTTCGCGATGATGCAGGGACGATCCGGCGATGCATTGGATTTGCTGCTTGGCACGTATACGATGGCGCAAATTCTCTCTCGCGATTCCGAGACACTGATCGCGGAACTGATTGGTGTCGCCTGTCGAGCCACGCTGCTGCCAAGTCTCGGATACGCTTATCTGGATGCACTGACGGCTCCGGATCAGATCAGAAACGAGTTCCCACGGCTCGATGCGGCATGGCAGGAGGAGGTAGAACTTCAGCAACCGCGAGAAGTCGATTGGTGGTCTGAATGCCCGCCACAGTACTTGGGCGGGGAAGTCTGGTTCCGCCGTACAGCGGCGTTTACGCATCTGTCGCTGCTGCACACGGCTGCTGCGGCTAAGTACCATTTTCTGGAAACGGGTGAATTCCCGTTGGGAAGGGGGGATTTCTCCCCGCTGCTGCCGGATGGACCGGACGTGGATCCGTTCGATGTCAAAGGCTCTCCGCTGCGGTTCATTGAAGATCTCGATCAGTGGACCCTCTACAGCATTGGCCCGGACAAGAAGGATCAGCAGGCCAGTCTTGCGTATGATCCGACCAACGGTTCGCTCAGCCCCGGCGATATCTTTCTGCGCATCCCACGCGAACGTGAATATCCATTTCCGTCGGAACACCGACTCAGTAGGACTCTACGAGGCATCATGAATCAGTTTCCGAACGGTCTGCCGCCCGATCCGTTCGCGGACACGCGCGGCGAGAGCTACACCGTCACCAACACGGATCCGGCCTGGATTGTGTCGTCCGGCCCCGATACAGACTCAGCCTACAAGCATGGAGGCACATGGGGAAACAAACTCAGTAGTCTGGATGGGATCGCACCCGGAAATGGGATCACGACATCGGACGGCTTCTACACCTTGTATTCGGAGATGACGATCGAACCGATGTACGATCCCACGAATGGCGTCGTCAGCAGCGGTGACTTGTTCTTCGACACAGCCGATCCGAGCGATCGCACGCCGCCGATTCTGAAGTGACACGTTGCGCAGAATGATCCCTCTTGCTCGGTGAGGCGGATTCCTGCAACGTGTGTTCATCTAAGGAACCGAGAGAGAGCAGGCGCATGCGCCGTTCATTGTATATCCAGGTACTGCTGCTGAGTACGGTGATCGCGCTGCTGGCCGGATGCGGTGATGGCGAGGAATACTACTATTTTCGGATGAGTCACGAGTGCATCAGTCTGAGACCATCGCTCGGGAAGGCGGAAGTCGAAGTCTTGAACGCGCCGTCCTATCGAACGGGCTACGAATTCATACGAATCGGAAAGCGATGGCTTGTTTCTGCCGGGCATCGGATTGGAAATGACGATGGAGCAGGAATGGCCCGCTGGATATTGCTCGACGAATCCGCAACCGGTGATGGCTACGATCTGATTTGGACATCGCGAAAGGAAATGGAGCCCGACTTGCGGATGTTGGCAAAGCTGGAGGCTGAGGAGCGCATTCCTCTGTTCATGATGCGTGTTCCGGATCCGCAGTTCGTGGACTTCCTGAAACTCTGGAAAGAGAGAGACTTGGACAAGTCGCGGTCTGTGATGATGGAGTTGCGCCGCCCATACAACAAGAATCGGTTGATACGACTGGCAGAAATCGATCTCGCACTGACAACGCAGGACAATGAACGGTGCGATGAGTTGATCAAGTCTTACGAGGACAGCTTCGGGAACACCGGATTCCTCGCCGATGAATTCGCAATCGAATCTCTGCAACGAACCAGAGGGACTCGCCGCCTGGATCAGGAAGGCAAGAACATCTCAGCACTCCTCGGATCGGACTTCGAAGATGGTTCACCCGTTGGCCCTTCGACAGAGGATCTACTCGATCGATTCGCAGCCGTTACGCACGATTACACAACGCGTTCACCGAATCAGCCAATGGTGATGAGGGATGCAAAGAGCCCCTTTCCACTTCGCGATGCGGCGCGTGCTGCGTGCGTTGAGGCCGACTTCGCGCTGATCCGTGGCGAACGCGAGCGGGCCCTCGATATCCTGTTCGGTGTCCATCAGTTCGGCGCGAAGATGTCTGAAGAAGGAAACGAAATCGGGAAGTGCGCGGTGGGAGCCGTGATTCGCGGAAATGCTTGGGGAGGTCTTGAGTTGGCATTTCTCGATGGAATGGAAACAGCGGATGAGATCGCTGCGGAATTCCCAAGGATCAGGCAAGCGCATCTCGATGAGGCATCGCTTGTGCGCGCAGGCGCCAGCGGCTGGGAGAAGTTCTACCTGGGCGATAGTGATTTCAATGGTGTGGAGAAGGAGCGGCTACAGCGACTGGCAATCGCGGCAACCACGGTAGCAGCCATCGCGGCAAGGCATCACTATCTGATCACGAACGATTGGCCTCGAACGCCGGAGGACTTCGAGTTGATGCTTCCCGATGGCTTGCCGGATGACCCGTACGCTCCGAATGGCGAAATGATCCGGTTCGGCATTGTTCCAGAGCGGGACGAAGTCTTTGCAGTCTACAGCCTGGGGCCCGACGGCAAAGACGATCACGCTGCCATCAAGTTCGACAGAAACCTCACCAGCGATCGAGGTGATATCTTTGTCGATGTTCCAGCCGAGCGCAAGTACCCGTTCCCCCCAAAGGGGCAACTCGCCACAACGCTGACGGGACTGGTTGAGCAATTCCCGAACGGTCTCCCGTACGATGTCTGCGCACCCGGCGTATACTGTAGCTATACGATCACGAATACCGATCCTGCATGGATTATCTCTGTCGGTCCCGATTGGAAGATTGATGAGCGGACGACCGGAGTGAAGGAAGTGGAGACGGCCGAGTCGCGCGCGCGTTTTGCGGAATGGGCGAAGAAAGGGAAGCGAGGCCCAGCACCCCCTCGTGTCATGAAACCCGTGATCACTGTAGAGACGCCGGAATCGAAGGAGCGCTATCGGCAGTGGATTCAGGACGGTTGCAGAGGCTCTGCTCCCCCGCCGGAGGGACAAGCTGTGCTCGGTGAACTCGATGAGACAACGGGTGAGGCATTCGACATCGAAGGCTTGGACTCTGGAGACGGCTTGGCGCGCTCGGGAGAGTACTACCTCTACCGTCGACAACTCAGCATCGGTCAAGTCTACGATCCCACGAACGGCATCAAGAGCGCCGGCGATATCTTCATGAATACCGCCGATCCGACGGATCGCAACCCGTGGGATTGAGATGGATTACTTCCCGAGACAGAAGGTGGCAAAGATGGCGTCCAGGACATCTTCGTCCAATCCCTGGCGGCCCGTTATCGTGTCGAGCGAACCGATGGCCTCGGTGAGACTGACGACGAGCAGTTCGGGGCTCTGATCGGCAGCCAGTCCCTCAGCCGCGGACACAAGCTCCTGCGCCGCAGTGCGAATGGCGTCGACGTGACGGCGATTGGTGACCAACGCCCCTTCCGCGCGTTCCTCAGCCCGGCCCAGGAAATCGACAAGTCGCCGTTCGAGCTCTGCGACTCCGTCCCTCGTTTTTGCTGAGAGAGCCAGGAATCCCCGTCGCCCGGGACCGTGGAATCGATCGGGCAGCGCGGCCGCTTCGGCCGCATTGGCCGCGTCGAGTTTGTTGGCCACAACGAAGTGCGGACGATCGCTGACGTGCGAGTACTCCTCGATCGCGCGAGGATCGGGTCCGGAGGCATCGATCAGGAACAGCACCAGATCGGCGGCTCGAAACTCGCCGAGGGCACGCTCGATGCCCATTGCTTCGATCTCCCCAGCATCCGCGCGCAATCCCGCCGTGTCCACGATCGTCACCGGGATGCCAGCCAGATCGAATTCAGCCTCCACGGTGTCGCGCGTTGTGCCGGGATGAGGCGTCACCAGCGCGCGCTCTCGCCGCACGAGCAGATTGAACAGGCTCGACTTCCCGGCATTTGGTCGACCGCCGAGCACCAGGCGAACGCCGTCACGCAGGTGTGTCCCACGCTGCGCCGACTCGAGCAGGCGGCCGAGTTCTCTGCGCGATTCCTCGATTGCCGCGAGCAATCGATCGCGCGTCGCGAACTCCAGTCCTTCCTCCGGGTAATCGACCGAGGCTTCGAGTTCGGCTGCGACCGGCACCAGGCGATCGCGGATGGCTTCGAGCCGATCCGACAGACCGCCACCGAGTTGCGCCAGTGCCGCCCGCGCAGCGGCCTCCGTATGCGCTGAGATCAGGTCACAGACAGCCTCCGCCTGCGCGAGATCCATCTTCCCATTCAAATAGGCACGCCGTGTGAATTCTCCAGGCCGCGCCAGGCGTGCGCCAGCGACCTGGCAGGCCTCCAGGACCTGCGAGACTCCGACCGGGCTGCCGTGGGTTTGGAACTCGACCATATCCTCGCCAGTGTATGAACGGGGTCCGCGCCAGAAGATGGCAAACCCCTCCTCGATGCGCTCCCCCTCTGGCTGGCAAACATGACCGAGGATCATGCGCCCTGGATCTGGGTCGGCGAGATCGCCTGCGTATGGACGAAAAACTGAACGCGCCAGGTCGTGACAGCCGTTTCCGCTCAGGCGAACGATCGCGATTGCCCCCGCCCCCGGTGCGGTCGCCCGAGCGCAGATGATATCGCGAATGCCTTCCGATGAAACGTAGCGCGCCATGCGAAGAATCTAGGCCAGCGACCGATCGGGGGGAAGCGGAGAATGCGCGCGACAGAAAACGACCCCGGCGATTGCCGGGGTCGTTGATTGGTTTAGGGTTGAGTGCGGCTTTCTGCCGTGGAGATCAGAGCGCTTCCTCGCCGGTCTCGCCGGTCCGGATGCGAACAGAGTGCTCGACGCTGCCAACGAAGACCTTGCCGTCGCCGATGGTACCGGACTTGGCGGCGCCGGTGATGGCTTCGACCGCTTCGTCCACCTTGCCGTCGGGAACGACGACTTCGAGTTTGATCTTCGGCACGAAGCTCACTTGATACTCGCTGCCGCGATAGAGTTCCTGGTGGCCCTTCTGGCGGCCGAAGCCGCGCACATCCCAGGCGGTAATTCCGATGATGCCAATGTTGGACAGGGCTGTCCGGACATCCTCGATCTTGTGCGGTTTGATGATCGCTTCGATTTTTTTCATGGGGTCGCCCTCTCTTCGTCGGGTCCGTGGATTGAGGTCTCGTCCTGCGAGGAAACCTTCTTCTTACTCCCCTCAGCAGTCGTAGTACAACAGGAACTCGTAGGGATGCGGGCGAAGGCGCAGCGCGTCCACTTCGGCCTCGACCTTGTAGTCGATCCAAGTCTCGATCACATCCTCGGTGAACACGTCGCCCTTCAGCAGGAACTCGTGATCTTCCTCGAGAGCCTGAAGCGCCTCGTCCAGCGAGCCGCAGGCCTTCGGGATGCTCTTCGCCACGTCGGCGGGCAGATCGTAGATGTTCTTGTCGAGCGGATCGCCCGGGGAAATGCGATTCTGGATGCCGTCCAGGCCGGCCATCAGCAGCGCGGCGAATGCCCAGTACGGGTTGCAGCTCGGGTCCGGGCAACGGAACTCGATGCGCTTGGCCTTGTCGCTCTGGCTGTACATCGGGATGCGGATGGCGGCACTGCGGTTGCGCTGGCTGTAGGCCAGGTTGACCGGTGCTTCGTAGCCCGGCACCAGGCGCTTGTAGCTGTTCGTGGTCGGGTTCGTGAAGGCCAACACCGAGCGGGCGTGCTTCAGGATACCGCCGATGAAGTGCAGGGCCTGCTCGCTGAGTCCGGCGTAGCCATTGCCTGCGAACAGGTTCTTGCTGTCCTTCCAGATCGACATGTGGGTGTGCATGCCGGAGCCATTGTCGCCAAACAGCGGCTTGGGCATGAAGCACGCCGACAGGCCGTGGCGGGCGCAGACGTTCTTCACGATGTACTTGTAGAGAGCGCACATGTCGGCCATGTGGGTCATCTTGTCGAAGCGCATGTCGATCTCGCACTGGCCACCGGTGGCGACTTCGTGGTGGTGCGCTTCGATGTTCATGCCGGCGGAGATCATGATGTCGACGATCTCGCTACGCAGGTTGTGCAGCGTATCCGTGGGGGGAGCGGGGAAGTAGCCGCCCTTGTGGTCGATCTTGTGCCCGAGGTTTGGACGCCCGAAGTCGGCGCGCTCGTCCTTTGCAGAATTCCAGATGCCTTCCGGAGAGTCGACGTAGAACAGGCCGGTGTTGGAGGTGTACTCCATGCGGGCTTCGCTGAAGACGAAGAACTCGAGCTCGGGACCGACAAAGACGCTGTCGCCGATGCCCGTGGACTTCAGGTAAGCCTCGGCCTTCAGGGCCGTGTTACGCGGGTCGCGGCTGTACTTCTCCTTGGTGATCGGGTCGACGATGTTGCCGACGATCGTCAGGGTCGGGACCTCGGAGAAGGGGTCGACCATGGCAGTCGCGGGGTCCGGCATAACAAGCATGTCCGACTGATCGATGGTGGACCAGCCGCGGATCGACGAGCCGTCGAAGCCCAGGCCTTCTTCAAAGGTGTCCGCGTCGACCGCGGTGGAAGGCACGGTGAAGTGCTGCTGGGTCCCTGGGAAATCCATGAACTTAAAGTCCACGAACCGGATTCCCTTCTCTTCGATCAGTTTGATGACTTCGGATGCATTCATGGGAAAGAAACCTTACAGTGTTGGAATGGGGACCGGCGGCCTGGTGGCTGTCTCCTTCGGACCAGTAGTTCCGCTCGGGTGCCGCGAGCCAAAACGCGCAGAACGTGCCATTCCGTTTTGCTATGACGAGGAGTATAGATTGCTGATTTTGAAGCATTTGCTATTGAAGGCACGGGCAACTTCCGATGCACGACTGACACAGTTGCATGACGCAACGGGGCCAGAATGAACAAAAAGGGCCAAGAGGCCCTTTTTGCGTCGTCTTCAGTGGTTCTTTTTGATCGGCACCCGTTTGGGCTGGCGGACTGGTGTCTTAGTAAAGGGACCAGTCAGAAACGCCTGTCGGGTCCGGCGGAGCGACAATCAGGGCGGTCATGTGTTCGGCGTTGACCGTTCCAAGGTGAAGAATGGTGTTGTCGTCGATGAAAGCCAGCCCGCCGCCCAGGAAGATCTCGGGCAAATTCACGCCGTAGGGCTCGTCGACACCGTTGGTCGGGATCACGAGAGCCTCGCTTGGATTCGGAAGACCGACAGCTACCGAACCCATCCGATAAGCGAGGTCGGTAATGGGCGAGCGAGGAACGGGGTACGAATCCGCCGTCGTTGTCGCCTCGACTCCGAGAACGTCACGCAGGAACATGTCACCCGTCTGAACATCCAGATCGAAACCGCCGGAAACGGCAACGTCGATTGTCGAACTGTAATCTTCGAATCCAAGGAAGTTCCCGTTGGAAGCGAAGCGCGCATACCGAGGCGCTGTCCGGTCGCTGACGAGGAAATTCTCAGAGATCGAGTCGTAGGCGATTCCAGCGGGGACAAACGTCGGGTCTGCAACCACCGCGGGCCACAGCGAGTAGAGGCGCCCATCGTCCGATGTCGTGACGCTCATCTCTGTGACGTGGGCATCGTTACCGAGCGCGAACAATAGCCCGTTCGTCGTATCATAAGTCATGGCGATGACTTCCGAGGCTGGCGAGATGGACACAACATCCTGGATCGTTCCGTCAAGACTCGCGTGCGCAAGAATCCCATTCGTAGTCAGTAGATAGAGCTCATCTTTGTTCGAGACCTTGCCGACACCGGCAAGGCCTTCATTCTGCAGGATGCTTCCCGACGCGCCGAGATCGAAGCTGGCGGCTGCATCCAAGGTGCCGGCCGCATCGTATGCTCGAACCTGTGTTCGTCCTGGCTGAACGACGTAAAGCCGACTGTTTGCCGGCATCCATGCCATGGCGCCTGCCGGCACGCCGCCAAGAGAGAACGAGCCGAGCAGAGTTCCGGTGGAATCGAATCGAAGGATACTGCCTGAGGAAGGATCGGAGACATAGAAGTCGCCGGTCGCCGGATCGCGAGCCAACCCCGCGAAGCCAAGATCGCCGGGCGTTTCTGCCAAGGTCACGGTGCTCTGGATTCCTGCGGCAACAGTGAAATCGTGAATTCGACCGGCCCAGCGCTCGACCACGAAACCTTCACGGTGGTCGAGCATCGCCAAGCCGGCAATATCGAAATCGAATTCGAGACGATCGCCAAGACGGGCAGCGAGATTCGCGTTCAGGTTCGGGCTGGGGTTGAACTCCTGGATCGCGCGGCGTGAGTTCTCAACCGCCCAGACCCGCGTCGGCGATCCCACGCCGAGAGCGTGCGGCCGGTAAAGGCGCAGCCCGAGGCGACCTGCAACGGGCAACTGGCCACGACGAATCGCGCTGCCGGGCTCATGAAGCGAGCCCGCGTTGAGAATGATATTCACGTCCGGGTTGGACGAGACGGACTCGTCGCCTTCGTTTGCAGTAATAAGGTCAAGGCGGCCGTTCCCGTCCATGTCGGCCGATTCGATGCGGCGCGGCTCAAGGGCGGTCGGAATAACGTCCACGAGCCCTTCGGAGCCAAAGACCGTCACGGTATCGCCGTCGAGATTCGCCACGGCGATATCGGGCTTCCAGTCTCCATCCCAATTGATGCTCAGGATATCGGAGCAGCCATTCAAGGAGGCATCGTTCAACACATCGTTGCCAAGCGTCCCGCCGACGGCATCAATCCCGAACAACCGCACCACGCGGCTGTTCCGATCGGCGATAGCGGCATCCCATTGGCCGTCTTGATCGTAGTCGTCGAGGTACACGGCATGGAACTGCGCCGCTCCGGCAGGAACTGAATAGGCCACAGGGGAGTTGAAAACACCAGCGGGGGACTGGCGCACGACGTAGCAATCGCCTTCGGTCACAGCCACCAGGTCGTCCAGGCCATCGTGATCGAGATCTGCCACGGCCAGATCGTATGGGCCATCGGAGGTGCTGGCCAGGTCGATCTCTGGCCCGATTGCGAATCGCCCGGCTCCGTCGCCGGCCAGGATGCGAATCGTTCCGCTGTTCAGATTCGCCAACGCAACATCGTCCAGGCTGTCGTTCGTGAACTGGCCAACAACCATCTGAACGGGCATCAGGGGTGAATCGAAGATAGGGGTTACGGCACTCGGCTGGACCGGAAGGAAGAGTCCGTTCCCATCATTCATCAACGTCTGAATGCTGGGCTCGTAAGAGAAAGCGTAGTTGCCGGAGCAGATCACCGTCAGATCGGCGGCCCCGTCGTTGTTGAAGTCCCCGATCGTCAGAAAACGCGGGAAGTTCGAGGGCGGGAAGGAATTTGCGCCGACCATGATCGTCTGGGTGGTTACGTAATTCCCCGAGCCCGTCCGATGGATGATCGTGACCGAATCGTCGAACGTTGAGGCGACAGCCAAATCCATGCGGCCGTCGCGGTTGAAGTCCGCGGCCACTGCGTGCTGGGGAGTCAATCCCGCGTACAACTCAAGCGTGTCCGCCAGCGCAGGCGATGACAAGAGGAGCGCGGAGAAAAGCAAAGCGCGTATTTCAGACATCACTCGCGAAACCGGCGGGCTTCCCCAGTGTAACCGCCGATATCTCCAATACTGACCGTCCCATTCGTCGGATCATACATGGTATCCACCGGATGGCGAATCCCCTCGTCCTGCAACTCATTCACGAAGAATGCGGCGCTGAACGGGCGATAGGCACCAAGTGAATCCTGGATGTCCGGCCCAATGCTGATCACCGAGGCCCCAAAGATGTTAATCTCCTCGACGTTCAGACGTTGGGACAAAGACGGGTAATGGTAGTACAGCAAGCTCCGTTGCTCATTGGGTTGCGTCAGCGTCGGAAAGTCGCCGCCGCGGTTCACGTCCCGCTTGTTCGGGAACGCCGCCCGCGCCCGCACGGTCCCGAAAGGATCGTGGAAGGCACCAGGCGAGATGTACGAAATGGGTGTGGTGAGGGCCGACAGTTGGAAGTCCGATAACAGAGCCAGCGGATCCCCCGGCACGACCGGTTGGGTGGCGGGATACCGATTGTTGTCCACGGCAAAAGCCTCGAGCGCGCCTGTTATCGTCCGAATGTTAGACTGGGCAGCTGCGACCTTTCCCCGGGTTTGCGCTTCGAGGAAGTTCGGCACCGCGATGGCTGCCAGGATTGCAATGATGGCAACGACAACGAGCAGTTCGATCAGCGTGAAGGCCGACCCCGCACGCCGGGAGCGGCGGAGGGGAAGAATTCGGCGGCACGAGCCGCTTCGGCGTTCGCGTATAGATCGAGTGCCCACGTCGGTACCAAATCTCCGTTAGCCCGCATCAACTCCGGCTCGGAATCTTTTGCGATTTTCGCAATCGATCCCGCCGACATTCGCGTGAAATGCTTCCCTTGGGCGAGCCAGACTTCTCCGCTTGCTAGAGCAACCTCTGTACCGTTCTCGCCGATCTCAACCCCGAAGGTCGTTCCTTTCACTTCTACGACACAATCCGGCGTCTCGACGGCAAAAAATCCGGAATTTGGTTCGACGCTAATCCAGACCCTACCACGGGTCAAGTTGACCTTTTCTTCCGAATTTAGGCGTATACTGGAATTCTGATCAATAAACAGAGCCACCCGTTCATCATCCAGAGTGGCCATTGCGCGACCATCTTCTCCGGTGATCAACGAGGAGTTCCCGACGAGGCGAGCCTGGGACTTGGAGCCGCTTGCGGCGAAGTCGCCCTGGCCGTATGCGACGGCTCCGATCCGGCCGTCGCCGATCGGGGTCAACACGAAGATCAAGGCAATGCACGCAGCGATGGTGGTGGCCGCCGCGGCGGACCAACGAACGAGTCCGGGGACAGACAGAATCCGAGCGCTCGGGCGGGTCCGCTCCATGGTCAGGCGAGCCTCGAAACGCGCAACGAACTCGTCGCTGGCGTCGGCTCGCCCGGCCCAGGCTTCACCCAGTCGTTCCAGGTAGTGACCCAGTTGCCTGTCCTTGTTATCGTCGTGCGCGCTCATGAAACGAAGTCCTCGAATCTTAGTCCTTGTTCCTCCAAATGCTTCCGAACCTTTGCCAACGCCCTGCTGATGTTTACGCCCACCGACCCCATCGGAATGTCCATAACTGCAGCAATTTCCTTGATCTGCAGGTCACCGAAGAAGCGAAGCATCAGGACTTCTCGTTCCTTTGGCCGAAGGTTGTCCAGCGCTTGCCGCAAATGCAATCCGAGTTCTTGCACTTGCAGGTCGCCAAGCTGCTGGGGCGGCACTTCGAGGGCAAGTTGACAGAGCACGTCGCCTTCGACGGCGATCTCCGCCTTGTACTTCCCCTTGCCCATCTCACGCGCGATCTTCCGCCGTGCGATGGTGAACAACCAGGGCCTGATCTTCGCCGGACCGTGGATCTTCCGACGGTCCTGGAAGGTGGTCAGAAACACCTCCTGAGCGATCTCTTCGGCGATCTCCCGGCTCCAGGTAAAGAGCCGGATAAAGCCGATCAGCCGCTTGCGATATGCCTGGACAACAGCCTTCATTGCCTCGGCATCGCCGGCCTGAAAGCGCACAAAGAGTTCGGGGCTGATGGCCGGGCTATCCGACTCTCGCATCCGTTCGTGCCCTTTCATTCGGTTAATGCCATGAGCGAAGAATTTTTTTTCACGCGATTTTCCCGCAACAGAAAGCAAGAAATCCCAATGCCTTGCCCTCCAAAAAACCTCGCGAACGGCCTGCCTCTTGCAGATTCAGGGACCATCGCGGCCAACGCCGGAAAAGGCCTGACGCAAGTGGGAAGAATTCTTCACACACCTGCACAGAAAAGCGTCACCGGCCCCACAATGAGAAAGCAGAGGATGCGGGTCAATCCCCACTCGAAGCGCGCGGCAATTTGTTCCTGAGAAACGAAACGCCGCCCCATCCGATTCCTCGCTCTTCCTCTCCCTCCCAAGTCGGAAAAAGTTTTTCCGAAAATGTAAAAGATCTCAAGCCTAATGGCATTTGACATTCCGAAGGGGTTTTGTACCCTTCTGGATTGGGAAACGATACTCCGCTCTAATGGAGAGTGTGCCATGAAGCTTCTGACTCGCAGACCACGCCCGAACACTATGAGGCGGAAGGGATCTGTCCTTCTTTACTCGATTATCCTCATCTCGCTGGCGGGCGCGTCGACGGTCTCCTGGCTGGGCTACGTAACCACTGCGCAGCGCGCCTCCGTGCGCGACCGCGCGCGTCTCTATGCTTTTTACTCGGCCGAATCGGGGGTCGAGCAGATCGTCGACTGGTTCAACAACCCCGATAATTTCGTCGCCGCTGTGGACGACTTCCCCGTGCCGAACGATTACGATGATGAGGCAACAAGCCCGTACGGCCTCGAGCATCCGGGACTCCACCCGGGCGACTACTCGCTGTTCGAGCCCTACATCCTCGGATACGACACGAACTCGTACGGCGATCCGGTCGACAAGGATGGCCTGCCCGTTCTTGATGGGAACGGGAACCTGGTTTCCGGGGCCGAACCTGTCATCACACAATGGACCTACTTCCAGGACGAACTGGCCGGAAGTAATGTCCAAGTCAGCCTGACGAGCAAGATCCCGACGACCACGTGGGAATTCAGCGATGCGGTTGACGTCCAGGATCTGGATCTGCCGCCGTCGGTCCTTCAGATCCTTGATGGCCAGGCTCGCCTGGCATACGTCACGAAGCTCCAGTTGGTCCATCCGAGCGACTTCCAGGACGAGCTGCCCACCGACACGCGCGTGATTACAAAGGTCGTGGCGACGGGTACAACGGGCGAGAGGCGCGGCAACATCAACGTGACGGTCGAGATGCTGCTGACCATGAATCCGACGCTGAATCTGGCGTCGCCCGGCGCGATTGTCTCCCGCACCGGCGTCGAGTTCGCCGGGCAGTACAACGTCCATTGGGGCGATTTGATCGCTCATCAGGATATCGAGTTGCCGCCGAATTTCTGGACGAACGGTAATGGCAATTCAATCACGAACCAGACCGAAGACCCGTGGTTCCGTGTCCGGACCGAGGGCTGGCTGCGCGACGAGCATGACAACTACGCAGACGGTCGCGAATGCACCGGCTACGCGACGACCGCCCCGGCTTCGGATGAAGTGCAATACGAGATGCCCTACTATATGGCAGATCTTTGCGCCAACTGTGCGGAGAAGTCTGTCGACAAGAAGAAGCCGACGCCTGGCGGCGGCGGAGCGCCCGGTGGTGGAAGCAACTGCAGCTCGCCCCCGGATTATGAGAATCTCCTGCAGAACCAGAACATCAACTGGCCGGAGTACGACTACGGCGAATGGAAGAAGTTTTTCCTAATGGCCGGCCTCCCCTACTACTTCACCGATTCCGATGGAACGATTTACGGAATCGAGAAGGATCCAAGCAGTTCGGATTACGGCCAGATGGTCGGCAAAGATTGGGCGGGCTGGTTCGGAATCGAGCCCGACGATCCCAACTACAACAACTTCGATGAGAAGTTCGCCTTCATCGATACGATCCCGACGGATGCGAATGGGAATCCGGGGCCGAAGGATGAGCATGGCGTTCCCGTCATCGATTCCACCTACTTCAGCCGCCCCCCGATGGGCGATGGCAGCAACATGTCGACGATCCAGGAAGGCGGCGGCGGCGTTCACAGTCGCGGCGCCATGCTGGTGGCGGCGAACCTGACCTTTGTCGGCCAAGGCAATCCGCCTGGCTACGACGAGATTCTCGACGAGGACGGCGTGGAATACGTGACCCGGCCCGATGGAAGCTCGCCGACCAACGATGAGGCAAAGCAGTTTAAGATCTCCCACAACGGTCTTCTCTATACATGGGGGCAGATCGATTGTAAGGGTAACCGCACAGTCTACGGCAGCGTGTTTGCCGATCGCGGGTACGGTTCCAATGGCGGTCCGGATGTCTGGTACGACTACCGGATGAAGGACGGCCGCTGGATGGACATCAATCAATCCATCGTGCGCCGCACGCTTTGGGAAATCCGACAGTCTACGGGCGAAGAAGCCGTGGACGAGGAGGCTGCAGGATGAACTTTCTAAGGGCCAGAGGCTTCACACTGATCGAGGTCATGGTCACGGTTGGAATCGTCGCCATCGTCGGCCTGGCGATTGTGGCCGGAATCACGTATGGCGTCGTCATTCAGCAGAACATCAAGGAGCGCAACTCCGCGATGCGTGCTGCGGCGGAGGTCATCGAGGAAACGAAGCGTACGCCGTTCTTCTCGCTGGCTCCGATCACGTACACGAAGAATGACGTCCCGCTCGATCCGGTTGTAACCCTTGATGACCGGGGCACGGTATCGACGGATGACGACGTTCTCGCCGAGTCGATAACGCTTCGGTTCTACAACACGGATGGTACTGCCGCGACGACCCCGATCAACGAACGCAAACTGGTCGTCGCAAAGGCACGCGTTCAGTGGCGCGGGGCCGGCCGAAAGGCCGACAGTCCTGAGGACTATCAGCAAGTTATGATCACGACGCTCCTGGCACCGTGAGATAGGAGAAGCAAAATGATTGGAACAATGAATAGAGTGATGACCTGGCCGTTCCGGCGCTTCGCGAGAAGCCGTCGGCGGGGCTTCTCTTTCATCGAGATGCTGGTTGCTTCGACGGCTTTCACAGCCGTGGGAATCTTCGTCGCCTATGTCAGCATCGCAATCGCGAAACAGGCACGGCAGAGCCTGACCGTTATTCCGGCTCAGGGTCGTGCCTATCGCGCAGCGGACCGCGTGCGGAATCACCTGCTCGCAGCGAGTTTCGGCAGTGTCACGGTGACGGATCTCACCGCCGATGGTTGGGGAAGAACCATCACGTTCATGGATCCCTCGAAGGCCACGGGTACCAATAGCTCGATCTACTTCGATGCGAACAATGGACGACTGTACTACGCCGACCCTGGGAAGCTGGTCGATGGGAGCGTTGTGGGCAATCAAACCCGCACTTGGGACGACGTCGTTGACGCGGAATTCCGCGTGATCGGCAGCGGGAAGTTCATCCAGGTCAAGATCACCGACACTGGTCGAGACCTTCGGAACAACCCGGTAGAGTTGACCTACATGGATACGCTGACCGTACGGAACTAGGTCCTGTGTAAACCATTTGGGGGGGTCAACCCAGCGAGGCGGGCGGTCTTCACACGAAGACCGCCCGTTAGTATTTTGAGGTGCCTGGCATCGGAGGTTGTTTTTTTGTAAGAAAATCGCCCCTGGGTGCCATAGGCTATAATTGAGCAAGCAATACAGAGATTTCAAGTCTTCCCCAACCCCAATCCCAGGGTCGATCCCGGTGCCTTCGAGCACCGGGATTGACTCTTTCAAGGGTCGAACAAAAACCAACAATGCCAACGTTTTACACCCCGAAAGGTACCATAAAAAGGGGGAGTCGAAGTGTAACAAAAATGGGGGAAATCGACATAGACTTAGTGAGAGCGCAAAAGGATGTGACGGCACCACTGGGTAGACCGACAAAGTCCATGGGAGCGCTCCTCGAAAGGCCCTTCGCACCGATACCACCGAATGGCTTTCCAGACGGGTTGGAAGACTCCAAATACAATACTTAGCAGCAGTGGGGATTGAGGTTTCCCTCCGGTACTCCCACACCGGGGGATGCAGGCCAGAAGAAGGGCAGGCGTCCTGAAAGAGGAACGACAAAATCACAAGGGATCGAGTGCCATGGGCACAATGACAGCAATCAGACAGCGGATGAGACGGAATCGCCGGGGATCAGTGCTCCTCTTTTCTGTCATCATGATTACAATCGCAGGAGTCGCCGTAGTCTCCTGGCTTGGGTACATCACCGAAGCGCAGCGCCAGGCGCGGCGCGATCGGACGAGGCTCTACGCGTTCTACGCAGCGGAGGCCGGCGTTGAAGAGGTCGTCGACTACTTCAACAACCCGGCGAATTTCACCGGGACAGTGCCCCAGGAGTACACGACCGCGATGGCGACATCGCCTCACACACTCCCTCACAACGTGCATCCGGATGCCTACACCTTGTTCGAGCCGTATGTGCTCGATTATGAGGTGGATGATGAAGGACGCCCGATCGATAGCGACGGACTTCCAATCTTTGACACAGATGGAAACCTGACTGGCACGCCCGTCGTTACGACGTTCACGTACTTCCAGGATTACGGCAACGGTCTGCAGAGCAAGATCCCAACGTGCACGGTGTATGAAGCGGACGAACCGGACGAGGATGAGACGAACTCCCACCTGGTTTCTCGCGACGACTGGGGGAATGCGCTCGGTTGGGTGACAGAGCTTCGCCTGGAAAACCCGGACGACTTTGATACGAATGGCATGCAGCGTGTGATCTGCAAGGTCATCGCCACAGGCCAGGCATCCAACGGCGTGAGCACCACGGTGGAGATGTTGCTGCGCGAGAATCCGACGCTTGTGATTCGTTCGCCAGGCGCCATTGTCACTGAGGCCGCGGCCGAGTTCGACGGCAACTTCCACGTGCACTGGGGCGAACTCTGGGCCAAGAGCGACGTGGAACTGCAGTCCAACGAAACAATCAAAATTCCGAAGGAAACCGAGGACCCGTGGTTCAAACTGCGGACCGAGGGCATGCTGCTGGACAGTTCGGGAACGAAGTACGCGGATGGCACGGTTTCCGGCGGATACAGCGACACACCGGTCGCATCGACTGCAGCAAACTACGAAATTCCCTTCCTGGAAAGCGTCATGCACGCTGACAACTTCAAGGGTGGGGCGAATAGCTGGAAAGACTACGAGAACCTGCGGCAGCACCAGAACCTCGACTTCCCATCGTATGATTACGATGAATGGAAGCGGTTCTTCCTGATCAACAGCCTGCCCTACTACTTCATGCACCCCGATGGTCGCGTTTGCGGAACGGATCCCGACACGGGCGAAGTGGTCTGCAAGGACTACTTCGACTGGTTTGACATTGATCCGTCTGATCCCGACTACTTCGACATGATGGACCAGTTGGTCTTCATCGATACGGTGCCGACGGATGCCGACGGAAACTACACGCTGGTGAACGATGTGCCAGTACGGGACAGCGTCTATCACAGCCGCGAGCCTAACCGAGACATCGGCAATATGGTCACACTGCGTGCGACCGGTAACAGCATGCACACGCGCGGTGCGATGTTCGTGGCCGCGGATGTGTACTTCGGTGGTGAAGGTAACCCGCCCAGCAGCGATTCGATTCTGGACGAGGACGGAAATGAGTACGTCGTCGATCCGGCAGGGAATGGCCCACAGCAGAAGTTCAAGGTCGCCCATAACGGCTTCTTCTTCGCCTGGGGCCAAATCGACACCGGTGGCAACCGCACCATCTACGGCAGCGTGTTCGCAGGCGACGGCTACGGCGCCGGCGGTACGCCGGAAGTCTACTACGACTATCGTCTCCGCGACGGCAGTTGGATGAACTTGAACCAGTCGGTCGTGGAACGGACGCTTTGGAATATCGCGGGTCTGTAAGGCCTGTCTGAATCTTCCCCAACCCCAATCCCAGGGTCGGTCCCGGTGCCATGCGGCGCCGGGATCGACTCTTTTAGCAGAAGAGCGTTGCCCCTGTTTCCCGACGGACCATTGAATGAGTTCCCGAAATGGCCGTAGAAGGAAGTGACGCGCCAATCCTGGCAGGAGGCAACGCATGGCCGACGAACAAAGTATTTTCGCAATCGAACGTCCGCACCCAAGCCTGATGAAGCTGTATCTCATCCGCTCGATTCTATCAGGCCCGTTCGTGGTTCTCTCGCTCCCGATGCTCTACTTCCGCTACCACACGATGCGGTATCGGTTCGACGATGAGGGAATCAGCATGCGGTGGGGAATCCTCTTCCGGCGCGAGGTCAACCTGACCTACGCGCGCATCCAGGACATCCACCTGACTTCCGGCGTGCTGCAGCGCTGGCTGGGCCTGGCCGACATCCACATCCAGACAGCTTCCGGCAGCGCACGCGCCGAGATGACGATCGAGGGGCTCAAGGAGTTCGAGGATATTCGGAACTTCCTCTACTCGAAGATGCGCGGGATGAAGAGCGGCAATCGCGGCGCGACGGCGCCTCAGCCCGTTCAGCCAGTTCCGGCCACGCCGGGCATTCCGGCAGACAGCGAAGTGATCGCCCTGATTCGCGAGATCACGGAGGAAGTCCGTGCCGCTCGCGAAGCATTGGATCGCGCCGCCGGGAAGGGAGAAGCATCATGAAGCAACTGATCCTTCGATTGCTGAAGGTCCCGCCCGAACCCATCGATCCGATGGGCGACCACGATCAGCTTCTTGTGTTCCGCGCGGCGGAGAATTACTTCAAGTACAAGCTGGTTCTCTGGGCGATCGGGCAGGTCTTTACCGTAATCGGCATGCTGGTGGGCTTGGGGTTTGCCGCGGCGTTCACAACCCAGGCTCCCGGGTGGTTGATTCCGATTCTGGTTCTGCTGGAAATCGCGTGGCTCGTGTTCATCATCGTCCAGGGCGTTTTCAGCTTCTTCGTCCTGCGGCTGGACTACGAGATGCGCTGGTACAAGGTCACGGATCGCGCGCTGCGCATCCGGGAAGGCATCTGGCAGGTCCGTGAGATGACCATGACCTTTGCGAATATCCAGAATATCTCGACGACACAGGGACCGCTTCAGCGCGCGCTGGGGATCGCCGATCTGCAGGTTCAAACGGCCGGTGGCGGCGGCGCGGCACAGGCCCAGGAGGGGCAGAACCAGCCGGGATTCTTCAACATGCACACGGGCTACTTCCGCGGCGTTGACAACGCGGAGCAAATCCGCGACGTGATGCGTCAGCGTCTGCGCGAGTACCGCGACTCGGGACTCGGCGATACGGATGAATCGCCGGAGCCCGTTGCCGCGATTCCGGCGGCTGCGCCTGCTTCATCGCCGGACATGCTTGCGGCGCTGCGCGCACTGCGGGAAGAAATGGGCGCGTTCCGCGCGAGCGCTCAAGCCCTGGCCAAGGAGTAACACCGAGTTGTTCGACGACCTGGTACAGTACTACGAGATCCTGACGCGTCTGCAGGGCTGGACCGGCCTGATTGCTAAGGTATGTCTGGCATCGATCCTGGCCGCCATCGCCGGCGGCAATCGCCGCCCAGGTCAGCAACTGCTCTCCGTCGTGTTTGGCGTGCTCTTCTTCCGAATCTTCCTCTCCCTATTTATCCGTAATGAGCAGGGAGCCTTCAACGTCAGCCCCGCGATGCTGCCGATGGCAGTTCCTGCGTTCGTGCTGGCGCTGGTGTTCGCCATCACGGTGTTCAAGCCGGAGGGCGAGTGGGTCGTCCTGCATCCGGTGCCGTGGAGGCGCTGGCTGGGATTCCTGCTGCTGGCCTGGGCGTTCTACTTCCCGGTGCATTCGGACAGCGAACTCGGTGCGATCCTGTTCTCGCCAATGGGGGTGATCCCGGGTCCCGCGCTTCTGGCGGCGGGCACCGTGGCATGGCTCAGCATTCCCAACACGCCGCGGCTGGCCGGATGGGCATTGGCCCTGGCGCTGATCTACTATGGCATCATGGAAATGGTCGCAGGGATTGGCTCATCCGCCGTGATGCTGCTTCTCGGACTCGGACTGGGCGGCGAGTTGATCTTCAACACAATGAAGGCTGGTGGGATTCTGGAAGACGATGTTCCGCCCGTCGATCGCAAGACACGACGCCCGACTCGGGAACAGAAAGAGAAGGGCAAAGAGCAGCGGACGTGGAAATTGAAGTAGCCTAAACCAACAGCGTCAGAAACAGTCCCGCAAACCCGCCGAGCAGAAGTCCCAATACCTGAATCCAAGCCAATTCGCGCCGTCCGATTTCGTCGACCAGGTCCTCGATCGCGGCGGCTTCCATCGCCAGCACCTGGCGCTCGACGATCTCAGCGACGGGAAAAACGGTGACGAGTCGAACCTGAAGTTCGGCGAGATGCTCGCGAACAGCCGGACGAAGTGCGCCGTTGTCGGGCTCGAAGATGGCCTCGGGAATGCGCGTCGCCAATTCGTCCAGGGCTGCCTCGACCATATCCCAGGTTTCCGGATTGCTGGACATCTCGGCGATCTTGTCCGCCAGCACGGTGATGCCTTCTTCCTCGAACCAATCGAGCACGCGATCGACCAATCGAGTGCGCACCCGCGCAAAAGCGTCGGCGGTTCGCTCGTCCTGAAGCCGCTCGATAATGCCGCCGGCCATCTCGACCAGCATATCCGCCAGGTCCTCGGTGGCCTCTTCGCTGCGAAGCGTCTCGACGATCGATTCGCGCATTTTGTCCCAGTCGATGACGAATTGCTCGGCCAGGAAACCGCGCACTGGATGGCGTTCGCGATAGCGCAGGAACTGCTCCTGCAGCACTTCAATGATGCGCACGACCACGCCCTCGCGAGACGATTCGTGGAAGATCCATCTCGCAAGCCCACGACGCATCTCGCGGCTGGCGGCGAACTGGCGCACGCCGCTTTCAATCCAAGCCATCAGGCGTTCGGCCGTCACGGTCTCGTTGATCACACGCTCGATCGCGGTGCGAAGTTCCGGGCGAAGGCGCTGAACGAAGTTTGGCCCGTACTGACGCAGGCCTTCCGTGACGTACTCCGTCAACAGGCGGCGCGTGGCAGGCGCGGCGAGAATCTCGTCCATCTCACGTCGCAAGGCCCGCCCGAGCGGACCGCGAAGCGATTCGTCGCTGAGGCCCGCGCCGACGGCTTCAGGACTGAGAAGGCGTTCGGCCGCGACGGCGCCGAGCGCGCGCGCAAAGCGCTCCTGCTCGCGCGGCAGCAAGCCCTGCTGCCACAGCACAAGCCAGCGATGCCGCCGGTGCGGACGGAACAGCATCTTGATCGCGAGCCAGTTCGTCGTAAAGCCGATCGCACCGCTGACCAGGACGATCAGGATGTGGCGGACAAGGCCCTCGGGAGCCGTTACGGAGGAGGGAAAAAGGCGCGCAGCGACAAGCCACAACAAGCCGCAGAATGCGACGATCGACAGCAGCGCGCTGACACGCAGAAGCCACCGCAAAGCCGCGAATCGCGGGCTCGTCTTCAGATGCCGCCGAATGGAACCGCCTTCTGCCATTTGCCCTAACCTCGCCTTACCGTGACTTAATCCGGCGAGGAAGGGCAAGAGGCGAAGGCGGATCATCAATCAATGCAGGATCCAGCCCTCGGGCAGAATAGGGCCCACGACGTTGGACGCGCCGGGTGTCGGCGTGTCGAGAACGACCGGATCGCCCTGTCCATCGGGCAGTAGGCCCATGCTGACGTCGGTCGTCTGGGCGCCGAACGTGACGCTATCGATTTCCTGCAGGTTGTTCACTTCGCTATCGAAGATGCCAATCGATTCGCCGCCGGCACTCAGCTTGAAGCCCGTGTGGAGCGGCCCCTGCGCCAGATCGTTGTCGCACCAGAAGACGAGGAAGCCCTTCGACGGAATCGTGGTGCCATCGGGGATCTTGAACTTCGTCGGGTTGGCCAGATCGTCGGTGACGTGCAGACCAGAGAGATCTTCTGCGTGGTCCTCGTCGTTGTAGACCTCGAACCAGTCGGCGTACTCACCGGCTTCGTCCTGCACGGACGCGGCGTTGGTCGCCATGAACTCGTTGATGAAGAGACGCGGCGGCGTGCGCGGTTCTCCCCCACCGCTGGATGGAGAATCGTCATTCTGCGCGGAGGGAGTGACGGTTTCGAAGATCATGGTGTCGTCACTGCCGTCGGGGAAGCGCCCGAAACTGCGGTCTGTTATCAGGTCGGGGTACGTCAGATAGTCGATCAGCACACGACCGTTTTCCGTGGTATCGAACAGACCAACTGTGCCGCCCTGAAGGTTCAATTTATAGTTGGCGTGGTTGACGCCTTGCTCGGGCTGATTGTCGGCCCAGACGAGGTAGTACCCGCGCGCCGGAATGACTGCTCCAGCGGGGAGCGTCCACTTCGTCGGTGAAGTCACATCGTCGCTCAGGTGCATCCCGCCGACGGCGACAGGAGAATCGCTGTTGTTGTAGAGCTCAATCCAGTCGTCATAATCACCATTAATGTCCGGATTGATCGTGCCATTCGACGCAAGCACTTCGTTAATCTTGATGGGGGGAACGGGCGGTGTCGTATAGAAGCCATCGAGTTGGCTGCGAAGGCTCGCTGCACGTGCAACCATGAAGGGCTTCACACCCATAGTCGCGCCGCTGCCGCCGACATAAGTCGCAGGCTGAGTCAGCGCGTCATCAGAATAGGGAATTCTGCCAACCGTTCCGCCATCTTCGATCGTTCCATCGTAATAGGGGGCAATCAGAGCTGCGAACTCGTCGGCCTTCGCCAGAGTGGCCGGATCGTCGAGAATGTCGGCGATCTCGTACAAGTAACGCCGGTACTGGCGCCGCCACTCCGAGTGTTCGAAGACGGTGTCAACGAGCGGCGCCGGCTGGGTGCCGTACCCACCGGCTCCGAAGTTGTTGAAGTCGCGAGTCGACCAATTGACATTCGGACTCATGAAATCGATCCCGAATGTATTGTCGTAATCGTAGGGGATCCATTCAAAGCGATCTGTGCCCAGATTGTGGTTCAGGTAGTAGTTGTTGCTGCCGTACCAGTAGTCATCCCACATGCCCGTACCCACATCAAATGCGAGGTAGCGCATGAAATTGTCGACGTTCACGTAGTAAACCAGGTCTGTGTAGACCGTGCTATTGGGCTGGAGATTGAAGAAGCGAATGAAGTCGGCAAGATCGCTGTAGTCCGAGTCCGGATCGTTGTTCTTCTCCGAGTAGACACTCCCGCCTCCGAGAGTGTCGTAGTCTTCGGCGGGACGGTAGGAGAGGTCAGCCTTATCAGCTTGATAGAGGCACTTGTAGAAATTGCCGTCTTTATTATTGAACCAGTTGTCGGTGAACTCTTCGTCAAAGTGTTCGACGTGATCCTGGATGCTCCAGAACGTGCCATTCACGTACAACGCCACATAGTGCGTGCGAGATCCAGGGAGTCCCATCTGACGGCAGAGCCACCACGATAGGGGTGCCCGCACAAAGGACGGATCATTCGCATCGCCGTTCAGATTCACTTCCTCAAGGCCGTGGAAATCACGGTCGGGAACGAATTCCTTGAAGTCCAGTTTCCAGGACTTGCGCGCCTTGTCTCGAGACGTGTTGCCACGCGGGCGCATGGCGACATTCGGATAGGTTTCGTCGATCTTAGAGTTCTTCCATCGGACGGTGGCGGAGCGGTAGGTGTTGTCTTCTGGATTCTGGAGGAAGAGTTGGAAATCCCCCGGGTCGATGGTGATTTCGACAATGGTGACTTCGTCGGTGAGGAAGACGTTCTGTTGCTGATCGATATAATCGGCATTTGTTGGCTCCGGCGTGTAGGCCTGGCCCAGGAGAGGCAGCAGACAGGCAGCCAGAAGCAGCCCCGCAATACGTCCTACGTGACTCGTAAGCGTCATTATTTCAGTCCCCTATGATATGAAACGCCCGCAGATCCCCCGATCGCGGGCAGGAGGGCGTTCCCTCCTCGTCCAACCGAGAATTATTCACCGGGTGGAATGAATGTCAAACGGGGTGTGGCTCTAAGACAGGCGTCGCGCGTCAGCCCTTGGACTGCCTTCCGGGGATCAACCGCAGCCAGCGGGCGAAGTCCTCGCCGCGGAGGAGGAACAACTCCGAAGCCGAAGGGGCCTCCGGTCGGCGGAGGAATAGCGCAATGAACAGCGCCGTCGTCGTGAAGTACCCGGCAAGGGTCCCGACGGTGACTCCCTTCACCGGCCCCCAGACGTCGGCCAGATAGAAACACAATCCGACCTGAACGGGCAGCGCAATCCAGTTAATGATCATGGGGATCTGCGGGCGGACGAGGTGACCGCTGAAGTAGATAGCGATCATGCGCGCACAACCGATGGCGGCGATCCCGACGACGAGCAGACGGAACGGCCACACGGAGCCGGCAAAGTCACTGCCATAGATCAACGGGATCAGCGGCGACACAATGAACCCGCCGATCACCATGACGATTCCGATCAGCAACATCTGGCGAAACGCTGCGGCCGTGAGGCGAGCGGCTTCGGCGTGCTCCGAGCCCGTGATGGGCTGATAGGACGCGGCCTCCAGGGCGCTGCCGAGAATCATCCCGCGATTGGCGAGCGATGCCGCCTGATTGTAGACGGCGAAGATCGCGGCGCCGCCGAACGCGTTCACAAGCAACTGGTCGATCTGCTGGCGAAGCGATCCGGCCATGTTGCCGACATAGACCCACTTGCCGTAACCGATCAGCTCGCGCGCGAGTTTCCAGTCGGGCCGGGCGAAGAGCCGACCCTGGCGCGACAGAACGGTCATCATCGTCACCGTACCAATCATCGCAATGCCATAGTAGGCAATGATCAGAGGAAGAATCGGCATTCCACCGACTCCCAGCAGAATGACGATGATGGCGGAACTCTGCAGAAATCCGTAGGCGACCTCAAACAGCGCGCGCTGCTTGATCGCGCCGAGCCCGATAATCAGTCCGCGCCATGCAACGTGGTATAGGACGAACGGGAATGTCGCGGCAACGATCAGCAGATGGTCGGAGGGGATTCCCTTCAGCAAGGAAGCCTGCACCCAGGGGGCAGCTCCGATCAGGAGCGCCGCAACAAATCCACCTATGAGCAAACAGGCCGCGACGACAATCGTGTGAAGCTGCCCGAGGCGTTCGCGGGTCTTCGCCACAAGGACCTGGCTGGAGAGGCCGATGCCGAGATTCGAGAGATTGATCAGCGTGGCGTTCGCCAGGCTTGTCGCGAGCATGTAGGGGCCGCGGCCTTCGCTGCCGAGGATGCGACTGACGAAGATGCCCGCCACAAGGCTGAGGAAAATGACGGCAACCTGGGATGTCGCGTCGACAGTGCTCTTGCGGGCAATGCTCAAAGCGAGCGCCTCCCGCCGTTACGGGCGCATGGCGCGCACGGCGTCCAGCACACTGGGAGTAATGACGGTGCGCTGGTCGAGAACCAGCGGCTGTTTTTCCTCGATGGCTTCGCGGAGGTCCTGAACGGTGAGAACTTCGCGCGTGCGATAAAGCGGACCAACGCGCTTCTTCTCGCCGATGGCTTTTACCTTCTCAACGCGGACGGCGTACTTGCCTCCCAACGGTTCGGTCGAGAGAAACGTCGTGACGATTTCCTTCGCCATCAGTTCGCCGACGACCATCGCGCCGAGGCAAACTACGTTCGCAGCGGAGTGCTCGCGCGAGAGGCGTGCGCTGACCAGATCGTTCGCGACGGCAGCGAAGACTCCGTGATGCATGTTGGCGATCATGCCGCTCGGATAACCGGCGCCATCGACGAAGACACCGCGGGCGCACTGGCCGCATCCGATGGCTTCCGCCGCAGGAGCAACAAAATCCGACAGGTCCACAGAATCGGCTGAACGGCAGCCAAAGTCGACAGGCTCGTGACCCATCTGGCGGACGGTCTCCATCAGTTTCTGCTTCAGGGCAAAGCCCGCATGGTCGCTGGCAAAGGCAATCTTCACGGTGTCATCCTCTCAATCGTTCGCCGCCGGGGGCAGGTCGGTGGCCCGGATCGTTCCGTCGGAAGCGCGGAATTCGATCGCGTAATCCTTGAAGGGAAGCAGATCGGGGCGGTATCGGGCAAGACCTTCCAGCAGCGATTGGCCCTTTGCGGCAAATGCTTCGCGATGCTGCTGGAAGTAGCTGGAAAGCACGGCCGTGCCGCCGTTGCGATTGTGCTCAAGCCGAATGGCGTCGGGCCGGTGCAGGAATTCATCAGCCGCCAGGTTCAATCGGATGTCGATCGTCTCGACGTGATAGGCCTCGTTTCGCAGGACGGGGCTATCCATCGTTCCGCAACTCATGGCGAAGAACGCGCGCGGGTCGCCGAATCGCCGCAGGACGAGCGCCTCGATATCGCGGGGGGAACGCCACTGGCCGGCCAGCCAGAGTCTGCTGTCGAGCAGATCGCCATGGAACATCGTCCCGGTCGCGGCCAGGTCCCGCATGGGCCATTCGTTCATGATCAGTCGAAGCACGGCCGCGTTGTGAACATTGATCCAGAAGGTTTTCTGGTCGCCAACGCTCCAGCGATCGGCCGGGGCATCGCCTGCGGCCGCAAGGTACGCGTCGATGTCCGCCAGGTAGACGTCTTCGAGCAGCTCGTAGTCGACTCGTCCATCGATCGGATCCACGACGCCGGCCAGGACTTCATCGAGAAGCAAATGGTCGAAGGGTCGCTTGGGATCGAGCGCGGGATAATCCGGGGGCGCACCGAAGTGCATTTTCGGCGCCGAGCACCCGGCAAGCAAAAGGACTAGAATCAGGACCGGCAGAGTGAATCGCATCCGAGAATCTCCTGCGCGCGACAATGGCGGGGCACGGAGATGGGAAGCAAGCCCGTTTGGTCCGACAAAGCGGCGACTCTCAGCGAGCGCCAGGGATCATGCTTTGGAATTCCATGCCGCTGGCCTGCGAGGGATCGACGGGCTCTTCCGGGGCAACTTCGCCTTCGCCGGCGGATGCAACCTCCGCGTCCATCGGCTCCGCAGAAATGGCGACCGTGATGTCCGGCACGCTGAGTTCCGGGTCCGGCGTGAACAGGTCAAAACCGAAGTTCTGGATCGCCGTCAATGCGCCGGCCCCCTGACGCGTGCGAATCAGGCTGATGGTCGTATCCTCGATTGGCTGGCGTGCGCGGAAACGAATCCGCGCGAAAGTCCCTGTCGGCAGCGCGAGACTGTCGCCAAGGGCCATCGAGTAGTTGATCAGGCCGCGCACGTTGTCCGCTTCGTTGCGCTTGTGGAAATCGAACGGGTAGTCGCTGCGGAAGGGACCGTCGAGAACGTTGATGCCACGCTTGATCCAATTGCCTTTGTCTGAATCGACGACTTCCAGGAGGTCGGGATTGAAATGGATGAAGAAGCGTAGTGTGTCGATGATCGCCCCATCGGGATTATTCAAGACGACGTCGACATCAAAAGTCTCGCCGACGACAATCGGTTTGCTCGGCCCCTCAAGTGCAATGCCGGCCTGCTGGTTCGCGCCGACGCTGCCAAGGTAGAGCTCGCGCAGCTCTTCCTTCTTGCCCTGCAGAATCTCCGTCTTCGAGCTCAGCGCATTGTCCGACGGCTTGCGCATCACAAGCACAGAGCCGCCAAGGACCCCATCGAGGGGATCGGATTCGTCGCCGAGGATATTGCGGTCGGATTGATAAACGCCGGTGTGAATAGCCTGCTCGGTTTCCCCGGAAGCGAACTCGAAATCCAAACCCGTGTGTTCGGTTGGACGAATCGCTTCCCAGACGATCTTGAGCACCGGTACCTGCTTGGTAAAACGCGGCGCCTTGAACCTCGCATCGTAAATCAGAATGCTATCGCGCTGATTAACCTTGAAGATCGGATCGCCCTGGAGAAATGGCCGCAGTTCGTCGTCGAAGACGCGCAGCGGCTTGATGAAGCGCTTGTCGTATTTGAGCGCCAGGCGAACACGGTCGAATGGAACAGAGTTGTCGTTCTGAAGACGAACTTCCGAAAGGAAGCGATCGCCTTCGGTCACTACCGTATCCAGTTCCATGGTATCCGTGTCTGCCTCGTAGAAGAGGACATAGAGCAGAACGGTGCCGAAACGCGGTTCTTCCTGTGCGGGCTCTTCAGCCTGTTGTTCCTCGGGCTTCGGCTGGTCCGGCTGCGGCTGGCCGCGATTCTCGACTTCTTCCAACTGACGCTGACGCTCCTGCTCCAGTCGCTGCTGGCGGCGTTCCTCGATGATCTTGCGGACGCGTTCTTCGTGCTCCTTGATGCGTTCCTCCCGCGTCTTCTGGTCCATCACCTGAGCATGCACGACGATGGGTGTCGAAGCGACCAGGGCCAGAGCCAGTATTGCCATCAGGAAGCGGGTGAATCGAGTCGTCATAGTCATCATCATCTCTCCGGCTGATCTGACCGGATGGATCGGGAGAAGGTTAGGAGTCCTTGCCGCGCTGCTTCTTTCGCTGCACGTCCTGCAATTTCCCATACTCCCTGTGATCCGCCGGCTCCAGCGGAAGCAGCGCCGTTGCGGACGTCACCGATGTCCACTTCGCGCGCTCGCCACTCGGGGTAACACGTTCCAGGTAGTAGTAGTAGGTCTGGCCCATCTCAACCCCGACATCCTTCAAGACGATGAACGTCTCACCGGCTTTGTGGCTGCCGGTCTTGATGGGATTGGAGGTCAGGCATTCGAACGGCCCGATGGCATCATCGGCGCGGTACACGTGGAACGCCACGGGCGGGGTCTTCTCATCCGCAGCAGTCCATTGATAGCGCACCAGAATCTTTGCCGCATTCGGGGGAATCGCATCGCTGTTTCGGGAAAGGATACCACATCCCGAGAGGGACAATCCCACGATGACAATGCAAATCAGCCTGGCCACGCTCGAAAGCGAAGTGGCGGTGAGGGAATTTGAGCGGTGGTGCTGTACAGCCGGGGCGCGCACGATATTCCTCCGATGCAGGGAGCGTCCAATCCTGCCCCGCCAGTGTTTCCGCCCGGGCCGAGAGCGATCAAGCCTCTTGTTCAGAGCTGGTACCGAAAATGATGTCGTTGATCCAATAGGCGACGATCGCCCAGGCGCTCCAGGCGAGCAGGAAGAACAGCACGCGCTCGAAGGAATCGAAGTCCATTTCCTTCCAGATGTCACTGATGCCTTCCACGTAGTAGATCGCGTAGACGAAGATGCCCACTGGCAACCCCCAGATGATTGGAAGAGTGACAGCCTTTGCGATCTTATAGAAAAGCCCGTGGGCGGGGGCGGTCTCGCCGATCTCCTTATCCTCAGGGAGCCCACTGATGACATCTTGAATCTCTGCGGACTTTGCCAGCAGCGGGGCGATCGGCATACCCGAAACGGTCTCCAGGGCGCGTAGAGCGCGCATATCCGTGGGATCCTCCATCGCAACGAGGAGGCGTCCTTTATCGGTCTTCAGAGGCACGAGGTGGTGCTTTTCACACAGAGGGCGTGGGACAAGTTGGACGGCGTCAATTCGGGGCGATAGATCGCGCAGGCTAACGAGCTCGCAATCGCAGCGCTTCTGCAGGACGCCGATCTTGACGCCCTCTGTAATGGCGCCCATTTCGACGAAGATACGCGACAGGGGCCGCTCGCTCAGTTCATACTCACGCATGCCCTGATTGAACTGCTCTTCGTTAATCAGCCCTTCGCGCAGCAGGATCTCGCCGAGATTCCTGTTCGCTGTGGAAGCCTGTCCCATTCCCGATGTTCCCCGCTTGGTGGTGGATTCTCCGGAACAGAGCCCTCCGGTCGCCGGCTTCTCCCGGGCCGACGTCAGGTCTGGTTCCGACTAGACCGTTCGCGCAGGTGCACGACCGGGTCAACTCAAATGCCATTCCTGGCGATTGTCTGCCCGGATTTCGATCACCCCGACCAATGAACACCTGAAAAATCCGTGAGGGCCGGCACCTGGCCAGCCCTCACAGAAACGTGGTTCAAACTCTCGTGGCGTCCTCGCCACCGGGCTCCTCTTTCGGCTCGGTTGGCTCGAGACCGAGCATCGGCGGGGGCATCAATTCGTCGTCGGAGTCGGGCTCCTGAGCGATCGGCTCCTCGACCAAGGGCTCTTCCGCAAGCTGCTGTGGCACTTCTTCCTCGACGACCTCCGGGATTCCAAACTCCTGGTAATCCTCTCCCTCTTCGTCGATGCGGTCTTCCGCTTCGCGCTTGCGGCGGGCTTCCTCGATGCGTGCCAGCGACCGCTTGGCGGACATGGCTTCGAGACGTGCCGACTCTTCGCTTTCGCGCGGAGTCTGGCGACCGACTTCCTCAAAGGTCGTAGCGCCGAGGCAAACCTTCAGCCAACCATCGCTGCGCATCGTCTGCATTCCCTGGTGAACGGCCAGAGCGTGGATTTCGTCGGTTGTTGCGCGCTGCAGGATCAGTTCGCGGAGTTCTTCGGTGATCGTCATGACTTCGAAGAGACCAAGACGACCCTTGTAGCCGCTGAAGTTGCAATCGTCGCAGCCGCGGCCGGCAAAGAAGGTGATGTCCTGAACCTCTTCGCGGGTGACGGCGAACTCTTCAAGTTCCTCGTCCGTCGGGATGTAGGGCTCCTTGCACATGGGACAAATTGTACGGATCAGGCGCTGGCCAACGACGCAACGCAGCGTCGAGGTCAGCAGGAAGGGTTCGATGCCCATGTCGATCAGGCGGGTCAGCGTGGCGGCTGAGGAGTTCGTGTGAAGCGTCGAGAACACCATGTGGCCCGTCAGAGCCGCCTGGATGGAGATTTCAGCCGTCTCAACGTCACGAATCTCGCCGACGAGAATCACGTCGGGGTCCTGTCGCAGGATACTGCGGAGGCACGCCGCGAAAGTCAGGTTCACCTTCGCGTTGATGTTAACCTGCACAACGCCGGGCAGCTCATACTCGACCGGATCCTCGGTCGTGATGAACTTCAAGCCGGAGTCAAAAACTTCGTTCAGGACGGAATAGAGGGTCGTCGTCTTGCCGCAGCCGGTCGGACCGGTGACGAGCAGAATGCCATTCGGCTTGTGGGCGGAATCGAGAACCATCTCGAGCGGTTCCTTCTGGAACCCGAGCTGGCGAATGCCGATCATCATCGTGCTCTTGTCGAGAATACGCATCACGAGCGATTCGCCGTACACCGTCGGAACGGAGGAACAACGCAAGTCGACTTCCTTGCCTGAGATTGAAATTCGGATACGACCGTCCTGGGGCGCGCGTGTTTCCGAGATGTTCATGCCACCCATGACCTTCAGGCGGCTGATCAGTCCAAGCTGGAGGCTCTTTGGAGGCGAAGGGATTTCGCGCAACACACCGTCAACACGATAGCGAATGCGCAGTGAGCCGGCGAAGGGCTCGATGTGCAAGTCGGATGCGCGGTCCTGAATCGCCTGGATCAAGAGCAAGTTCACCAGCTTGATGACGGGCGGATCGTTAGCCAACTTCTCAAGATCGATTTCTAACTCATTGCCCGAGGACAAGAGTCCGGAATCTTCGTCATCCTCTTCTTCGCCAAGCGAGTCAATGACGTTGTCGAGCGTCTCATCGCCGACGCCGTAGAACCGGTCGATCGCTTCCACGATGTCGTCCTCGTTGATGACGACGGCTTCGATGTCGTGTTCGGGGAGAAGGAGACGCAAATCGTCGACGATGGTGATATTCAGCGGGTCGCTGATAGCGACTGTCAGGACGGGGCGACGTCCGGGTTTCGTTTCTTCCTTCAGCGGATAGATGCGCCGCTCGCGTGCCGTTTGCGATGGGATGTAACTGCGAACGCGTTCGCCTTCTTCGCCATCGAGTTCGAAGTCGCCAATGTCCGCGTAGGGAAGGCCGACCTTCTCTGTCAGCGCGCGCACCATATCGCCTTCGCTCAGTTCCGTGGCGATATCGAATTCGCCGGACGTGAACTGTGCGGGCGAAGGGGCCGGGCCTTGACCAATGCGAGCGGCTTCTTCGTCCGGATCCGTCGGCACACCCGCCTGTTGCTGCCAGGTGCCGGTGCTGGTCCGTCGTTGCGCGTCGCCTCGGATCGCTCCGGGCTTGCCGATTCGGGTCGCAGATTCACCACGAGGTCCAACGCCGCCTCGTCCCCGTCCGGCGCCTTCAGGAGTCGTCGCCTCTTCGAGCTTGATCAACAGCTCCATCTTTTTCCTGGCGTCTGAATACGGATCCTGACTGCTCATATCTCTCGCCCTTCTGATCTAGTCGACTGCGCGATCACGCATGCCCGGAGAAGTCGGAACTCCCCGCGCAACCGTTCTGATTAGATGATATGCCTGGTCTGAATGCAAATCGTATTTCGACAGCCGAGGAAGGCGAGAATCCGGGGCGATTCATCGAGCCTGATCAACCATTTTGTCTAGAATCTGAGCAATCTCGTGCGCCTGGCTGCGGCGATTGAAGCGTTCGAGCACCCATTCGGCCGGCCGCTCGTGTCTGCCTTCCTCAACGCGCGTCAGGAACTGCGCCAGGGCGTCTGCCACGTCGCCAGCGGGAGCAGGATGGGCGATAGTTGCTCCGCCGGTGTCCCGAAGCAGTTCCGCCGCAGCGCCCTCCGGCACGAGGGCGAAGATCGGGCGGCGGAACGCCAGATACTCGAAAACCTTCTGGCTGACCATAATCTCGGCTCCTGGGCCGGATTCGAGAATCAGCAGAAAGGTGTCGGCTCGGCTCTGCTCGCGCAGGCACTCTCGGAAGGGAACGGGGGGAAGGAGTTCCACGACCTCCTTGAGCGGTCCGCGGGCGGCCATTTCACGTTCGCGCGGGGTCAAGTCACACCGCATCCGAACCCGCAGGCGATCCGCCCGGGAGGGATCCCGCTTCAGCACACGGGCGAGGGCGGCGAGGAATAGATCAGGGCGCCGCCGTCCAAAAAACGTACCAGTATAGACAAGTGTCGTTTTTCCCGGGTTCAACGGCCTGGCAGCCTCGCCCAATCCGCCGGTCTCGGCCGTGTCCATACCATTCCAGATCGTGGTGGCCGGCTCGCGATCCGAGGGGCGAAGACCCTGCAAATGGCGCGTAATCGGGGGCGAGACTGTGACAATTCGTTGCGCTCGGCGGGCGACAAAACGCTCCCCCCAACCCTGCAGCGCCGCCATGAGACGATTCCCGGGCCTGTGGAAGGCAGGATTCTGGGTCCACCCGTCCCGGAAATCCGCGAGCCAGGGAACGCCGGTGAGAGCGCTCACCAAGCCCGCCACTAGATGGGCGCTCTGAGGATAATTGCTGGAATATATTGCCTGCAGTTTGTTCCGACGGACCAGCCGCACGCCCCGCCAGACGGCGAATGGCACCCAGCCGGCGCGGTCATCCGGGAAGAAAACAAAGCGCCGCAGGAAGTCCATGACGGCCTGGCGACGGCCGCTGCTCTTGCCGCCGAGAGCGGAGGTTGGCGCTCGGCGGCTCTGCCACAGGTGCATCAGGCGAAAAGGGTCGAGCGAGCCGGTCCTTTCGACAGGGACGATCGCGATTCTCGGATCGGCCAGCGGGGCGGCATCGCGGCCCTCCCCCGCCACGGGCTTGACCGACAACACGATCGGCCGCCAGTCGGACTCCGGCAGATAGCGGCACAGAGACAGCACGCGCCGAACGCCCGTCGCCGCCGGCGGGAAGAAGTAACTGACCATCAGAATGTTCGGGCGATCGGACATGAGGCCTCGAATCGCGGGATCGCCTTGCGGCCACAAGTAGGAGTACGAGCCCTAAGGAACCGGGAGCAAGTACTCATTGACCGTCCGACCCGCCGGGTTGCACCATTTCTTGCATACAGGATGCTGGAAGGCCTGCGGTTGCGGCCGGCGTCCAACCCGAAAACGAAGGCAGCACGCAATGATTTCACCCGCATTGGAATTGGGTTTTATGAATCTCGGACCGATGGAAATGGCAGTCATCCTGGTCATCGTCCTGATTATCTTCGGGCCGAAGAGCCTGCCTTCGCTTGGCCGCGCCATGGGGCGCGGACTGCGCGAATTCAAGAGCGCGTCGAGCAAGTTCTCCGATGCTCTGGATGACATCGATGAAGAAGACGAGAAGCCCCAAAAGAAGACGGCAAATCAGTTGCCCCGCGAGGAGCCCAGTGAGCGCGTCGAGGCAGCCAAGCCCGCTGAATCGGTAAGCACGAGTTCTGGAGGAGCCGGCGGCGAATCCAAGTCCTGAGTAACGGGTTCCCGCCAACGGATCGCCCGTGCCTCTGATCAATCTTCACGAAGAGAAAAACCTGTCTTTCCTGGAGCACCTCGAGGAGCTCCGGGCGCGGCTGCTGCGTTCCGTCGTGGCGATCGTCATCGGATGCATCGTCGGGTATTTCCTGGCGCCGGTGGGAATCGACCTGTTGCTCGATCCCATTCGCCAGTCCGGCCTGCTGCCGAAGCAGGATCTGACGGTCCAGTTCGAGATCCAGGATGATGGCCAGATGAAACTGCTGAATCCGGAGATCATCCCGGATTGGGCTGTTCAGCCGGTCGATGACGGCACCACGGCAACAGCGCAGGTCAAACGCCCGGAAAAGGCCGAAACACGCCGGATCACGCGCATCGAGTTGCACGCGCCGGGGTCCGAGATGCCGTTCGCGGCAGTCGACACGGTCGAACGCAGCGGTGTGATCTACTTGCGGCCGATGGATCCGTTCATCGTGCGTCTGAAGGCCGCGCTGGTGCTCGGCATCCTGCTGGCCCTGCCGTATGTCCTGCTGCAGGTCTATGCGTTCATCGCACCGGGCCTGCTGCCGCACGAGCGCGCCTGGGCAGGACCGTGCTACTTCAGCGCCCTGGTGCTGTTCCCGATCGGGGCCGCGTTTGCCTACTACTGCCTGAAATTCGCCCTGATCTTCTTCGCCGGTTTTGCCAGCGACCAGGCCTATGTGTTTAGCGACATCCGCGCATATCTGAGCTTTGCGTTGACCTCCATGCTCGTCTTCGGTGTGCTTTTTGAACTGCCTCTCGTCGTTCTGCTGGCGACGCGGATGGGGTTGGTCTCCGTAGACACCCTGGCCGGAAAGCGAAAGCACATCTTTGTGGCGCTGCTGGTGGTAGCGGCCGTCGTGACGCCCACCGCCGATCCGTTCACTTTCATGGTGCTGACCCTTCCGCTCTACGGGTTGTTTGAGATTTCGCTCCTGCTTGGCCGAATCGCCGACGCCAAGGCGGAAGAACGAATCGCCGAAGAAGAGGAAGAGACTCCCGAGGGCTAGAGTGCGCTCATGGCACAAGCGGTCGAGAAGGGCGCCGATAACCGAATCATCCTTTACCTGGATCGCGACCAGGAGGGTTCAACGGCCCTTCGCGAAGCGCTGGCGGAAGCCGGCGAGATCGTCGTTTTCCATGATCTGTCCCAGTTGCTCGGGTTCAGCCGCGACGTCCCCGGGGCAACGATTCTGCTCGATGCCGCAACGCTGGCGGATTCGCCGACCGCACCGGTTTCCCAATTGGCCTATCAGCGCAATCGCAGCCCCATTGGACTGACGACCGATCTCCCGCTTGAAGACTACATCTTCCGCCTGCGCGAGTGGGGAATTGTCCGCGTCCTGATCAAGACGCCGCCGGTCGATCCGGAGGAAGTCGCGCATTTCCTGACGACCCTGCGCAGCCCCGCCGCGGGGTTTGGACTTCTCCGCTATCTGAGTTCTACGATCGAAATGTACAGCGTCTCGATCCGAGACATGCAGTCCAAGATGGCGGCGATCGAGCGCGTCATTAATCACTTCGCCACGTGCGGTTTCGACGTGCATGAGCTTTATGATGTGCGCCTCATCCTTGAGGAGATCATCAACAACGCGTTCTTCCATGCGTTCCTGACGGCAAGCGGCGAAGAGAAGTACGCCGTCCGCGCGTTTCGATCGTTGGCGCAGGACGAAAGCGTCCGGATCGAATACGGATCGGACTCGCATCGGGTCGGATTCTCGATCACCGACACAGCCGGGACATTGCCGGTCGGAATGGTCATCTCGAAGCTGGAACGGCAGTTCAACCGCGAGGGGGTCTTCGACCAATCAGGCCGCGGGTTGTATCTGTCGCGCATGTTGGCATCGCGCCTGATCATCAACATCGAACCGCGCAAGCGCACCCAGATCGTCGCGCTCTTCGACGAAACCCGAAAGAGCGATCGCCCGAAGCCGCTGATGATCAACTGCATCGGGGACGATTCCTTCGAAGAATGGCGAATGGACCCGGATCTGGATTGAGGAAAGTCGGATAGGAGTGGACTGGGATGGAAATCGCCGAGTATTCCAACCTGATCACTTGCCACTACGAGCAAACCTGGAAAGGGCAGGGAACCGCACTGCAATGGGCCAGTGGTCCGAGAGACGATCTTCCCTCTGCGTTTCGAGTCCTCCGTTTCTCTCCAACTGCTTCTCGAGGCCTGTGGACATACGCGACCAACTGCATGTCCATGCCGGATGATTCGATCCCGATCGAACTTCACCTTCTGAGCCCTGTGGAATCCAATGCGCACGTCGAACTCCTTAACGCGATCGCCCATTATCATCGTACGGGCGCGAGACTGGACCACGGACACACGGTTGACTTCGGACGCCCCTGGCTTCCTGGCTCTGAATGCGACTGTGGATTGGTTTCACTCCCGTATCTGGATGGCCCGCTGATGGAGCGCTCCTACAAGATTCCGACGCGATTCCTCTGGCTCATCCCCATCACAAGCAAGGGACGGGACTTCAAGAAGGAAGGGGGACTTGAAGCGCTCGAGACGATCTTTGACGGGTTCCCGGATTTCTACCATGATCCGAACCGCCGGAGCATCGTGTAGCGCCGTCTCCCCCACCTCAGACAGCAAACTGCCATTGCTCCTGTCGGCCCTTGAATTCAGATTCGCCGCATGATGAGCCGCGATCGGGTTCGGACATACGGGCTGTTTGCAGTGCTGACCATTCTGGCCAATGGGCTGTTCTTTATCGTCACGCGCCAGGTCGTCGGCCGGTGGTTCCTGCCCCTGGACGATGCATTCATCACGTTCCAGTATGCACGCCAGCTCGCGCACTTCCAGCCATTCATCTATCAGCCCGGCGCGGCATTCTCCACTGGATCGACCAGCCCGCTCTATCCTCTGATCCTGGCGCCGTTCGCCGCGGTCTTGTCGCCACTGGCGATGATGAGCGTGACGCTGGTGCTTTCGCTGATTTGGAAGTTCCTCGCGGCGGTCGGCGTTTTCGAGGCCGCCCGCCAGTTGGCTCGGCATCGCGAGCCCGGCGTTCTGGCCGGTGTGCTGACGTGCCTGAGCGGGCCATTCACGCACGGTGCAACGAACGGACTGGAAACAGGAATGCTGGCGGCGTTGGCAGCGCTGGCTCTCGCAATGGTCTTGCGGACAATAAAGCGCGATCGCTTGTCGCCGATGAATATCACTGGACTGGCAATTCTCCTGGCCGCGCTGTCGCTGTCGCGGCCGGAAGCCGCAATCGTCCCGATCGGTCTGCTGATCTTGTCGTTCTTTCTGCGCGTGCCGCGAGGTTTCCGCATCGCGATCCTTCTATCACTGCTGCCGGGAATCGGGTACGTGCTGCTGGTGTATGCCCAGACGGGCAGCCTCTCGACAAACACATCGACTGCGAAGTTGCTGACGACGCATCCGTATCAGACGCTGCCGGAGATCGTCGCGCGCGTCGGGCTGGCGATGGATCGGACTGGATTCGGACGGCTCGGAGCGGAGTTGGCTCTGCCACCGCTCGCGAGTCTGGCGGCGTTGCTGGCGCTCGTCGGATTCTGGAAACGACGCGCGATTCTGCTCGGCTTGTGGCTCCTTCCGCTTCTGACGCCGTTCCTGGCCGTCGACCCGACTCTGCATGACAGCCGCTATTTCCTGGGATGGTTGCCGATTTTGCTGCTTGCCTGGTCGATGGGCGCGTGGACGTTGGTGCGGTGGTCGAATCGGCGCGGAAGGCACTTGCTGTGGATCGCACTGGTGGCCGCAGCGATCGGGCGCGTTGTTGTTTCGCTGCCTGCCAAAGCAGAGGAATTCAGCCACCTGGCCAACGAGATGGCCACAATGCACCTGCCCGCCGCGCAATGGATGGACGAGAATCTGCCGGCCGATGCGATCGTGACGGTGCATGATGCCGGCATTCTGGCAGCGGTCGGAAATCGAACGATCATCGATTTGAATGGCCTTGTGACAACGCGCTTTGCGGGCGTCGCGGGCAGCGGATTCGGCAGCGTCTGGGAAGAGCTCGAACGAACGCCCTATGCGGATTATCCCGACTACGTCGCAAGTTTCCCCGAGTTTACAGACTCGCGAATGATCGGTGAGGAACTGGCCGCTTTCCCATTGCCGCGCAGTGTGTGGAGTAACGGCACGCCGCTGACGATCTGGAAGTCGGGCATGCCATGGCTGACGCTCCCGATGGAACCGGCAATAGATCTGCCGGAGGGCTGGCGCGTTGTTGATGAAATCGATCAGGCAGACTTGTTGAGCGAAGACGTGCACGAATACTGGATCGAATCGGCCGGTGCATGGGATTTTAACACAAACACGATCGTGAGACATCTGCGTCCCCGCAAAGACAGCGCGCTGCAGATGACGGATGGCGGGCGGATCATCAGCGGTCACGAACAGTTCGTTCTGCAAGGCATCGCGGGACAACCCGCGCTTCTGATTCTGCGTGTCTATTCGGAGAGCGGTGAATCGATTGTGGTGCAGATCGGCGAGACGGAATATGAACTCGAAGCGGAAGCTGAGTTCAACTGCTTCCAGGAGTTGGAGCTCGAGTTGGAGGCCTCTGCACTTGATAAGACAGGCGCGCTGCCCGTTCGCATTGCGCCACACCGGGGCAACGTTCCGGTGCGCGATGCCGCAGAAACGTATCACGCGTGGCTCGCACAACCGGTCGAAGAATCAAGCGATGCAGCCAAGGCGTATACTGAATCCGTGGCGGAAGCTCGCGCGAACTTCGATCTGGGAATGGCTGATGAGTACGACAAGCGGTGGCATGGTTGGATTCCGATAGAAGAAGGGGCGCGTCTGTTCTGGCACGATGGATGGGCCGGCGTGGAGCACGTCGAAGGCGATAGCTGGCGTTGGGCGTTGAAGAATCCCGTCGGCCTCGCGCTTCCTGTCCGCCGCGTGAACGGCCCTGTGACGATTGAGGTGGCAGGCTTCTCGATGAGCAGGGACGAGCGCTCCTTACCGAACGCCGCGTGGATCACGATTGGCGATTGGGAATCCGAGCACAGGACATTTGATGATACGGTGCACCAGTTCCTCCAATTCAATGTACCGGCCGATGTGGCTGAACGCGTTCTGCACCCCGGGCTCAACCCCGTGAAGTTGTGGTTCGCGAAGGCCTACACGCCTTCGAAGATTCGCCCCGGCGAAAGCGATGATGATAGGCCGCTCTCGATGGCAGTGCGAGCCATTCGCATTGTCGGGGCCGGCTGGACGAACACACAGGAGATGCCATGAAGTGGTACGATTGCTCTCCGCCGATTACTGAATCGTTGCCGGTTTGGCCGGGCGATGTTCCCTACAGTGCAGCGTGGGATTGCCTTCTGGAAAAGGGGGACGCAGCCAACCTGAGCAGCATCGCAACCACGTTGCATCTCGGAAGCCACGTCGATGCGCCGTATCACGTCAGCGCGGATGCTGCGAAAATCGATGAGCTACCATTTGAGTTATTCGTCGGTCGCGCCCGTATAGTCGAAGTCCCACCATCGGCGCGAACTGACGAGCGGCGAATCTCACCGGCAGTCATCACGGAAGAGGTCGCCGACGATTGCCCGCCGCGTGTTCTTCTGAAGACTTGCACCTATCGCCCAACGCCACCTTTTCAGAAGGACTTCGTGGCGCTGTCCCCGGAACTGATCGATCGACTCGCGGGACTTGAGGTCAAGCTCGTCGGGCTCGATGCGCCGTCGGTGGATCCCTTTGGCGATGGCGAACTGCGCAGTCATCACCGCCTTGTCCATCACGGCATGATTGGGCTGGAGGGCTTGGTGCTGAAGCACGTTCCGCCGGGCGATTACGAACTGATCGCTGTGCCGCTGCGACTGGCAGGTCGCGACGGGAGTCCTGTTCGAGCGATTCTCCGAACTCTTAAATAGAAAACTCGCCGGCAACGCAGTGTTGCCGGCGAGATGACAATCAGTGTCTGTGCTCCGGGATTACTTAGACGGAGGCGGCGTGTAGGGAGGTGCGATCGGGCTGGACGGGTTGCGGCCGTTATCGCCACCGCCGTCCGGGCCTTCCTTGATCAGATCTTCGTAGATCCAGTAGCCAGCGCCACCAGCAGCCGCGGCACCCAGCGTTCCACCGAGGATCCAGAAGCCGGCCTTGCGGCGATCGTCTTCATCCTGGGCAACTTCGTCCTGGGCCGCTTCGGAGCCACCCTCGATCTGGCCATCGGTGCCCGGCTGACCAACAGTGCGAGCGTTGACCATCCATGTGTCCCCGACGTGCTTGAAGATCAGGTCGTCGCCGGCGCCGATGACAGCGATCTGCTCGCCGGTCGTGGCGGAGCGAACCGCGAAGGTCTCGCTCAGGCTCTGAGCCATGACTTCATTCGAGTTCTCGACCTGGATCAGCAGCATGTGACGATCAGCGCCTTCGCCGGAGATCGACTCGAAGAGGAGGTCGCTATAGGAAGCGGCCAGCGTCGAGTCGCCGGGAGTCGCCAGTGCGACGGTGCCTTCGGTCAGAACGACATGGCCGGCGTCCTTGAAGCTGGCCTGGGAGTTCTGGCCAACCAGGATTGTTTCGCCCTTGGCTGTTTCAACACGAACGGGCTTCTCACCGGCAAGAAGCAGGTCGCCGGTGCGCACTTCGGTCAGCGTATTCTCCCGAGCGGAAAGGACGGTGCCGTCCCGGTCGATGGAGTAAGATCCTGTGGACTCGGCCATTGCGGCGCGATCGGACGCAAAACCGGTGGAGCACAGGGCAAAGATCGTAGCGGCAAGAAGCAATTTTCTCATTTGGATGCGTACCTTTAGTGATAGTGAGCTGGATTCTGTTTCCAAAACATGCGAAATCGTTCCGGCCCGACTCAGTGAAAGCATTCCACTTTGTGCCTAACTTAGTCCAAGGGTCCTCGAAGCCAGTTCCCCATGCAAGGGTTTTTGTCCGGCTTCCAGTTCCTTTTTCGTGTCACAATCAGCAGATGCTTTCTCTGTCCATATTGGCTATTCTGCCAAGGGCCTGGAGTTTTACATGGGCACGGTACAAATCGCGCCGGAAATCGCAAAATTCATCATTCACATACAACGAGTTAGTCCGTAGGAACGTGAATGCTTCGCATCCACCTTGGCAAAAGTTACGCCAGGGGCAATCGCAGCATTCTTCTATGACAAAACGCCGGTTCAACATCTGCTCGCGCAGGGCCTTGTTCCGATCGCCGGCCTCGATCTCTTCCAACGTATTTTGACGGATGTTTCCTGTGCGGAAGTCCTCTCCCCTCAGCGTTGGGCAGTTATAGGTGTCTCCCTGGGAGTCCACGATCATGGTCTTGCCAAGGGGGCACCAGGGTCCGCCACGGGGGTCTGCATCAGGCACAAAGCCCGGGAAACTGCCGCTGATCTCGGTCTTTCCATCCCTGTCCATCTGCGGCAGTTCCAACAGCAGATAGCGGTAGGTCTTGAGCATTTCGTCCCCATCGGGGGCGATCCTGTCCCAATTCGTCACGGCAGCCTTGAGCTTATTGAGCGTCAGGAAGCGCAGATTGCGCAAATTCAATGCGTCCGCCCGTTCGATGAGCTCTATCACCTGGGGCAGAACGGATCGCGTCAACGTGGTGGCAATCAGGACCTTCTGGGCACCGCCGAATTCGCAGAGCCACTCGACCGTCTGCCAGGCACGGTCGAAGGTGCCCTTCCCGCGAATGAAATCGTGAACCTCGGGATCGGCACCGTCCAGACTGACCTGCACCCAGACGTCCAGGGCGGCCAGCTTTTGGGCCATCTCGCGGTCGATCAGAAGGCCGTTTGTGTTCACATTGACGAATTTGGACTGCTTCGAGGCAAATTCGAGCACCTCCATGCAGTCTCGGCGCAGGAATGTTTCGCCACCGGTGAACGAGACCGTTGGGTTTTCGTAGCGCTCGCAATGCTGCGCGATCAGGTCCTTGATGTCCTCGGTTGTCAGCTTGTCCGAAGGCATCTTTCCCTCAACGACGGCGCAGTGCTTGCAGCGCAGATTGCACTGCTCTGTCAGGTAGATTGTGATGTCGGGAGGACGCTGCTTCTTCGGCAACGGTGGTGGCGCAACAGGCGCGTTCTGCAGGAGATTCGACTCGTGCAGCCGATCGACGAACGTGCGCACATCGCCGAGGATCGCCTCGATCTCCGTCCCCACATACTGCTCAGCCAGATTCTCCGCGGCCGCTCCAATCGAAACCGATCCGTCGAACTGGCCGGCTAGAAAAAGGCCGGTCTCATTGGTCAACGCCCACCGAGCTTCCTTCGGATGCAGCAGGATGTAGTCGGGCGCTCCCTCTCGATCGACAATCAGATCGGGATGGACCTTTGGACACCAAGTATCAGCGGGGGCAAAGGGCTCCATGACCGGGGTTTCGTTCATATCGGGGGCTTCGTATCCTCAGACGTTGCGAGTTTCAGTGGCTCGAAGGGTCGCGCTTTCAGGGCAACGCGTGGACGCATTCGGAGAATCTTCCAGTATCTCCGCCCCTCTCCGCTCCTCGCCAGGTAAGCCAACAGCCGGAGTTTGAGAACCTGGCGTTTGAGCGAACCGGCCGCGGGCAAATCGCCCATCACTGGATCCCGCTCAGACGGCTCCTGGGAAGAACGACTGACGCCGTTCAGGGACAGAACATCCGACAACTTCCGCAGTACCACTCCGCCTGCGCCGGCGACCAGCAGCGGGAACGGCAGAGCGAACGTTGTCGCCATTTCCAAGGCCGCGTTGGAGACCCTATCCGCCGCCAGTTCGCGATATAGGCGACAATGCAACTTGCAGGCCACCTCCTGGGCGGATGTCCAGTCCTCAGAGCGCTCCGGAAGGCGCGTAAGAGGGGCAGTCCAGCGATTCATGATGCGGAAGATCGCCGCGACGGCTGGGGCAGCACCGTGAGCGGCCGCATGCTCGAGCGCCTCGGCCGCCAGATCAGCCCGTCTGCCGTTTTCGAGCAACAACTGAAGATCACAGATGTCCCGCCAGAGGCGCGTTCCGCTGTGCTGGGCGGCATGGACAGCCGTCAGAACGATGTGATCGGAAGCTCGCGGAGTACAAATCCCGAAACGTTCGCCATAGATGGGGTGCGATTCGCGTCGACGCCAGGTTTCCCGCCCGATTCCGGGGCGAGGAATTTGAATGTCGGCCGTCAGGCCGGTGTCGTGGCTCCAAGTGGCCGGACCACCCTTCCAGCCGGCGGATTCGAACGCACGCGTCACCCGAGGCTCGTCGCTCGGATCGACGACCAGGTCGATGTCACTCATCTCGCGCAAGGCAGGCGAGGAATAGAGCGGCGCAAGGGCTGCTCCCTTGATGAGCATAGGGCGCGAAACGCCCTGCGAATGGAGGGCCTTCAGGACTTGGAGCAGAACTTCACGTCGTCGATAGTGACGCGTCGCGATCGCCCGAAATCCCATCGCCTCCGGAAGGTAGCGTGTATCGCTCAAGTCTACGAGACGATCCGGCGCGACCCCGAGTGCGGCTGCGTGGTGACGGAACAACGGCTCTATCGCGTGCAGCATGATCAAACGGGGGATAGGTTGCCAATCCGGCGCACCGATCAACCGCTCTGCTGCGCGAATATGGCGCTCTTCCAAAGCTGGGCGAGTCAGCAATCCCGCCAGTTTCAAGACACGCTGGCGCTCGGCGCCACGAAGGGCACCTACTGGGGGGAAGTCCGGTGTTGTGGTGGTCGTCACGCGAAGAGTGCCTGCTCCAAAGTCTGGCGTGTGTTTTCCGGCGTCCCACCCGGGACGAGCAAGTGAAAGCGACACTCGCCGACTGCCTGCGCCAGGCGGATGAAGACAAGGCCGGGCGCTTGCGCCGTCTGACGAAGGGTCTGTCGGCGAAGATGCTTGAGCATCCGGTGGATCCCTTCGGAAGGGGTGAGGCTCTGCAGTTCCGGGCTTGCTGGGCGTTCTCCCGACCAGGCCTTTGCCTCCTGAATCGATTCAATCTGAAGGATCACCGCGCCACTGGCTTCGAGGATTTCCTCGAGGCGAAGCCGCGCATCCACAAGGAGGGGTTCTGCAAAGCACATGCACACCACGCCGTCGGCGATGCGCATTCTTTCCAGAGGAAGTCCGGCCTCGCGGATGGAGGTTTCGGCGGCATCGTCCGCGTAAGTCGCCCAGACGAGCTCGGGATGTTCGCCGGATTTCGATTCCGTTCGTTCCGCTTGGTCGGCTTGTTCGCGTTCAAGCAAGATGAACTCTCCGCCCTCAAGCGATTGGGCCTCGGCAACGAGTCGATTAGTCGCGGGCGATTCAAGCAGCTTGGCCGGCCCCGGTGCACCGATCGGCCCCCAGGAAATCGTGGCTCCGGCGCTGGCATTTCGCAGAGCAGCAGCGCGCGGGAATGGCAGAGCGCATCCGTTGGGGGCATCGATCATGATCGTGTCTTCGGCCAGGAACCGCCACTCGGGATTCGCATCGAGCAGACTGCGCGTCAGGGTCGTCTTCCCAACCCCGCTGTCTCCCAATAGGAAGAGGGGTCTTCCGTCATTGGTCAGAAGGGAATTGCCATGCAGTAAAAAGAGATCGGGCCTGCTCTCTGCGAGCAGGCGCGCGATCAAGATCGTTGTTATTTGTGGCCGAAAGGCGGGATCGATTACTCGAACAATCCCGCTGCGGCGGTCACCGGTGTTCCATTTGGCTGTGAGGTCTTTCCACGAGATGTGGATGAAGACATCATCTTGAGCCGATGAAGGGAACAGCCGGTAGATCGCTTCCAGGGTTTCGAGGACCGCCGGGGCGGCTTCGATGCACACCCCCAGGCCCGAAGCCTGGAAGCGAAGTGACGGCATTAGTACGTGGTCGTCGACTTGTCGTCGCCGTCGTCGTCACGCGAACGCGAGAAGCCCGTGCAGGCGTTCATCGCCAAGGAGACCTTCTGCAGGCCTTCGGCGGAGTGGCTGACAATGCGGGGCGCTTCGTAGATACGAACTTCAGCGGCCGTGTTCTTGTCGGTCTTGTCGGTCATTTGTGTTTACTCCCATTTTGCGCGTTAATCGACTATTGAGGTAATAGTTCGAGAGTTTTCAGTTCATCAAGTGTACGATCCAAGTCTGTTTTCAGACTCTCGCCATCCACTTGCGGGAATTGTGCCTGCAGAAGAACTAAGACTTCTTCCGGGCTTTTTCCTTCTCTGGTTGCTTCCCAGATGATTCCGGCTACCCGATTCAGGACGTGAACGGAACCCGTCTTCGAGTCATACACGGCCAATTCTTCGCCGAGTTGTTGCTTCTCCCAACGCCCGGAATCATCAGCGCGGAGAGGATGAGCAATTCCCGTGACGCGATTTGAACCCAACACGGGGGTGGCTTGCCAACAGAATTTTCCGAAAAACTGCTGAATCGGTGAGAAAAACCTTCTTGGGCGGGCCCCACTCAGCCAGGCCATCAGAACACCGGTAGACCGCCGGGGGCGCCGCCAATCCTGGCCAAAACGGGCCAGGAGAAGGACTCCTTCGAGCTGATCCCAGCGCCACGGCTGGTCCTGAACGCCGGAGTGATCGCCGCGGGTAAGGAAGCGATCGTCGGGCAACGAGCGCAAAAACCGGTGTAAAACGAATTCGCCGCTTTCGGTCTTCATGGCCACGATGTCACCGCGGCGCACGTGCTGGTGCGACGCAGGAGGACGCACCAGCACCCACTGCCCGGGCCGCAGCACGGGCGTCATGCTGACTCCAACAACCGGGCGCACTACCATAGGCGCCATTCCTCGACTCCCGATACGATCGGCGGATCCATGGCCGTGTTGGTCTGCGGATCGCCGAACAGGATGTATTCGTGGTTCGTCAGCTTGAAGAAGGGATACCAGGTTGCGTAGTTGATCTGCGCGGCGGTCACGGTCTCACCGATCGTCCGAGGCCGCGTCGAGTCGGGCTGGCCCCAGATGTCGATGACGGTCAGGGCAAACAGGCGCTGCTCGAAGTAGTAATCCACGCCACATGGGGCAACATTGGCCACCGCGCCGTAGTCGGAATCGAACAGCCAGGCCTCCGCCATCGAGAGCGTCGACGATCCCGGGTAGGCGTAGTAACCGTTCAGGCAGGTATAGACGCCGACGATCGGCCACTGGCTGCTGGTGTCGACCGAGGAGATTGAGTTGAGCCCGCTGACGGACATCAACTGGTCGCTCCACAGGTCCAGGTTGCCATGTCCGATGTACTGGGCATAGGTCACGCCGCCGGGCTGCGTGAAACCGGCCACAACCTGAGCGCGGGAATCGGTCAGCGTCATCGTCGAGTAGTTGTCCATGCGGATCGTCGGGAAGCCGGATTGCTCCCAGCGCTCCTGCCACAGGTCCTGGTCGTTCCGGAATTGATCCTCGTTGTCACACATGAAGAATCCGGGGCGATTCTGTGCACGGAGCGTTTCCAGCAGGCTGTCGTGGCTGATATTGCGTGTCACAGCGCGATTGACGTCGGCGACGGATTTCGCCGGCCAACGGCCCAAAATCACGTCGGGAATATCGTCATCGCCGATCAGCAAACTGTAAGTGAAATCGACTGAGTTTTCCAGAACGCCAAAAGACGTCGTCACACCATACTCGATGAAGCAGGGAACCTGGGGTTCGACCTGCGTCCCCAGATAGTCGCGCGGATCGAGACTGGCGTGACCGACAAGGAAGACGTTCACGAGCGGCAGGCGATACTCGTGACGTAGCACGATGTCGCGAAGTGCCTCCCGGATAGCCTCGGGAGATTCCTGCCCACCATTGTAAGCGTTGTAAGCCGCCTGCGGATTGAGTTCCACGATATTGCCGGCACCGCGATGATCGATCAGTGTCTGCAGTGCCGCATCGAACATCTCCGGCCGCACGTAGATTGCCCGCAGAACCGTCCCTGATCCCGGCAAATCGTCCGGCATCACTTCCGCAGGAGTCACAACCAGTGGGGATGTGATTGCATCGACGTGCTCGAAGTAGAACGCGGTTGAGAAAGCAGGGGCTTCGAACTCAACGGCTACTCCCCCGCTGCCATCGGGGAATGTGGGAGCATTGAGAACCCGCACTGGGCTTTGCTCGCTAGTAATATCCAGAATGATGATATCATCGGTGGTGCTTCCTGCGGGAAAACCGCCCATGGTAATCCTGCGCGGTTGTCCGTCACCACTATCAGGCAAATCGATCCGCCCACGCTCTCCGTTGTCGACGCGAGGGTAACCCGTCCACGTCAGTTCGATGGCCTCCAGATTCTGGTAGTCGATGCCGCTGGCAAAGGGCGAGCCGGCAGGAATGCCATGATCAAGAGTCCAGAGACCTGGGGCTGGGATGCTCGGCAGCTGCAGGTCGAAATCGGAAATCTGAAGTGTCCGGCCTTCCCATGAGATCTGCGGAGTCTGAGTTCCTTCAAGATCGAAGTCCGCATAGTGATCAGGCGTCACGCTGCTGGCGTTGTACCCGTAAATCTCTGAATGGAAAGCGATCGCATCTGAGGTGACCTGGTCGGGAACAAGAAGCTGCAAGGTGTGAGTTGTTCCCGTCTGGGCACGATAGTAGACGAACCGCTCTTCCTCCGTGCTGAGAAGGCGCTCGTAATAGAGGTTCTCGTCGTAGCGGCGATTTCGTTCCATCTCCACTTCCGTGCCTTGAGGGGTAAGCGTTTGGAACGCGTCTCTGCTGCGTGCCGGGGCAAGGTCGCGATCTGGAGTACTCACACTTGCGAAGGCTGAGTCTGTCTTGTCGTACCTCGTAACTCGGCGTGGTGCGTAGAACCAAAGATCATCGCCGAGTACACCCATGACCTTCAGGCCGTTTCCATGGTGGTGGAGGGCGACTTCCGCGACCGCCGATGTACTGGTACCGATGTCTCCGGCGTTCACGCGGAGCAGACGATCGCCGTCGGAGTATGTGATCCGATAGTCCCCCGGCGGGTCTGGGATAATCGGTCCGTAGCGGTAGGCCTGCTCCGGTGACCGGGCAGGGAATTTGTGCAAACTTGAACCGTTCAGGAAAGTCGACTTCGCGATGCGCGCGGACGACTCGGCCTCTTTCGCCGTTAACGTCGGGACGTTCAAGTAGCCCGCTTCCGGCCCCTTGACAGAAACTCTGAGGGACTGTGCACGCCGAAGATTGCCTGAGGCATCGCGGACCGCGTCGGGATCGATCAGGACTTGAATTCCGGCGAGAGATCCCATGTGGACCGGCTTGATCGTCACCGCGGCAGAAGCATCCGCGCCACGCGAGGGCGTTCCGTCGATAAAGGACTCGACTTGCGCGGAAACTCGCCACTGGCTGGCGTCGAACTCCCCGTAGCCGGGTGTCGCCAGCAATGCGCTCTCGGCCATGGCGTTGGGCCGAGGACCGGGACGCTCGTACCGTTCGCCTTCGAAGTAGAGGAAATCGGCATCCTTGTTTCGCTCGATCATCGCGAGGCGATCGGTCGCGTCATACCGAAGCTCGGCAGTGAATGCCTTGCCGGGGATGGCCCGCTCGGCGCCTTCGATCAATTCGATCGAAGCGCGCGCGGTAGATGTCGTGAAAAGCATACTCGCCGCGATCAGTGCAAACAGCCCACAAACGGCTCGTAGAGTATTGGATTCAAAAGACTTCTGCATATGCAGCATCCTGGGCTCACAGTCAAGCTCTGGCAATTGTATCTAACCCTCCAAGTGGAGCAGGAGAACGCGTTTCGCGCAAGGGGAAGCGAGGAGTGTTCCGGGGGATCCGCTTCGAAACGCTCACTCAGTGTGGGTCACGGAGAAGAGCGCGACTCCCTCATTCTTCAGGGAAATCGTGCCCGGGGATGCTACAGGATGGAAACTCGGTCAGGTTGCCAACGGTATATGTGCCTCCAGCCGGGCAAGTCGGCATCTCGTCCAGATAACTACCCACCAGTGCATTGATTGGAGGTTCTACGGAGTAATCATCGACCATATTGTCTTCCGCCCAGCTCTGCTTGGCGAACTCGATCTCAAGGAGATTCCTCTGACAGGCATTTCGCTGGCCCTGCTGATATCCCTCCTTGAAATTCGGAATCGCGATCGCCGCCATGATTCCGCCACCCACGACGCAGGAGAAGACGGTGCAAATTGCGATGATCAGAATGATAATCCCCCAGGGAGGGCTCTTGGGCTTCTGAGGGGGGACGTTTGCTGGCGGCACGGGGGCGCCTCCGTATTGATCGGACATGAGTTCCCTCCTCGGTTACTACATCAGGTGAAGTCGGCAGCGAATCAGGGTCGTGACAGCTTCGATGAAATCCCGCCATCCGATCTTCTTCCCTTCTTCGAAGGTGCGGGCAAAAAAAGTGACAGGCACTTCGTGAATTCGTTGGCCGCGCATCAGGATCTTGGCCGTGATCTCGGGGCAGAACTCGAAGCGTTCACACTTTAGCGGGATGCCCTGGATGATCTCCGTGCGGAAGGCTTTGTAGGCCGTCGCTTCGTCAGTGATGACCTGGCCGAAGAGAATTGCGACGCCCAGTGCGAGCAATCGGTTTGCAACATAGTTCGGCAGACGCATGCCCGTCGGCATTCGGCCCAGGAAGCGCGAGCCGTAGGAGACGTCGCAGCGTCCGTCGATAATGGGCTGGATGATTGAGGGGATCTCCGCGGGATCGTATTCGAGGTCGGCGTCCTGGATGATAACGATGTCGCCGGTGACGTGCTTCAGTCCGGAGCGAATGGCGCGTCCCTTTCCATGATTTCGTTTGTGAAAGACGACGCGCGTGTCGGGCTTTGTGCGCTCTTCCTTTGCGAGGTACTCGCGCGTTCCATCGCGGCTGCAATCGTCAACGAGAATCAGTTCTTTGTCGAGATCGAGATCGCGAACCTTTTCGAGGACGCGAGGAAGCAGTTCTCGCTCGTTGTAGATGGGGATGATGATCGACAACTTCACCGGCGCACCTCCATGGGCTCATCACTCAACAGCTCGATCAACATCACTTCTAACTGCTCGACGGCGTCATGCACAACCAACTCCTCGCCGGTCGGGAAGAAGGATCGCTGAATCTGATCCAGTCTTCCCAATGCCGCTCGAATGCGCGCCAGCGGAATCTGCCCGGCGAGGCCTTTGAGCTTCCGAACTTTGAAGTCCGGCGTCTTGTTGATCGATGGGCGCATATCGTCGGGGAAGAATGATTCGGCGCGCACGCCTTCGCGTTGCGCTTCCATTGTCAAACGCGCCTGAAGCAGCAATTGCAGGAAGGTGTTCAATGTCACTACAACGCGAAACGAAACACTGCCAGGGCGATCCATCCATTCGCGCAGAAGAGAAATCGTCTGCGGAATATCTCGCGCAAACAACGCATCGTCGATCTGCCAATCGATGCGTTTCTCGCTGAATTCACGAACCGTTCCGTGCTGCCGGACGATCTGGTAGAGGCGACTTGTTTTCTCGACCTTCTTCCGCCAATCGTCTTCCTCAACATACACGAACACGAGCCAGTTCGGCATGTCGGGCAGGACACGTTTTACGTAATCCTCAAGGCGATCGCACGCTTCCTCCAGCGGATCCGCCGTCTTGCGCGTCTGACGAACGCTTCCTTTCTTGCCTTTGCGAAAGTCGTTCAGTTGATGCACGACCACGACTCGCTTCATGTCTGGAACGAGGCTGATCGTTCCGAGTTCCTCGATGATCTCGTTGACGATTTTCGGAAGAGACGTATTGGGCGTCGGACGAATGTCGACGACTTCGCCGTCCGCCTCGCCGGCTGGCAACAGAACCCGTTCGAGCTCATAACGAGACTCGTTCACCTGCGTCTCAACGTTGCCGTGAATCAGGACGATTTTCGGAATCTGCGGAGGCATGAGCATTCTTCGGTGGAGGGTGGATGATGAAGACCTCGTGGAATGCTATCGCAGTCCCACGAGGCCGATCACGCAATTCGATGTGCCTCAGCGCAGGCTCGCTTCACTCTTCCGCGGCCGGTGCGTCTACCGCGGGAGGAGCGCTGCCTTCGTATTCAACTTCCTGTCCCGCGCGATCGAGTTCTTCCAATGCCTCGGCATCCATCGGTTCGTCAGCATCAAGCGCTTCGACCGCCTCGTCATCCATTGGTTCTGCAGACTCGATGATTTCGGCGGGCTCTGCGGACTCATCCAACTGGCCGGATGCTTCCATCTCGGCCTTCTCCCAATTGGCGCGATAGCCGTCGACGCGGGCTTTTTCTTCGCGTGTCGCCGCATCAAGATCCGGCTCGGGCGGAGTGGTCGGCTCGGTGTAGATGAAATCCGGATTCCGATCGAGCATCAATTGATCGTCGTTGAACGGATCGATGCAGACGAAGCCGGTGACGAAGTCCAGCGCCTCCGAGGGATACACACCAACGTCGATTCCGAGAATCGGCGTGGCAACTTCGGCGCCGACCGACAGGAAGTGACCGCGGCCGTCATCCCAATACTCGTAGTTTCGCATGATGCGGCGATTTTCGATCTCGGACCACAGCGTGTTCGCGGACAGGAACTGGTTTCCCCAGTTCGGGATCATCTCGTTGGCTGAGGAATAGAATACCGAGATTCCACCTTCCGTCCGGCGCTCTTCGCTCAGACCGAGTGCGCGACGCTCCATGCCGAAGTAGTGGCCGTTGTAATGCACAAACCCAATCTGAGCCAGCGATGTCGCGCGGGCTTTGACGCCGTATCCTTCGCCGTGGCGCGGAACGCCAACGCGCAGGCGGAACATGTCGGCGAAGTCGCACACGCGATCCTCGACGTACTGACCGGCGTCGATCAACAGATCGGCGCTCGAGACGGCCGGCAGGCCAAGCAAGGTGCCGCCCAGAATCAAGGTGGCAAGAGAGCGAAAACGGATGGCCATGAACGAACTCCAACGGTCGAAGTCGCCTCCGGGGGGAGGCATTGTTCCCGGAATATGACGAGGTCGGGCATCGGGCTCAAGCGAAGTTCCGTCTCGGAAAGGCCACGAATGTTCACTGGCCCGAATCTGGCCATGAAGCACGGCCAGGTATTGGACGAATAATCTGCAGAGAGCCTCGCCGCCGGCCCTTGTTCGGCTTGCCGAATGACGGGTCCCTGGCTCATAGTCCCCACAGATCGGGACAGCGAAAAGCGGGCTGTTGGGGAATGGTCCTTCGATGAACACAGAACAACCGTGCATCGCGATTCTGCCGTTTGCGCTTCCGGAGGGAGGCAAGCAGCCGTCGTTGGGCGAGTTGTCCCGCGGCCTGGCGGCGTTGATCGAGGGCCGGTTGCGCCTGATCCCGAATGCGCAGGTCTACGCCCATCACCTGATTTTCGCGCCAGACAACGATCCCGGGAAACGCGGCCTGGTCGTGCGGCACTCGATGTGGTCGGTCGAGGAGGCGCTGGAGCTCCCGACGCCGCCCGGCGTAAAGCCAACGCACATCCTCCAGGGCTCCCTCCAGTACCGCGAGACGATCGATCTCCACGTTGAATTGATTGATGTTAGCGGCGGGTTCACGTGCTTCCGAACGAAGATTGAAGCGGCCGCGCCGGACTTTCTGGGCGAGTTCTTCCCCGTCCTCGGGCAGGTCGTCGATCTGATCGCCCCGGCCATCCGCCCGCCCATTCGCGAGGCCATCTCCCGCCAGTCGACGAACTCGTTTCGGGCATTTCGCGCGTATCTGAGAGGCGTAGCGCGCCTCGTGACGCGTCAGTTGCCCGTCCAATCCCGGAACCCGGAAGCCCCGTTTGAGCCGTTCCTGGAGGCGCTGCAGGCGGATCCGCACTTCGACGAACCGTGCCGAGCCCTGGCAATGCTGGCGCAGACGACTCTCGCCGAGGGTGGCGAAGAGAGCCGCGATGCGGCCTTGAACGCGCTGCGCGAGGCCTGCAATCTGGCGCCGCATTTCCCCCCGTTCCGCGGGCTGCTGGGGAACTACCTGTTCCAAGATGGCCGGTTCGATGAAGCCCTGCCGTTGCTGGAGGACTTTTTGAAACACGCGGCGCCGAATGACCCATTGGTACCGTCCTCCTATGTCCGAATGGCCACGGTTCTGCATCACCAGGGTCAAACGATGCGGGCTTATGACCTTCTGAACGAAGCGGCCCGGCGCTTCCCGCGGGACGCCGATGTGCTAGAAGGACTGGGCGTCTGTCACGCCGAAGCGGGAAACGCGCGCGAGGCGGAGAATTGCTGGCGCCGGGTGCTCGAGGAAAACCCGCGGCGTTCGACGGCGCTGACAAATCTGGGGATGATGTGCTGGGAGCGGGGCGAGGTCCGCAAAGCGGAGATTTTGCTCGAACGCGCGATCGAAGGGCCGGAAATCAACCCGATGTCGCATCGGAGGCTGTTCGACTTCCTGGTCGAGCAGAAGAAGCTCGAACGCGCCGACGAGGTCGCGACGGAGTGGGTCGAGACGCAGGCGGAGGATTGGCAGGCCTGGCTGCGTTTGGGACAGGTCCGTCGCCTGAGAGGTCAAACCCGGGCCGCTCTCTATTGCCTGAACAAGGCAGAAGGACTGGCTGGAAGCGAAGACACCGAAAGCGAGATCCTCCTGGCGCGGTTCGCCCTGGACTTCCCTGGCGACTTCCAGATATTCGAGCGCGCCATGACCGCGCGGCCGAAGCCGGCGAAGTCGCTGGAAGAACAAGAACGTCTGCAACAAGAGCATCGCGCCGGCATGGTGAAGACGCTCCGGAATCTCTCCGACCGTCATCCTCGTTACCCGTTCTTGTGGGAAGCGCTGGCGCGGCTGCTGATGGAATCGGGACAGTATGAATCGGCCATCTCGGCGCAGCAGCGCCTGGTGGCGCTGTCTGGGCGCTCCCCGGCTCGCACCAATGAGCTCGGGATGATGCTGCTGAAAGCGGACCAGCGCGACGAGGCCATCGACGCCTTTCGTCGGGCCGTTAACCTGGAGCCCGCAAACGGAACATACCGGGCGAACCTGGCGACGGTGCTGATTCAGGAGAATCGAAATCTGGAAGCCTTCGAGCATCTCGAGGCGGCTGCGACACTGGCGCCGGACAACCAGGTGGTTCAATCGCTGCTGGACGATCTGCGCGCCCACGGGTTCGATCCGGAGATCGAGCCCGAGGATGAGTCGCCCGGCGGTTTCCTTCAGAGATTCTGTCGCCTGCTGCAGATCCTCCGCATCATTCGCTAATTCCCACGCGCCAATAGCGACCCGTCAGGTCCGTAAAGCCGCCAGTGCGAGCGTCCGGAGACGATTCGGATGCCGGGCGCAATTTCGTCCGGGCTGATTTCCAGATCGCTGATTCGATGGGGCAGCGAGCCCTTCCTGATGGCATAATCCTCGACTGCAGCGGCGATCTGGAGCACATCCTCCCGCCACCCGTCGGCGGCGGCATCCGGCACAATGTCCAAGGCAAGAAGTTCCTCGCGGCGCTGGCGAAGCTCCTCAACCAGTTGGCTGCGCGTCGCGGGAGTGGCGGGGTCGAGGTAGAACTCCATCATCTCCGGCCCGTTACCGGTCAGCAGGACGGCCGCTGTAATACCGATCCCCACAACGATCGCCACGGCCCCGATGGACAGCCAGCGGGCCTTTTTACTCGGCATACGTGGAGTTTCGACAGGATCTGTAGCCATGGAGAGTTTTCTCGTACCTCCGTTCGAGCTCGAACGTCTCGAATGCACAGTTTGTACCATGGCGAGCCCGGCGTTGTGCGGAGGTGGAGATCGCGTTTTCCGCTTCTCTCGATGGTGGTTTCTTCTTGATGCTGTTGGTCGCCTGCGGGCAGGGCTGGGGAAGAGTGTCTTTCGAGGGCTTCCTGTTCCATGTCGCTTCTGTCCCCCGCCGTTGCCCCCGTCGTGGCGCCTGCCCCGACGATTCGCCCGACCCGAGCCGTGGTCGATCTGGCAGCCATTCGCCATAACCTTGAGTTCATCCGCCGCCGCATCGGATCGCGCTGCGGCATCATGGCTGTTGTCAAGGCGGACGGGTACGGGCACGGAATGGTCGACGTCGCCCGCGAGGCCGCCCGATGGGGTGTGCAAGGGATTGCAGTCGCAACGGTGGACGAAGCGCTAACGCTGCGCGAGTCCAAGGGTCTGGAGGAAATGCCGATCCTCGTGGCGGGACCGTCCTTCCCGGACGATGCGGATTTGCTGCAACGGGCCGGCATTTCTGTCACAATCGGAACGATCGAACTTCTGCGCCAGCACTTGGCCATCGCGCGCCGCCGTGGCGTTGCCCCACGTCTGCATCTGAAGGTCGACACCGGCATGGGGCGGTATGGTTTCCGCCCGGATCGGCTGACGTTCCTCGATCTGTTCGGACCGATGCCCCAGGCGCTCGAAGGGCTCATGACCCACTTCTCGGTTTCCGACAGTCTAAACCAGGACGATGTCGATTATACGATCAGCCAGCGCCAGCGTTTCGAGTTCGTCGCTCGGCGCGTCCACAAGTTTGGCTTCCGCCCGGTTGTGCATGCCGCCAACAGCGGCGCGGTGCTCCACCACGAGGAATCGCACTACGAACTGGTTCGTCCGGGCGTTCTGCTTTATGGCGCGCACCCGGACCCATCCGCCGGTGGCTTACCGCTGAAGCAGGCCATGACGCTCGCCACTCGAATTGTGGCGATTCACGATCGGCCGGCCGGCGCGTCGATCAGTTACGGGCGACGCTACGTCATGCCGGAACACGGCCGCCTGGGAATCCTGCCGATTGGCTACGGCGATGGGCTGCCGCGCTGTTATGGTGACGGAGGCCAGGTATTGATTCGTGGCCGCCGCGTTCCGATCGTCGGGCGCGTGTGCATGGACCAGACGATTGTGGACCTCTCCAAGCTGCCCGAGGGGCGCGTGGGCGACGAAGTTGTACTTTACGGATCGCAGGGTGGTGAGCGAATCTCATTGGAGGAAGTGGCGCGCATTGCGCGTACAATTCCTTACGAGATCACATGTCAGCTCGGCGGCCGTGTCCCAAGAATCGTCATCGACAGTCACGAAACTTCGAGCCCCGCACCCGCCGGGGGCCTGGAAGTTTGAATTTCTTGCTGCCATACTCCTGACATGCGAGCGCCTGGCGATTGCCGTCGGGCTGATCCTGTTGCTGCTTGCCTCTTACGCTTGGTGGGGCACTCCTGGCAGCCCATTGGGCTCGCTCTGGAAGGGCGCCCTCGCAGCGGCGGTCCTGGTAGGCATCTTGCGCTGGGGACATTGGGCGGCGCTTAAGAAGCTGCTCCGAATGGGCCGCGCCCAAATCCGGGAACAACGCCAGGAGATCCGCGCCTCAAGCAGTGACGTGATTCGCAAGTAGAATGTGCCGATCGGCGGCGGTTCGATCTTGATCGCTGCCTGCGCTCTGGCGTGTATTGAAACAAATAGCCCCAAGGATAAACACTATGCCGAAACGACTTCGCGTTTGTTCACTGCAGTATTTCATCCGTCCGATCGAAACATTGCAGCAGTTCCAGGCTCAGGTAGAGGCACTGGTTGAGACGGCTTCCGACTACGGATGCCGCTTGCAGGTATTCCCGGAGTACTTCTCGACCCAGTTGCTGACGCTGAACGATGTGAAGCGCCCGATCGAGAAGCAAGTCCGCGACCTTGCCGCGCGCCTGCCGGAATTCATCGAGTTCATGAGCGGGCTTGCGAAGAAGTACGATCTCTACATCGTGGCAGGCACCTTTCCGACCATGGATGAGAAGACGGGGAAGATGCACAACGACAGCTACCTGTTCGCCCCATCCGGAGAGTACGGCGTGCAAGGGAAGATGCACATGACGAAGTGGGAGGTCATCGACTGGAAGGTGGAGCCTCGGGAGAAGTTGAAGATCTTCGAGACGGAGTTCGGGCGTCTGGCGATTGCGATTTGTTACGATGTGGAGTTCCCGGAAATCGTCCGCGCGGCCGCACGAAACGATGCCCACATTATCGTCGTCCCGAGTTGCACAGACGATCGGCAGGGCTTCCTTCGCGTGCGGTATTGCGCCCATGCCAGGGCTATCGAAAACCAGGTTTATGTCATCCATTCCTCAACGGTCGGATCGCTGCCGATGGTGCCCGCCATCTCGCTGAATTATGGACAGGCATCTGTTTTGACTCCGTGCGATTTTTCATTTGCGCGCGACGGCATTTTGGCAGAGGGGATGCCGAATCTCGAGACGATGGTGATCGCCGATCTCGATATGGAGACGATTGCCGAGTCCCGGGAGTTTGGGTCTGTACTGCCACTGAACGACAGCAAGAGGACCGCGGCTCTTGTCGCGAATCCGGAAGTCGTCGAATTCGAGAAACTGTGACTGAAGTCATTATTCGCAATACCCGGCCCGAGGATTTCGAGGCCATTGCTGCGCTCTGCCGGATTGTCTACCCGGACGATCCGCCCTGGGGAAATGCAACCCTGGGGAAACACCTGGAGGTCTTTCCGGAAGGTCAGTTTGTCGCGGAAGATCGGAGCGATGGACGTATCCTCGGGATGGCCGCCAGCCTGATCGTCTTGTGGGACGATTACGAGCGCCACGGAAACTGGCGCGAGTTCACCGACGCCGGCATGTTCACGAACCACGATCCGGAAGGTCACACGCTCTACGGGGCGGAAGTCATGGTTCATCCCGATTCGCAGGGCAAGGGAATCGGCCGGAAGATCTATGCCGCCAGGCGAGAACTCGTCCGCCAACTTGGGTTGCTGCGTATTCGTGCGGGCGCTCGCCTGCGCGGCTACCATCGCTGCGCGGGAACGTTGTCTGCCGAGGAGTACGTCCTGAAGGTTGTGAAGGGCGAACTGCACGATCCAACGTTGACGTTCCAACTGAAGCAGGAGTTCCGGGTCCTGTACGTGGTCGACAATTACCTTCGCTACGACGAACCCAGCCAGGGCTACGCAGCCGTCATCGAGTGGATTAATCCGGAGGTCGCAAAGAAGGGGGACTACGCGGCGCGCGATCCCAAGTTCTCGGGACCGTTTGACGAGAAGCTCGACTAGGTAAGGGCCTCGACAAGTTGAGGGAGCGCAGTCCCTGCCTGCTGCTGAATGAACGCGTCGGCCATGCCCGACAGGGTGGAACGCTCGGCGTTGATTTCAACAAGTCGTGCGCCGGCGTACTTGGCGCGCAGACTCCAGCTTTGAATATAGGCAAAGAGCGCAGACGTTCCGATGAGCAGGCAGACATCGGGATGGTGGGTTGCAAGAAAGTCCTCAACGGCCTCCGCCGCATCCATACGAATCGTCTCGCCAAACCAGACAACGTCCGGACGCAGCAGGTCGCCGTCGGGAGTCTTCAGCGGGAACGGAGGCTCGATCGGCACATCGGTCGGATGGTAGATTTTGCCCGTTCGCGTGCAACGCATGCGTTGGATCGAACCGTGGATTTCATGCACGTTCTTGCTGCCGGCGCGACGGTGCAAGCCATCGACATTCTGGGTCAGTAACAGGAACGCAGGAGTCCGTTCCTCCAAATGCGCGATCGCGTGGTGCCCAGGATTTGGCTGAGCTTTCTCGACGAGATGGTAACGGTAGGCGTACCATTCCCACACGAGCGCTGGGTTCCGCGCAAATCCTTCCGGCGATGCAAGTTCCATCGGGTCGTGGTTCTTCCACCACCCGTCTTTCCCACGGAAGGTGGGAATGCCACTCTCGGCAGAGATGCCCGCGCCGGTCAGGACGAGCACCGACCGGGCGTCCTGCAACCATTGAGCGACTTCTGCGAGCGCTTCGGTCATGATATTCAGCGCGGTTGTGCGGTTTCGATCAGGAGCGTCTGCCGGGCGGGATCGCTGGACAGCGCGCCGTCAAACACCGACAGTTCGACGGTATATTCACCACTGACAAAGAACTGTAGCGTTGTCTGCGCGGATTCCGAACTGCCATTCGGGCGAATCAGGTAGTCCGATTTGGGCAGATCGACGACTCGCCAGGTATACGTCAACGAGTCGCCATCCGTATCGCTTGAATGGGTGGCATCCAGTTCGATCTTCTGCAGAACGGTCAGAGTGCCGGGAGTGTGCTGGAACTGCGCAACCGGCGCATGGTTCGGCTTCTTCAGGAGAATGTACTTCACGCCGAAGACGGCGCCGACGATGATCACACCAAAGACCATGAGGGCCCCAAAGATCTTGATCCACAATCCCCACTCGATTGGCTCTTTAATGCGAGCGGGCTTCGTTGCGCGCCTGGTGGTTTCAGCCGATGCGAGGCTGGAAGTGGATAGCATTGGACGGGATGTCGAATCGCCGGATGGCCGCGTCGGGTAGAGGTAGCTGCGATCCTCGTCGTCATCCTCATCGTCGGTCGCCTCCTGGGGAAGGCCTCTGCTGCCCGTATCGGAATCGCTGGGGCCGCCGAGCTTCGGCAATGCATCTTCGGTATTATGGATGCGCGCGGCCTCGGCGCTTGCGCGCTGATATTCGCGTTCCTGCTCGTCGGGCGAGGGAATTTCCGGCATCGGGATTTCGCCGGAGGAATCCCACTCCGATCCCGGCGCCGGCTTGCCCATGGTCTTTGAGATCGAATCCGGCTGACTGGATCGTGAGACACTTCGACTAGCCCGGCTTTGGCTCGCACGACTTTGACTGGCTCGCGAACTGCCAGTCAGCAGCGTCAACGCGTTCTCCAGTTCCTCGAGCGACTTGATGCCGCGCTCCCCCGCTGGGTCGTGCAGCCGCATCAGGATATCTTCGATTTCGTATTCGAGACCCAGCGGTGTCTTGCTGACGGAACGACCGGTGGCCTTTTCAGCCGTGTGTCGCTCGATCGTCTGGGACATGTTCTGTTCCCACTGGCCGGAGGCCATGAAGTAGAGCAAGTTCTTCAGACGATTGAGGGCCTCGGCATGCGGGTGTCGCTTCTCGACGGCATAGACTCCACCATACGGAGATTGCGCCATACGTTCCAGGAATGGACTGCCGCCGGTTTCGCTTTCGTCGAGATCGCCAATCGGCCAGCGATTACGAACTCTGATTAGACCATCGAGAAGAACAAGGTCCTCCAGCAGCAGCCGATCGTAGCCAAGCCCGAACTGACGCAGTGTCAGGAGAAGATGCACGATCGCCAGGGAATATCCGCCCCAGGCCTTGGGTTTGCTGAAGTCGCGGTCGCGCGTCATCTTCTCGAATGCGCGTCCGTGGATGTACTCGTAGTAGATCGCAATCTGCTTGCCGGTGTCCTCCACGTGTAGAACTGCAGGAATTCCGGGGTGCTGAACGACGGCGGCCTTCTCGACCTGGCGACGCACCGTGCCGACGGCGATATCGTCGGCGCAGAAATTCTCTGAGAACAAACGACGTACGGCACGCAGTCCGGTGGTCTCATGCTCGACAAGCTGATCCTCGAAGAACCCGCGGTCCACGACGCGTTCGACGAAATTCCATCCGAGTTCCTGGCCGATCATGGGCGCACCACCTTCGGGAACTCTTTCTCGAAAGCCTTTCGGGCATCGATCGCATTGCCGAACTCTGGCTCCTCTTTGCCGCGGCAAGCCAGTGCACGCTCCATGAAATTCGCCAGATCGGGTTCCTTGAATGTACGACGCAACTGCGTGACAGCACCTTCGTAGATGTGCGGCGGGAGCAACGGCGTTTCCAAATCATCGAGGTTCGCCAGCGACTGGCCGCTGAGGCACTCTGTGATCGTCAGGGCCCAATCGCCGACATCGTGTCGCATCAGATTTGAGGAGAGCATGAAGCCGATGTCCGACTGAGAACCACCCTTCGCGAGTTGGCTGTTCAAGCAATGCAGCAGTCCATTGTCGCGAAGATAGACTGTTCCGTCCCGCAGAATTTCAAAGGAATCACGACGCAGGTGCTCGTGGCTAACGCTCGCATCGTGAAGTGCACGGATGGCATTCAACGACTGCCAGACGACTTCCATCTCCAGGCCCCGCCGCGAATTCATCAGTGGCCCGTGGCCCGCGGGATCATTCAATGAAGTGCCAGAATACTCAATCTGCGCGTACTCGATCCGTCCATCCGCCTGCCAGGCGTCGATCATCATCGGCAGGCGCGGATTACGGACTGTGCCCCAGCGCTTCAGGTCGTTAAGTATCTTCACCTCGTGCTTGCTGGAGCCTTCCTCAGGCAGGCGATAGATCAGGACTGGCGCGCCGGATGTCCGAATACGGGCCTTGACGCGGCTGATGACCCCGACAGTGTCGAGGGCATCGAGGACTTCGTAGAAGTTGGAATGATCGGCCAGACTCATGCTTTTTTCGCTTTTTGGGTCGACTCTAAGTCTCTAGTCGCACGATGCCACGGGTGTGTGTCAACATTCGAGACCGTTTCGGGGGCCCTCGCGGTGGACTTTTCTGAACAGACGTGGACAAAAGCGGAACTTCGCCGCACCGGCATTGCGGTTTCCTTGGCTGTTCTGGTCATCGCCGCTTTGTTGTTCTTCGGGGTCGATTGGAATATCGAACGGCGCAAGGCGCAACAGAAGCTCGAACGTCTTTACCGAGATCTCATGATTGTGCAGGTGACCCTGAATCAGATGCAGCGTGCGGACGGAGCCTTCCCAGCGCCCGCGGAAGGTGCGCTGCCGAAATCCATCTCAGAATTCTATGCTCGAAACCAAGGCGATGCGCCTTACTACCAGGATCTCGCGCGCTATCTCCGGCTGGATCTCTTCGCCGCCGAGGGACCGCAACGCGCTCCGCTTGGTTACTGGGTCAAAGAAGATGGAGACCGCTGGATCGTAATCTCCCGAGGGCCGGATCAGGATTTCGATCTGACTGAGGACACGGTGCGAACGTGGGAGCCCTCAAAATGGCTACTGGCCACGTACGATCCGACGAACGGCGTGGCCAGCAGTGGAGATATCTGGATTTATAACGGCGCTGAGTAGAGGCGCCTCTACTGCAGCGGAGCGAGCAGATGCTGCGCGCTCGGCACTGCCTCGTCGACCTCTTCAGGAGTGATCGAGTCGGTCGAGACTGGCTGGAAGCCAAGGTCGAAGCCACCCGGCGGAACCTGGTCGTCGACAAGAATATTCTGTGCATCCAGCAGCGTTCCGGTCGAACGCGCGAGCTCAATCATTGCAATCTGATAGTCCACCATCGCGCGTGCTTCCGAGGCCTGGGATTGGGCCAGGTCGTCCTGGAAGTCCAAGACATCGAATGTCGTGCGCTCGCCGACTTCGCGACGCTTGATTTCAGCGTCCAGCTTCTCCTGGTCGGCGGTAACCTGCTTGCGCGTGGCATCGATGCGGCGCAGTGCCGTGCGAACGGAGCGCGTGCTGGCGCGCACCTGGCCGGTGATCGCAACTTCGAGCTGCTGGATGAACAACTCCTGCTGCTCGGCATAATCGAGTGATTGGTGGTACTGCGCCCGGGCCTGACGATTGAACAGCGGGAAGCGGAACTCTGCACCAAACGAGTAGTCCGTGTAGTCCATGTCGTCGACGTAGTCGAACGCGCCCCAGCGCGAATTGTCGAGGCCCGAGTACGTATAGCTGCCGAAGACGTTCAGTTCGGGAAGACGCTGGCGCTTCGAGACGTCGCGATTGATGTGTGCGACATCGAGTTCCGTTACAGCAGCCAGGAAGTCCGGCCGGCGCGCGAAGGCGACATTGATCAGTTCGCTGTCGCTGAAACGGACATCGGGGGTGAACTCCGGCGAATCCACCGGGATGATCGGGCGATTCCATTCCTTGTCAAGATCGGTCCGGTCCCAGTTCATCAGTTGAAGGAGGTTGTCCTGGGCCTGTGCCACCGCGGATTCGGCATTCACCACAAGGGATTCGCGATACGCGACCTCCGCCTGGGCTTGAACAAGGGAGAGCCGCGGCAGCGAACCGACGTCGACGCGGGCCTTGTTCACGCGTTCGAGTTCGCGAGCCGACGCAAGGGCCTGCTCCTGCACATCCAGATTCCGAATCGTGAATACAAGCTCCCAGTATGCGCCCATCACAGAGGCAAGTTGGTCCATGATCTGCCCACGGAAGGCTTCGTTCGACTGATCGAGACGGCGCTTTGCGATGCGGATATTGGCGTTGTTAACGAGCGGGCCGAAATTCTTCAGCAGTGGCTGCGTGACCGTCACGCCGGCCGTCTGTCGGTAGGATGGAGACAGCGTGTTGCCGACGCGCGGATCGCGGTCGAGGATGTGCTGGCGATGGTCGGTGAATTCCAAAGTGACCATCGTACCCCACGGCGTGCGCTGGGACAGTGCCGCGTAGGACTGGGTGTCCTTCTCGTCCACGGTCCAGCGGTTCTGCGGAAGGGTGCGACTTTGCTCGTCGATCTGCGTACGTGTGACGCCTGCTTCGAATACCGGATCGTAAATGCCGAGTTCGGCGAAGACCTGCTCCGCCGCGATATCGCGATCCTTCTTGCTGATCTTGATGTCGAGATTCTGCATCAAGGTCTGCAGCACCACATCCCGGAGTGTCAGTTCCACGGGATCGCCCTTGAGGGCGTTCAGGCGGAATTCACCGGTGGGCTCTGTCAGTACTTCGACAGCCGGCCGGGGTTGCTCAACTTCGCTGGGTGTATCTTGAGAATCTTCCTGTGCGCGAGCCGGACCACAGAGCAGCAGCGCTCCACAGCCCAGGGCGAGGATCCAACTCTTGGCTTTCAATTAATGACTCCCCTGTTAGGAACAAGTTCGGTGCGCGCGATCGCGTTCGATCAACCGGACACCTGAACCTCGAAGTCCCGCTCCGCATCCGGATTCAGGATGTACAGAGTCGGGAAGGGACAGGATTCCAGATTGTCCAGCAAGTCCGCCTTGGGTCCATCGAACTCGATGGCCAGGACGGCCGAGCGGTCGAAACGCTTGCGCAAGTGCACGTTTGTGGTGTGGCCGAGTCGTTCGACATTCTGCTTCACGATTTCAAGCGTCTCGTCCGTAATGCCCGTCAGAAGGACTTCGTAATCGGCGCCCCTCTGCACCACGACGGGCCAGAATTCTTCATACTGGGCCAGCAATTTCTCGGCCACGCGATCCGACGCGCGCTGAATGGCGGTGCGGACTGCGTTTACCTGGCTCGTGTCGCTGGCTGACCCCTGCGCGGTCGCCTCAAAAAGGACCTCGCCCGTGTCGACGCGTACCATACGGGCCGTCATTTCAGTGTCGTAGAACCAGTAATCGTCGTAGTAGAGGCGGCGCTGTTCGCGGAGCGTTGTGTCGACTTCGCCGGAGACGATGATTTCGACGCCGGCGCGCTGGGCACTGATGATCGCCGCATCGAGCAGCAGTTCATCGATGATGACATCGGTCTCGGCCGGCGGAGAGGGGAGTTCGCTGCCGTAGCGGCGCATGCCGAGCGCGTTCAGCGACTGCGCAAGAGTCTCGCGCGCAACGCCTTCCTTGGAAATTTCACCGTCAAGACGTTCTGTCATGAACGTCACGAAACGAGGTTTGTATGCGGGAGTGTAGAGGAACTTCTTCTCTGTAAGGTCATCGATCATGCGTGCATAATCGATAAATACGCGCGCCGTGATTTGACTCTGGCCCGCCTGATAGCTCTCGTTGAGAACTTCGACCGCAGAGACGAATCCGTTGCCGTAGTTCTCCAAGTACTTGCCCAGGAGATCATCCGCGAGCGTCAGGTTATTGGAGAGATAAACGCGACCGACGGTACCCTTGACCGCTTCCAACTTCGCCGCCGCGACTGCATCTTCGAGAGTCTGGCCGGTGGTGTCCACTTCGACGGCGAGATTACCGTCGTCCAACGGCGTCACGAGGAATGCTGCGACAGGTGTGGCGACTGCCAAAAGAATGAAGAGAGGCAGAATGAGAAGCGCTTTACGCATGGCCCTCGTTCTCCGAGCTGAAGGTTTGTCGGTCGGTCCACAGACCGTTCAAGCACAACAAGCCGTGCGCGCGGCACCGAAGTACCGAGCACCCAGCGATCAAGCCTTCCCGAGGGTCCTCTTCTGGGGCGAAAGGTGTCAACGTCAAAGCCCCGCGGCAGAATGGGCCGTACAACCATGGGCAGAGATGGCGAGAGCCCCCGCCAGATGCGGGGGCTCATTGAGGTGATCGATCTCTGACGGGCGGGGCTGAATCTCTGTCGCGGAAGGAACGCAGAGCAGACCTAACCTCCGTTTTTTCAGGCTTCCGGTGGCTTGTTGGGGACAATGAACTTGTCCAGGCGTCCGGCCAGAACCTCCATCGCTTTCTCCATGTCCGGCGGAATGAAGAGGACCTGAGCGGCCATGGGGCACTTGGCGCGAGCGGCCTCCTCCGTCTCAGCGTGCAGGACAAGGCCAAGCGGGGTCAGTCGCATGGATTGGGCGGTCTCGGCGAAGGCCTGTGCGCGGACTCCAGGCTCGATTTCCACAACCGTCAAGAGCGGCGATGCGGCGCTCACAACTTGCGGGCACACGGCCATACGCGTGCGAGCCTCCGGCATCTCGGATTGGAAGAATACAGGCGAGGTTGTCTCGATGCGCGCCTCCAAGGAGACGAGCAGGCCACGCAGGCGATCGGTGCGCTCGGCGGCAATACGTTCGCACGCGCGGAATACGGCCGCCTTGGCCAGGCGCTGCGATGGCCCGGCGAAGACGAGGATCGGTGCCTTCTCGCGAGAGGCGAACTCGACGGCCAGCGCTTCGAGGGCCAACAGGCGGCCACGAACTCCCGCAAGGGACACCGCGCGAATCGCGCGATGGCGATGGGTTCCCTTTCCTGGTCGAAGACCGGAGAACCCACCGGGCAAGTGCAAGTTCGAGGAGAAGAATTCGGACAGGCGCTGGGCGTAGGCTTCTACATCCACGACGGACAGATTGGTCGCATACTCGGGCAAGGGGGGGCTCAGACTGACGACGACAGTGCTGCTCTCATCATAGCCCGGGCGAATGATCAGCCTCTCGAGCTCACCGGTTGCCAGCGCGGAGATCCACTTCTCCATCTGGTTGCCGATGCGCGTGCGATCATCCGGCGCGGCTGCGCTTTCACGTTCTTCGCTGGCTGCAAGGTCGAGCATCTCGAAGATGTCTTCGGAGGCCGCCAGTTGCAGAATCGCCGGATTGCCCTGGAACAGCTCCTTAATCTCATCGGTGCGCTGGGCGATAGTCGGGTCTGCGATGACGGCGCGGATGGCACCCTCGGTATGAGCGATCGGAAGGAGGCCCAGGTCGCGCAAGCGATCCAGGTCGAAGTGCCGGACCAGTTCCCAGTCGATCATGCCGGGGGACAAATCGACGTAGGACAGGTCGAATTGCAGCCCGAGGGCCCATGACAACTGGTCGCCATCGAGTGTCCCGAGCTCCATCAGCGCCTCGCCGAGCCGCTTGCCGGCGCGTTGAGCCAGATCCAGAGCCTCATTGAGTTGCTCCTTCGACACCATGCCGCATTCGAGTAAAATCTCGCCAATCCGCCCGCGTGCCTTCAGTTCCTGGTCCGACGACATTGGTATTCCTCTCTCTAGTGGAGTCTTTGACAGGCCCCAAAAACCCACAATGATCTCAATGTTCAAAAATCATTCAAGAAATACCGGCTGGTGGGATGAGACACAACAGGAATCCACGGGGAGTACGTTCTCGCTTGCCAGCCGCGCTCCGCGTCACCTAACACTCCGCGCCGGGCGGGAGAGATTGATTTCGAAAGTGAACCATGAGTAATCGGAAGAAAGCCATAGTGCTGCTGAGTGGCGGCCTGGATTCAACAACCTGCCTGGCGATCGCACAGGCTGAGGGATTCGAGTTGTACGCCCTGGCGGTGTACTATGGCCAGCGCCACGACGTGGAGATGCAGGCGGCCCGGCGCGTGGCGGAGGCCTACGACGTGGCGCGCTACGAGGAGGCGCAGATCGACCTGCGGATCTTCGGCGGCTCGGCGCTGACCAGTGAGGCGGCCGTGCCGAAAGGGCGGTCGCTGGAGGAGATGGACGCCGGGATTCCGATCACCTACGTCCCGGCGCGGAACACGATCTTCCTGTCCTATGCACTGGCCATGGCCGAGGTCGTCGGTGCCCGCGACATCTACATCGGCGTCAATGCGCTTGATTACAGCGGCTATCCGGATTGCCGGCCGGAGTTCATCGCGGCATACGAGAAAATGGCCAACCAGGCGACGCGGATCGGCACCGAGGGCGGCGATCCGATCCGGATTCACGCTCCCCTGCTGCACCTGACGAAGGGCGACATCGTGCGCAAGGGGATCGAACTGGGAGTCGATTACGGGCTGACGCACACCTGCTACGATCCTTCGCCGGAAGGCATCGCGTGCGGCGAGTGCGACTCGTGCCTGCTGCGATTGAAGGGATTTGCGGAGGCCGGCATCGAAGATCCGGTGCCGTATCAGAATCGTCCCGCGGGCGGCGCCGAATGAGCTACGCCGTCAAGACGCTCTACTTTTCTACTCAAGGCGAAGGCCACCAGATGGGCACGCCAGTCGTGTTTCTTCGCCTGGCTGGCTGCAACCTGTGGTCAGGACGTGAAGAGCATCGTCCGCGGGCCATCTGCCAGTTCTGCGACACGGATATCGTGGGCGTGGATGGCCGGGGCGGCGGGCACTTCCGGTGCGCGGAGGAGCTTGCCCGCAACGTGCGTCTGGAATGGGCGCGCGGCGCGAACGGCCCGGGTGCGCGGCCAACGGTTGTGTGCACGGGCGGCGAGCCGTTGCTGCAGGTCAATCGCCGGCTGATCGACGCTCTGCGCGCAGAGGGCTTCCGCGTTGCGATCGAAACCAACGGCACGCGGTTCCTTCCGTCGCCGATCGACTGGGTTTGCGTCAGTCCGAAGGCAGGCTCGGATTGGATTCTGCGTCGGGGCGATGAACTGAAGCTTGTTTTCCCACAGGAAGGCCTGCTCCCCGAGAACGTGGAAGCCATGCCGGATCTTCATTTCACGCATTGGTTCCTGCAGCCGATGGATGGCCCCGATGTGGAACGCAACACGGCAGAGGCGGAGGAGTACTGCCGCAAGAATCCGCGCTGGCAACTTAGCCGCCAGATGCACAAGGCCTGGGGCATCGATTGACCTGACAAATGAAAGACCCGCCGAGGGATCAAGTCGGCGGGTCTCACTCCTCCCCTTCTAACAAGGGTCCTTCACGGAGGCAGGGAGTCCTATCGGGTGTAAGTCAACCTTGCCTGGTACTGCGTGTGCAGCAGCTTGTGCGACTTGTGGCTGAGCGGCTTGGTCAAGAACTCATCGTACAGTTGCTTGACGTGCGGATTGTCGTGAGACTTGCGGATCGTCTTGCGTTCGTCCTCTGAGTACAGTCCCTTCGCGCGCGCGATCCGCACATCATCGTCCACGCCGTAGGGCTGTCCGCCACCGCCGACGCAACCGCCGGGGCAGGCCATGACTTCGACGAAGTGATACGGCGGCTCATCGCCGTTTTCCTTCGCCTGACGGATCTCGTTCAGAACGCTCTGCACGTGCGACAGGCCGTGAGCCACCGCAACGCGAACTGGGCGGCCAGCGATTTGCAGTTCAGCGCGCTTGATTCCCTCGAGCCCGCGCATCTGCTCGAAGTCGATCTTCTCGAGCGTCTCGCCGGTGAGAATGTCCTGAGCAGTTCGTAGCGCTGCTTCCATCACGCCGCCGGTTGCTCCGAAGATCGTTCCAGCGCCGGAGTAATCGCCGAGAATCTGGTCGGCTTCCTCGTCCTGCAAATCCCGGAAGAAGATACCCGCCTGTTTGATCATGCGCGACAGTTCGCGCGTCGTGATTGAAACGTCGACGTCCTGGTACCCGGAGGCGTGCATTTCTTCACTGCGGCGGATTTCCCACTTCTTCGCGGTACACGGCATGATCGAGACGACACGGATCTTAGAGGGATCGATGTTTTGCTTTTCTGCGTAGTACGTCTTCGTTAAGACACCAACGATTTCGTGCGGGCTCTTGCAGGTCGAGAAGTGATTAATCATGTCGCTGTGGAACTTCTCCATGAAGTCCACCCACGACGGGCAGCAACTGGTGATGAGCGGCATGTCCTGCTGGCCGTTCAGGAAGCGGGAGATGAATTCGTGGCCCTCTTCCAGAATCGTCACGTCAGCGCCGAAGTTCGTATCGAAGATCGTGTCGAAGCCCATGCGACGCAGCGCGGCGTAGAGCTTGCCAGTCAAATTAGTGCCAGGCTCAAAGCCAAACGGTTCGCCGATCGCCACGCGCACGGCAGGAGCAATCTGCACGACAGTGTGAATGTCCGGATCTTCGAGATAATCCCAGACCTTGTTGGTTTCATCGTACTCGACGATCGCACCCGTCGGGCAGTGCGCAGAGCACTGGCCGCACTTCACACACGGCGATTCGACCAGGTTCACGCCCGCGGCTGCGATGTGCGTATCGATGCCGCGATCCAGGAAGCAGAGCGCATGAACGTCCTGCACTTCCTGACAAACCTGCACGCAACGCCCGCAGTTGACGCACTTGCGCGGGTCCATTGTCAGAACCTTGGTAGTGTTATAGATCGGCAAATCGGGAACGACGCTGTCGAACACGTCCTCGCGCACGCCGAAGTCCGTCGCCAGGGTCTGGAACTCGCAGTTTTGATTGCGGCCGCAGGTCAGGCATTCGTTCGGATGGCGGGAGAGAATCAGCTCGATCACTGTGCGGCGTACCGCGACGATTTCGGGATCGTGCGTGATCACTTCCATCCCATCCTCGATCGGCGTGCAGCATGCGCGGGTCATCTTTCCGCTGCCGTTAAGCTTCACGACGCAGATACCGCACGCAGCCGTCGGATCGAGGTCGGGATGTTTACACAATGTCGGGATTGTCACCTGGACCGTTTCAGCGGCCTCCAGGATGGTCGATCCTTTCGGAACCTTGACCGGAATCCCGTTAATCTTCGCCTTGATCATTTTCCCCTCTTCTCTTGGTCACTCTTGCGTGTTGTTTTGCTGGAAGATGTTCAGATCAAACCGGCTGCAGCAGTTTCTCTTCGTATTCGTTCATGAAGTAACGAAGAGTCGACAGCACGGGATTCGGCGCCGTCTGGCCGAGACCGCACAGCGATGCCTTCCGCATGGAACGCGCGAGGCGCTTCAGCAGAATGATATCGTCCGGCGTGCCATTGCCGTCGGCGATCTTGTCGAGGATGTTCATCATCTGCTTCCCGCCGATTCGGCAGGGAGCGCACTTGCCGCACGATTCTTCTACGCAGAAGCCCATATAGAAGCGCGCGATGTCGAGCATCCCGTCTGTATCGTCCATGACGATCATACCGCCGGAACCCATGATCGAACCGAGTTCCTGAAGGCTCTCGTAGGTGACGGGAGTATCGAGTTTGTCCTCGGGAATCACGCCGCCGCTGGGTCCACCGGTCTGGACGGCTTTCACACGGCGTCCGGGGGGAACGCCGCCGCAAACGTCCATCACGATTTCGCGAAGGGAAGTGCCCATCGGAATCTCGACGAGGCCCGAGTGGCGCGCTTTGCCTGTGACGGCGAAGACCTTTGTTCCGGATGATTTCTTTGTGCCGATCTTTGCAAACCAGGCGCCGCCGTTCCGAATGATCGGTGCGACGTTGGCCAAGGTCTCGACGTTGTTGATGTTGGAGGGCTTGCCCCACAGGCCCTTCTCCGCCGGATAGGGGGGACGCGGCCAGGGAGTGCCGCGCTTGCCTTCGATCGAAGCCATCAGAGCCGTCTCTTCGCCGCACACAAAGGCGCCTGCACCGAGACGAACTTCGAGGTCGTAGTTGAAGTCACTGCCCAGGATGTTCTTGCCAACCAGGCCCAAGCGGCGAGCCTGGCGGATCGCGTTTTCGATGCGATCGATGGCGAGCGGATACTCGGCGCGAACATACATGAAGCCTGTTGTTGCGCCGATGGCGTAACCGGCGAGCAACATGCCTTCGATAACGGCGTGCGGATCGCCTTCGAGGACGCTGCGATCCATGTATGCGCCGGGATCGCCCTCGTCCGCGTTGCAGATCATGAACTTCTCGTCGCCCTCGGCCTTGCGCGCAAAGGACCACTTCATCCAGGCGGGATAGCCGGCACCGCCGCGTCCGCGCAGGCCGCTCTTTTTGATCTCGTCGATCACGCCTTCGGGGCCGAGTTCAGCAAGCGCGCGCTTGATGCCCTGGTAGCCGCCGCGGGCGATGTAGTCTTCAATGTGAGTCGGATCGATGATGCCGCAGTTGCGCAAGACGATGCGATGCTGCTTTGCCTTCGGGTCGTGGCCGGGCTCTTCGTAGAACCCGAGCTGATCGACGCCGGGGACCTGGAAGCCGGGAACGACATGCTTGCGCCCGACGTGTTCATCCAGAAGTCGCAGCGCCGCGTCGACACCGACCTCGCCGTACATGGTGCGCGGCGCGCCATCGACGTTGATCTCGACCAGCGGTTCCATCGAGCACATACCGACGCAGCCGGTCTTTCGCACTTCGATGTTCAGTTCGCGGTCGCGCACCGCATCGGCCAGGGCCCTGTATACGGGCTCTGCGCCTGCGGCGATACCGCATGTGCTCATACCGACCTTGATCCAGTTTCCGCCACCACGAGAGGCCGCGTACTGGTCGCGGAGTTCGTCCAGACCTTTCGGATCCAGTTTTGCCATGACTTAGTGCTCCTCCCGGCATTTGCGGATGATCGACTTCACATCCTCGGGGCCGATCTTGCCCATGGTCTCGCCGTTGACGACGACCACCGGTGATAGTCCGCAGCAACCGACACAGCGCACCGACTGCAGGTGAACTTGACCGTCCTCGGTCGTTTCACCCTCTTCGACGCCGAGTTGCTCGCAGAATTCGTTTTCGCGTTCCTTTGCGCCCTTCAAGTAGCAGGCCGTCCCCATGCAGACGGAGACGACGTTCTTTCCTGGCGGCTCGAGGCGGAAGTAGTTGTAGAAGGTGATCACCTCATAGATGCGCGCCAGGGGCACATCCATGAGTTGAGCAAGCTGCAACGAAACGTTGCGCGGCACGTAGCCGTAAGCGTTCTGAATCTCGTGGAGCGCCATGATCAGGCTGCCCCGCTTCTTACGCCACTTCTGAACGGTCCGCGAAATGTCGGGAACCATGGTGGCTTCACTCATTGAAGTTCTCCTCGTATTGGAAGAAGGCCATCAGGCCGCGGCCTGAGGGGTCCCCCGCAGGCTGCCGGTCCGGTGGCAGCCCGCGGGGCGCGCTTGGTGCCGGAGAAGATTCTCTCTAGCGATCCGTCGAAAATGTCTTGGTGATCAGGTGAGCCAACGGCCAGGCGAGCAGTCCACCGGCCAGGACCGTCGCAAACTGCAGCGGAGCCATCACGCCGGCAAGGGCGGCCGGAAGAAGACCTGCAGCGACCAGGGCAACCGCTCCCCCGCCGATCAGCAGCGTCTTGGCCGCTGCAGCCGCGAGAAGCGCCGCCGGGTAGCGACGGTCTTCCAGTCGTCGAAGAACGACGACCAGGGCCCCGTTTCCTGCCCAGATGACCGGCGCCAGCAGCGCCAGGCCCAGGGTGACGTCGGGACCGAATAACATGCCTCCGGCGATCGCGCCCACGGAGGGCAGAACGATCAGCGGGAGGAGTTTCCCCCAGGAGCGCAGGTGAAGCGCACCGAGGATCAGGGCAGTATTTACCGCCGTGCCGACGAGCGCCTGTGGGTGGCGAAGCATCAGCGGGAGAATGAAGGCGAAGATTGCCAGGGCGACGAATTCGAGGTTTTCGGCGCGAGCCCGGCGGCTGGATACAGGTGTAGACGGTGCGAAGTTCAAGGAACTCCCTCCCCTCATATTGTGAAAATATTCACAAATTCCGATGTAAAGAAAACGCGCGAGCGATTACTCCCCAGTGGTCATTCGCGCGTTCGGCAGTAGGGGTATTCCCAATGCCCCTCAGGGTCAAGGGCGAAATTGTGCTTTTTTTCACAAAGTAGTGACATATAGCGATTCGCCCAGAATGGCAGCGCCGGAATGAAGTCCAGTCGCGCCAGTGCGCCCCCTTGTACTTGACGCAGCGCCCCCGGAGCGCGAGAGGATGAAGACTCGCGCTTGGGCGGCGAAAGTCCCTCTGCCCAGCGGATTCTGAGGACTGTCTGGACTGCCATGGCGGACACGAAGAAAGCAAAGAAACCCCAGTCATTCGAGAAGTCGCTTGAACGCCTGGAGGCGGTCGTCGAGAAGCTGGAAAGCGGCGAGGTGGACCTCGAGAAGGCCATTGAACTGTACGAGGAAGGGCGCCGAGTCGGCCAGGAGTGCCTGAAGCGGCTGGAGGAACTGGAAAAGCGGGTGCAAATCGTCCGCGAGAACGCCCAGGGAGAGTTGGAAACAGAGGATTTCGAGGATCAGGAGGACGGATTCTGATCGCCACACTCTCCGGCCCGTCTCTTGCACGCGAGACGTCCGATTGTTCGATTGGTGACCACACCTCCGCCCTGTGAGAGGCTAACGCTGTAATGTCGCATTCCCACGCAGAACCCCTCGGTCAGGCCGGCGCGAAAGCCGACCATGCCGTCGAGGCGGTCGCAGAGCAGGCTATTCTGCCTCGCATCAAGGGCCCGGAAGACGTCCGTCAGCTTACCGTCCCCCAACTGACGCAGCTTGCAAAGGAAGTCCGCCACCGGATCATCGATGTGATCGCGCGCAAGGGTGGGCACTTCGGAGCGCCGCTCGGAGCGGTGGATATCGCCGTTGCGCTCCTGCATCAGTACGATCTGCCGCGCGACAAGGTCGTGTGGGACGTGGGGCACCAGGCCTACGCCTGGAAGATCCTGACCGGCCGGAATGACGATTTTGAGACCATTCGCCAGTACAACGGGCTGTCAGGCTTCCTGAAGCGCGCTGAGAACGATTCCGATTCATTCGGAGCAGGGCACGCTTCGACATCGATCTCTGCGGCGCTGGGAATGGCGCTGGCCCGGGATCACCAGGGCGAGACGAACCGAGTGGCGGCCGTGATCGGCGATGGCGCGATGACGGGCGGCATGGCCTACGAGGCGATGAACAACGCCGGTCTGCGAAAGACGCGAATGCTGGTCGTTCTGAACGACAATGAGATGTCGATCAGCAAGAACGTCTGGGTCGTGCACGAGATGTTCCGCAAGGCCGTGACGCACAACTGGTACAAGCAATTCCGCAAAGACGTCATCGGCCTGATCAAGAAGGTCGCGCCGGACACGTTCCTGGGTTGGGCACACCGCGTTGAGGAGTCCATCAAGGGCATGATCGTGCCCGGGATGTTCTTCGAGGAAATGGGCTTCCGCTACATTGGCCCGGTCGATGGGCATGATGTCGAGGCGCTGGTCGAGACGTTGAATTCGATCAAGGATCTGGACGGGCCGATTCTGCTGCATGCCATCACGCAGAAGGGCAAAGGCTACAAGTACGCAGAGGACGATCCAATCAAGTACCACGCAGCCTCCAATATGAAAGTCGAGACCGGCGTGATGGCGAAGAAGAAGGGCCCGCCTGCTTACACGAAGGTCTTCGGCAAGTCGCTCGTGAAGCTCGGCGAAACCAACGATCGCATTGTCGGCATCACTGCAGCGATGGACAGCGGCACGGGACTCGACCTCTTTGGCGAGAAATTCCCGGATCGTTTCTATGATGTTGGCATCGCCGAGGAGTGCGCCGTCACGATGGCCGCCGGCATGGCGTGCGAAGGTTTGAAGCCTGTGTGCGCGATCTACTCGACGTTCCTGCAGCGCGCCTTCGATCAGATTATTCACGACGTGGCTTTGCAGAAACTGCCGGTGTTTTTCGTTCTCGATCGCGGTGGATTGGTTGGCGCAGACGGACCGACGCATCACGGTGTCTTCGATCTGTCCTACCTGCGCATTATTCCGAACATGGTGATCATGGCCCCGAAGGATGAGGCGGAATTGCGCGACATGACGCGCACCGGTGTCGAGCACGCCGACGGCCCGATTGCAGTGCGCTATCCGCGGGGCGCGGGCAGCGGTGTAGATTTCTCCGGGCCTTCCCAAACGATTCCGATCGGCCAAGGGGAGATCCTCTCTCGTGGGCGCCGCGTGGCTTTGATCGGCATTGGCAACATGGTCGATGCCTTCGAGAAGACGGCGGAGATTCTGGCCGATCGTCTCGGGCATCCGGTCACGGTTGTGAATGCACGCTTTGTGAAGCCGCTGGATCGTGCGCTGCTTCTCGAATTGGCGGAGACACACGACTTCCTCTTCACGGCCGAGGACAATGCGCTGGCCGGTGGATTCGGCTCAGCCGTCAATGAGTTGCTGACCGAAGAAGAGGCGCCCGTGCGCGCAACGTGCTTTGGCATTCCGGATCGTTTCGTCGATCACGGCAGCCCGACGCAGTTGTTCGAGGAGTTGGGTTTGATGCCGAACCAGATGGCGAATGCGATTCTGGACCGCGTGCAGGAAGCCGTGCCGAGCGAAGTCTCGAAGTGACCGGCTAGCGCCGTCGCCGATGGCGAGAACGTTTCGCCAGGGCCAACAACGCCTTCGCATCCTCCGTCCCGCTTGCATCGGTTGAATCATCGCCCTGGGCCAGGCGTGCCTTCGATTCGGATCGATAGGCATGCGCCAGCGCACAGGCCAGCGCGTCGGCCTGGTGATCCGAGGCCGGCAGTTTCTCCAGCCCCAGTAGAACCTTGACCATCTGCATGACCTGGGTCTTCGAGGCGCGTCCGTTGCCGAGGACGGACTGCTTGATTTCGAGCGGAGAATATTCGAACACCGGCAGTCTCTGGGTCGAAGCCGCTAGGATCGCCACGCCGCGGCCGTGAGCCATCAGGACGGCACTTCGGACGTTCTTGGCAAAGAAGATCGATTCGATCGCAACAGACTGTGGTTGATACGCGTCAATCTCGCCCGCGACGAGATTGTGAATCTTCTGCAGGCGCCCGGGCAGGGCAGCCGAGGAGGATGTCCGCACCTCGCGAGAGTCCACGAGGCGCCAGACTTCGCCTTGGCGCTCGATGACTCCGACACCTGTGCTTGCCAAGCCGGGATCGATCCCTAGAATCCTCATGGCTGTCTTTCTTCGCCGAGTTCGGCAAGGTTTTCGCAGCGGCCGCGTACAATTCCCGGGGCAAACGGCCGCCCCAACGATTTCCCGCGAGGAGGAACGAATGCACGCCAAAACTTCCGGCCTTGGTCGCTTTCTGGCAACCGTCATCATGATGGGGGCTTTGATTGTCCCATTGAATGCCCAGGATTCAGGCGAAACCGCCGATCCGTGCCAGGAGCAGCTCCAGAAGATGGAACTCCGCCTGAGCATCGCCCAGCAGGAGGCCGATCTGGCGAAGCAGCGCCTCGCGGATCTGAAGGCCGAGCTCAAGGCCATGGGACCGCGCTACGAAGAGGCCAAGTACAAGGCCATGGTGGATCGGATCGCGGAGCAGACAGCGGAGATTCGTGATCTGGAGCTGAAGACCAAGATCGAATCCAATATCCTGGATTCGGATGCGCTGTCGGCACTGCTGGACAAGTTGCTGAGCGAGGAACTAACGCCGGAAGCCGTGCGGGGCTACGAGATGACGTGGGGACATCTGGAGCTGATTCCGCGCGATGCGGACCTTCGGATCGTGTACCAGGATCTCCTCGAAGAACAGGTCGGCGGCTTGTACAACGACAAGGACAAGACGCTGTATGTGGTCGATACGTTCGACCCCAAATCGTTCCTTGGGCGCGTGCTGCTTTCTCACGAAATCTGTCACGCGCTGCAGGATCAGAATTACAATTTCGACGATCTGCCCTTCCGTGTTGAGAATGAGGATCAGATGTACGCCACGCAAGCCATCATCGAAGGCGATGCGACGTTGCTGATGACGGAATGGGGAAAAGAGAATTTCAGTCCGAAGGACATGCTTGGCCTGAATGCGATCATGGATCAGCAGACGGAGCAATTGGAGGCAGTGCCGCCGGCGCTGACGCAGATGCTGCTCTATCCGTACCTGGCCGGCCTGAAGTTCCTCATGCAGCTTCAGATCGATGGAATGCCGAACTTCCGCGAACGAGTTTTTGAGGATGTTCCGCAGTCCACAGAACAAATTCTGCACCCGGAGAAGTACTGGCCGGAGAAGGAACCTCCGATCGAGGTAAGCCTCCCCGAATGGGAAGAGCACAATGGGTTGAAAGAGATTTATCGCAGCCCGCAGGGCGAGTGGATGACGCGCCTGATCCTGGCGCTGCCGGATGAGTTTCCGACGATCAATCTTCTCTCAACCAACCCGTTGGTTCACGCCGAAGTTCCGTACGAAGGCGCGGCCGGCTGGGGAGGCGATGAGCTTGTGACCGTTGCCGGTGCCGATGATGTGCGTTGGTTCATTGCATGGCGATCCGTGTGGGACACGGACGAGGACGCGACGGAGTTCAGTGCGGCGCTGGCTCGGCGCATGGGGCATTGGAAGCGTTTCCGCGGTATGCCCGAGGAGTTCGCGAAAGCTCCGCCGACGCGAGGCGGCGCCGTGCTGTGGCCGGCGATGGATAACTCCGGCGCGCGCGTGGAACGCGACGGCAAGACGGTGACGCTGATCCTCGGGTCGAACCGCACAATGATCATCGAAGCAGGCGATTGGCTTGGTGTGAATCAGTAAGCAGAAACATCGCAGAGCAAATGCAAAGACCCGTCCTCGCTCATGAGGACGGGTCTTTTTGATTTGCATCAGTTGGGGGTGCTCTGTTTGTCGCGGAAGTAACGTGACTTGAAGTCGGCCCATTCCCCGGCTTCGATGGCGAGACGCATTTCTTCGCACATGCGCAGCAATGAACGCACGTTGTGTTGCGTGGCCAGGATGCTGGCAAGGATCTCTTTCTGCTTGTGCAGATGATGCTGATAGCCGCGAGAGAATCCGCCGGCACATGCGGGACAATCGCAATCTTCCTGAATCGGACGCGGATCGCGCGCGTACATCGCGTTGCGGAGATTCATCGGTCCATCCGGATGAGAGACGCGCGCATTGCGCGCATTGCGGGACGGCAGGACGCAGTCAAACAGATCCACGCCGCGTTCGACCGCCCAAATCAGATCTTCCGGCGTGCCAACGCCCATCATGTAACGCGGACGATCCTTCGGCAATTCCGCGACGGAGACTTCCAGCATTCGGTAGGTCACGTCGCGCGTTTCGCCGACCGACAAGCCGCCAATTGCAAACCCGCGCGCGTCCGAAGCAAGTCCCACTGTGCGCGATGCGGACTCAGAGCGCAGGTCGGCTTCCATGCCACCCTGCACGATCGGGAAGATCGTTTGGTGTGGTTTCAGCTCTACCGAAAGGCAACGTTCCAGCCAGCGCAACGTGCGCTCGGTAGAATGGCGTAACTCCTCCCCCGCCATGACGGCCGTCGGGCACTCGTCGAATGCCATGCAGATGTTCGAGCCAAGTTTGCGCTGAATGCCCATGGCTTTCTCGGGCGTGAGCTCGATCAGTTTGCCGTCGATTGGAGAACGAAATGCGACGCCCTGCTCGTCGACCTTGCGAAGATCGGCCAGACTAAAGACCTGAAAGCCGCCGGAGTCCGTCAGGATCGGCCCGTCGTAACGCATGAAGCCATGCAACTCGCCGAGTTCTTCCACGACATCTTCGCCAGGGCGGAGATGCAGATGAAAGGTGTTGGCGAGGATGATCTGCGATCCCATCTCGCGCAAATCGCGAGGCGTCAGCGCCTTCACCGTTGCCTTTGTTCCCACGGGCATGAAGCACGGCGTCTGTACGTCTCCGTGCGGTGTTTTGAACAAGCCACGGCGGGCCGTTCCGTCGGTGGCTTGAACGGTGAACTGGAAGGGCGATGTCACGAGTTTCTCCGAAAGCGAGCAATGGTGAAGGAGTCGCAGCCGTGGCGGTGCGTCCAAGTCCGGAAGAGTCCCGACTCGGTGCGGAACGGCGCGACATCGAAAGGCAGATTGGAGGGTGCGTCGGCGAGTTGAAAACTGCGGTTCGCACCGAGGAAGGCCTCAACTGTTTCCTCGGCTTCCTGGGCCGTGACACTGCACAATGTGTAGACGAGAAGGCCGCCGGCCGAAACGAGACGGGAGGCGCGGGTCAGCAACTCGCGTTGGATCTTCACAATCTGTTCGAGGCTTTCTGAACTGCGGCGATAGCGAATCTCCGGATGACGGCGCAGCGTTCCAAGTCCCAAACAAGGCGCATCGACAAGCACAAGATCAAAAGAGCCGGTGCGGGCTTTCGCGAGGATCTGATCCGACTTCGCCAGTTCGACGCGTTCATCGAGCGAAAGTCGCGTCAACGTCTCGCGCAAGCGGGAGAGTTTTGCGTCGCTGACGTCGCAGGCGGTCACGGAGGATTCCGCACCAAGATGATCGCACAGGTGGGCAGTCTTTCCGCCGGGCGCAGCGCAGAGATCGAGCACGCGAGGCCCGGCATCCGAACAGCCCAGCAGACATGCCAACTGCGCGCCTTCGTCTTCGACCGTCACACGGCCGGTGCGGAACGAGAGAAGGCGCTCCGGATGCAACGCACGCCCCGCAACGATCATGCAGTCGTCCAGCCACTGGGATTTGCGAATGGTCGCGTCGCCGTCCGAGGCCTCGTCGATTTCACCGCGAACCTGACGCTTCAGTTCATCGTTCACGCCACGCAGCCGCAAACAAAGCGGCGCGGTCTCGTTACTTGCGGCAAAGAAGGGTTCCAGTTCCTGCGACGGCAGGACTGTCGCCACAAGGTCGATGGACTCTTGGGGCACCGAACAACGAAGAGGCCAACGCGTCTTGGGATCGGGGCGGCGCTGTGCGGGAGAAAGCTCGGAGATTCGCCGCATGACAGCATTCGTAAGGCCGCGGAAGTTGCGCCCGCGGGGCTGAGCCGCGGCCAAACGAACCGTCTCATCGACGGCCGCGTGGATTGGAATGCGATCAAGGAAGGCCACCTGGTAAGCACCGACCAGCAGCGCCATCTTCACGGCGGCAGCCTCCGGCTTGAGTGGCTCGCGCAGGAAGCGATTCACGAGTTCTTCCAGCCAGAGACGATTGCGCGCCACGCCGAATGCGATCTCGCGCGCGAGGCCGAAATCCACGGCACTGAGTTTCACACGACGGTTCTCTTCCTCTAGCAGGGCATCCAGGCCCGGTGCCTTTGGCGCGTCGATCTGCATCAGGACGGCGTGAGCCGCCTTGCGGGCTGGCGATGGTGGCGCGGAGCGATGCGTGGTGCGAGGCCGAGAACTCACTTCTGGTCCTCGTCCTTCCCGTCGAGCGGCACGGGCGTCAGAATCTCGCCGGGTGAGAACGAGGCGAGCCTGCGCTTGGTCCGAATAGCGGTGGTCAGGGAGTAGATCAGATAACCCAGGAAGCCCAGGAAGGCAAAGGCGGGGATGTGCTGGTGGAACATGATCATCAGCCAGATCGCGAACACGACGGTAACGAGCATGCGAAAGGAACGCCGCGTACGGCGATGGATGCCTTTCAGGCTCGGGAACGGGATGGTGCTGACCATCAGATAGGAAAGTACAACCATCAGTACCATGATCGCACGATGCAGGCTGGCGCGATCGGGGAGTTGGTAGACCTCGATCACCAGAAAGGTGGAAATTACCGTACCGGCCGCAGCCGGAATCGGAAGGCCGGTGAAATGGGTCTTTTCCTCGTCCTCGACCTGCACATTGAAACGCGCCAGGCGGATCGCCCCGGTGATGGCGTAGAGCGTACTCACGCCGATGGCCATGCGCGGTGCCCAGTTGGGCAGGCTGATCGCCTCGTCGATGGCGTGGAGCTTGGTGTACATCAGGAAAGCCGGAGCCACGCCGAATGAGACCACATCCGCGAGCGAGTCGAATTGGAGGCCGAAGGAACTGGAGGTTCGAGTCCATCGTGCGACCGGTCCATCCAGGCCATCCAGCACGGCTGCCAGCAGGATCAAGTAGCAGGCCCTGATATACTCGCCGTGGGACGCCATGATCAGCGAGCAGAGCCCGCTGAACAGCGCGGCGCTGGTCAGCAGGTTGGGGATTACATAGACGGGTCTGGATGGACTTCGCTTCATGGGCTTAGTGTTACCGAGAACCGGGCCGCGGTGGAAAGGGGAATGCGCACGGGTGCAGCGATCGGGTTTTTCCGGGATTGGCGGAATTTCCCGTTGACCGCCGGGGCGGGTTGAGGCACCCAAGGACCCTCGCGTCGGGGTGTGGCGCAGTCTGGCTAGCGCGCACGCTTCGGGAGCGTGAGGTCGCGGGTTCGAGTCCCGCCACCCCGACCATTCAATAAGAGCTCCCATCTTTCGCTCCGATCATTGCTGATCGGAGCGTCTTTGTTTTGTTCTACATTCTCAAAAGAACAGGTGTGGTTAAAGGATTGCGCCTCGGTTCCCGTTTCTGGTATCCGGAAACAACATTGATTCGCCTTCGGGCGTGGAAAGAGGGGAGACTTTCCGATGAAGAACAAGAAATGTCGCTTCGGCGTGCTTGTGAACGTGTCGCTTCTGACAGCTGCGCTTCTGCTCTGCGGGATTGCCTGCGCGGCAGAAGGAAGCGAGGAAACGGAATCCGAAGTTAAGGCTGCCATTCCGATTCTGGCGGTATTCCCATTGGAGAAGGATGGTATCTTCGAGAAGGAGATGCAGAACGCCGCGGAGTTCACGGAGCTGTATTTCTCCATCTGGACGCCGGACGGCATCGGTGTGGCACCGACGAACAAGATTCTCGATGAGCTGACAGCGATGGCTCCTTGGGATCCCGATAAGCGCATCGCCCGAAATCCCAAGCACCTGGAGAAGGTGATCAAGTTCTACGGTGGCACGCACATTGTCACTGGCACTTGGGCCGAGAACGATGGAATGTGGGCTGCCCACTGTATCCTGACAACGCCGGACGCGAAACGAGAGAGGGATTTCGAGGTTCCTGAAGGAAACGATATCGAGTTGGCGTGGAAGATGGCGGCGTGGATTCTCGAGGAGATGGGCTGGCCCCTGGAGGCGAGCCAGGCGAAGTATTTCGAGGCACCGATTTTCGGGCCGGAGATTGTCAGCACACGAGGTGATCTCTACAAGAATTTCATCGATCCGCTGGACTCCGAAGTGAGCACCCAGGTGATTCTCGCCGACGTGGAAAACTACGCAGCCTGGTACTGGTTTCTACTGTCGCGATGGGAAACACACCAGCCGACTTCTTTGATCGGCCAGATGACGGACAAACTCAAGGAGGAGGGAAAGCCCGCCGCGGCCTATCTGGTCAGCGGAATGGCGAGCCGAATTCTCCGCGGTCCGGTTGCGGGCGCACCGGGCTACCTTCGTTACCTCCACGCCTTCCCGAATACTGCGCGTCACGCTACATTCTACATCTACACATTCCAAGAAGAGCTGATGTTTGAGAGGTTCGTGCAACCGGTCAATTGGGAGCGCTACTCTACAGATATTGAGAAGTGGAGTGAGTCGGCAGCCGATACACTCGCAAACAAGGCCTACCTCTCGCTTGGTTACGGAATGGCGGGATCCGGCTGGCGTGGAACAAAGGGATGGAGCGCGCTCTCGATGAAGCAGGCGGCAAAATACAAGAGGTACCGCACACAAGCCGTCAAGATTTGCGAGGAGTTGCACGAGGAGATGGGAGGGTACCCGTGGGTAACCTGCAACCTCCTGGCGAAATACTACGAGTCGGGATTGAGAGAAGAGGCCAGCCATCTTCTCGATGTTTGCAAGCAGGAGTTCCCCGACTACGTTCGCCCTTGGGATTATGCGATTCATTATGCGAGGCCAAGGTGGGGAGGATCGCACCGCGAAGCCTTTGCATTGGTAGACGAAGCAATGGACTATCGTCTGAACAATGGCGCCTTTGGCAAGCTCGCCTATGGGTACTGCGTAGAGGAGGCACTGAAGGAAACGGGGAATGGCGACGACATGCTGCTCGAGTTTGCCAGGTTGTACCCCAAAGCGAATGCGCAATTGCGTCAAGGCGCGCAAAGGACGTGGGACAAGTACAACAATCGAGAAGGTGCAGCTTTCTCCTACACGATTGCTGCATTGTTGGGAGAGCGCGAGATCGCGCGCCAGATTGCAGCCGAGTATCCTGACTTCCCGGAAGAGAAGAAGGAGTCATTCGCAAACCTGTGGTTCGGACGTGCATGGTTCTGCATGCTCGAGGATTACTTCGTCAACGGTCAGTGGGATGCCCTGGTCAGGGCCCAGAAGAGATTCAACAGGTACGAGTTCCTGGCGAGACACATTGAGACGATCTTCTCGGTTTTCATGTCCGAGGACCCCGCCTATCTTGAGGCATATACTGCTTTGGCAAAAGCAATGTCTGGTAATTACGCTGAGGCCGAGTACACGCTCGATACAGCTCGCACCAAGTTCGCGAAGAATCCATGGATGATGATGCTCGTCGAAGCCGTCGCGAATCCGGATGCCCAGGCCGCTTACGAGGGACTGGTGGCGGGGAACATCAGTATGGAACTTGGTCCGCAGGCAAACGCGACCATGGCCATCGCAGCACAACGGGCCGAGAAGCCTCAAGACGCGAAGGAGTACATCGCGAAGCTCCCGGAAGATTGGAAGTGCGACGTTCCCGCCATCGTTCAGGAAGCGAAGAAGGTCGGGCTGGAAATCCACGCCGCTCCCCCGATCGAGATCAACTTCCTGGATCAACTGGACGATTAGTCCAAACGGAGGATCACTTAGATACGAATGGGGCGCTCCTCTGCGGAGCGCCCCGATTTCATTCAGCCATTCCAATCCGGAACGGTGAATCAGTACATCGTCAGATTGACTTCATCAGTCTCGTTGTACTGCTTGAGTGTCGGGGTCAGCGTGATGATCAGCTTCGACTTGCGGGTTGCCTTGGATTCCTTCTTGAACAGGTAACCGGCGACGGGGATGTCCTTCAGCAAGGGGAAGCCAGTCTCTTCGGTGATGGTAACTGTGCGCTCGAGGCCACCGATGACCATCGTCTCGCCGAAGCCGAGGTTGTTGAACGATGTTGCTTCCTGGGCGCTGATGATCGGGTAGTGCGTCTCGGGGACGTAGCCGATCAGGCTGTTGACCGTCACGTCGACGTCAAGACTGACGCTCTGCGAGGCGATGTACGGGGTGATCAGCAGTTCGACGCCTTCCTGGACATCCTTGCGCTCGGGAGAGACGGGAACGTCGGCGGTAGCGCTGTCGTTCAGATAGAACGGCAGGATGTTGCCGCTGAAGATTCGCGCGACGCGGCCCGGCTGGCCGGTGGCATCGCTCGGATCGAAGTCGTTCGTGGCAGTAATGGAGGTCTGCGTAACGATGTTGGCTTTGCCCTCGTCCACGAGGTACTCGAGGAACTCGGTGAGGACGGCAGCGTTCAGATCAAGCAGCGCGGAGTAGGACTTCACGACCGTCGAATCGAAGCTGTTGCCGTAGGTGAAGTTGAAGTTGCCGGAGACCCAGCGCTTCCACGCGCTCCAGTCAAGGCCGAGCGTCGAGCCGTCGCCGTCGCTGAGTTCGTAGACGGTGGCTTTGATCTCCACCTGCAGAGGCGGCTTGTCGAAAGCAGCCAGTGCGGCCAGGTCGTCGGCGATGTCCGTGGGGTTTTCTACGACGTAGACGGTGTTCAGCGTGTTGTCCGCGAATGGCGGGAACAGGAATGCGCCGACGTTGCCGAGTTCCGTGCCGCCGAGAATGCTGATCAACTGGCTGGCCGTGCGGTGCTTGCCAACGTAGGTCAAAGCACCCGGAACGCCATTCTCATTGGTGGCGCCGGTGCCGTCGAAGAACACGAAGCCTTCGACGTCGGTCAGTTCGACGGTTTCGGTGATGCCAGGCATCATGAAGTCCGGTGCCGTGACGATCAGGAATTGAACGTCCTTGCCGGTCTTCGGGTCGACAACGCCTTCCTTGCCCATCACTTCGACGACGGCGTTTTCGAAAGCCGTGGAGCGAAGCAGGTAGGACTGAATCTCGATGGCGTCGGTATTGTAGATGGGGAAGGTCTTGACGATGTAGTTGTTCTTCTGACGGGTCGTGCGCAGCAGCACGTCCTGGGTCGTGTCGTAGTACTTGGAGTACCACGGGAATTCTGAGTTGCTTGCAGCAGAGGCTGGAACCTCTGACTGGATTTCAAACTCTGCGCGAGTCTGAGCGGGTGCCAATGCGGGTAGCGCGGCCGTGCCAAACAGCAAAGCGGTGATTGGAAGAATCGAACGCTTCATCATGAAAACCGTTCCTTCTTTGAGATTGTGGAGTTGGATGCTGTTGCGACCGTCCCTTTGGCAAACACCATACGCTCTCCCTCGCCATCCAGTCCTCCGTCTTGCAGATCACTGATTTAATTGAGCTAGCACTTTGACATAGCCCCCTAAACCAAGGATCAAGACGGCAGTTGGTACAGCAATTGGCATGGGCGTCAAGCACACATGGTGATCATTTTGGGCCAAGGCCCTGGCAGATATGGATAATTGGGACCGTGAAAAGAACGAATCCGCCGCGGGAAAGCGGCGGATCGGAGTTTCTCGCTGAGCAGACGGCTATCAGGCGTCGGTATCCTCGGGGTCGGGCGCCGAACTGGCCTCGGACGGGGCGTCGCCATCCTCCGCATCCAGGAAGCGGACCAGGATCACCGAAATATTGTCGAGGCCGCCGGAGTTATTCGCCGCACGAATCAGGCCGTGGATGCATTCTTCCAGGTCGGGCTTCTCGAGGACAACGCTCTCAATGGCTTCATCCTCAATCATGCTGGAAAGCCCATCGGAGCAAAGAAGGAAGAGATCGCCGGAGTGAATGTCCTCTGTCTGAACGTCGACTTCCACGTCCAGCTTGTTGCCCAGGGCGCGGGTAATGACGTTCTTCCAGCGGTGATTCTTCGCCTCTTCGGCGGTAATGATATTCTTCTGCAACTGCTCCGAGACCCAGGAGTGATCGAGGGTCAGTTGCTCGAATTTCCCGTCACGCAAGCGATAGCAGCGAGAATCGCCAACGTGGGCGATCGAAACGCGCGAGCAGTTCTCGTCGATCAGCATGGCGACCAGTGTCGTCCCCATGCCGCTGTATTCCTGGTGCTCCAGCGAAAGGTTACAGACGTCGCGATTGGCGAGCTTGACCGCCGCTACAATTGTATTCTCAACGCGGTCCAGATCCGGCTGCTGGGGAAACGGCCAGGTGAGATCGGTGTCGTTGGTCGCCTTACGCAGGAAATCGACGATCGACTCAATAGCTTGGCGGCTGGCGACTTCGCCGGCGTTGTGGCCGCCCATACCGTCTGCGACGATAAAGAGGCCGATATCTGGAACGACGGACAGGCTGTCCTCGTTATGACCACGTTTCAGGCCCCGGTCGCTGAGTCCGGCCGCCTGAATTCGGAGTTTTCCTCGGGTCATTCGCATGGGTCCACCTGGAGCTGGCATGTGAGAAGAATGCAAAACCGAGCCCCCCGTCCGCAAGGGCGATCAGGCCGATTTGCACTCCCTCGGGCAATCTGTCGCAACCCCTAGTATGCGAACCGATTCCGGGGAGTGCGCGCAAGTCAAAGTTGGCTTTCGACAACCTTTTGGACCTACGAATTCTTCGCCAACATGAAGTGGATATGCGGCGTAAAGAGGTCCGGTTCGAGCAGGAAGGAGTCGTGGCCTTTCTCGCTGTGTACGGTGATGTACTGGAACGGGATTCCGTTTGCCCGCAGCGCCTGGGCGATTTCCGCCTGCTCGTCATAGTAGAACGACACATCCGAATCGATCGTGAAGACGAGCCAATTCTGCCCCTGGCACGTCGAGAGGGCCTGAGTCGAATCGCCATCGGCTTGCTGCTTGGGCAAGTCGAAGGCCTGCCAGGCGTTGACAATCCGCAGATACGAATTCGGATCGAAGCGCTGGACGAATTTCCGACCTTGGTGCAGCATGTACGACTCGATCCGATGCTGCAGATTGTAGCCCGAAAGGAGGTCCGTCGGCTGAACGACCTCGCCACGGGCACGTTCCTCCATGACGCTGAGCGAAACGTACGTCTTGTGCGCGATCATCCGGGCCAGGATCAGGCCGCGCTCCGGCCGAGGACCGTCGTAGTAGTCGCCATTCTGGAAGTCTGGGTCCTCCTGGATGGCGTAGATCTGCTCGAAATTGTGGACCTTGCTGAGCACCGTCGCTCGAAGGCCGCTGGCGATGGGAATAACGACTTTGACTCGGTCCGGGTAACGCACGGCCAGATCCATCGTGCAGAAACCACCCATCGAACCGCCAATCGCACCGAGGAGGGTCTGGATCCCGAGTTTGTCAAGCAAACGAACCTGGGAATCGACGATGTCGGAGACGCTCGGCCAAGGGAAACGGCTGCCGTACGGATCGCCGGTCACAGGATCGACAGTGGCCGGACCCGTTGTTCCGTAACACCCGCCCAGGTAATTTGCGCAGATCACGTAGTAGCGGTTCGTATCGACGGCCAGGCCGGGACCGATGAAGCCTTCCCACCAGCCCTGCTGAACCTCATCCTTCCAGAATTCATTGCCCGGTCCGATAGGATCAAAGCCCGCGGCATGGTGGCTGCCGGTCAGCGCATGAAAGATCAGGATCGCGTTGCTTCGATCCTCGTTCAATTCGCCGTAGGTTTCGTACGCCACCACGCAAGGCCCCAACGTGCTGCCGTCTTGCAGCACGAAGGGGTCCTCGCTTGTGGCGATCTCGCAGAACTGCGTCTTTGTTTCCTGCAAACGGGTCATGCTTTCGATGAGGCCAGGGCCTGCTCCAGATCTTCCAGAATGTCGGCGATGTTTTCGATGCCGATGGAAAGGCGCACGAGCTCCGGCGAGATGCCGCCGGCGGCCTGCTGGTCCTCGTCGAGCTGACTGTGCGTCGTCGTCGCGGGGTGAATGGCGAGGCTCTTTGCATCGCCAACGTTTGCCAGGTGGCTGAAGAGCTGCAGGCTCTCGATGAACTTCTTGCCGGCTGCTGCGCCGCCCTTGATTCCAAAGACGATCATTCCACCGAAGCCGTTCGGCATGTACTTGCTGGCAGTGACGTGCGTCGGATCATTGTCCAGGCCAGGGTAGCGCACCCAATCGACGAGGGCATGCTCTTCCAGCATCTTCGCGGCGGCCATGGCGTTCGAACTGTGGCGCTCCATCCGCAGCGGCAGCGTCTCGATGCCCTGCAGGAACATCCAGGCATTATCCGGCGAGAGGCAGGCGCCCAGGTTGCGCAACGGAACGAGGCGCATACGAAGTGCGAACGCCACGGGATTTAAATCCCCGAGGTCGTGTGCATAGCGCAGCCCGTGGTAGGAGGAATCGGGCTCGTTGTAGAGAGCGAACTTCTCGTTCGTCCAATCGAAGTTGCCAGCATCGACAGCGACGCCGCCGATCCCCGTGCCGTGGCCACCGAGCCATTTGGTCAGGGAGTGGCAAACGATATTTGCGCCATGTGCGATCGGATTGCAGAGCGCCGGGGTGGCGAATGTGTTGTCCACAACGAGAGGCAGATCGTGAGCCTTTGCGATGTCCGCAATGGCCGCGAAATCCGGCACGTTGAGGACCGGGTTGCCCATCGTTTCCAGGTAGATCAAGCGGGTCTTGTTGGTGATGGCCTTTGCAAAGTTCTCCGCTTTGCGAGGATCGACGAACGTCGTCTTGATCCCCAATTGCGGGTGAATCGCGTCGAACATCGTGTAAGTGCCGCCGTACAGGTCATTGGCCGCGACAATCTCGTCGCCGGCCTTGCAGATGTTGATGACCGAGTAGTGGATCGCGCTCGTTCCCGACGCGAGCGTCAAGGCAGCAGCCCCTCCCTCCAGGGCAGCCATTCGCTCCTCCAGCACGGCATTTGTCGGGTTCATCAGGCGGGAATAAATGTTCCCGAGTTCCTTCAGAGCAAACAGGTTTGCTGCGTGCTCCGTGTCCCGGAAGACGTACGACGAAGTGCGATAGACAGGCACTCCCCGGGAGTTTGTCTCGGTATCCGGCGTGTGGCCGGCATGGAGACATTTCGTTTCCAAGCGGTGCTTTTTCGACATAGGCTTTTCGTCCAACTCTTGAGGGATGGGCGGCGGCACGGCCGCGATCGTTCCGATACGCTTCCGGTGAGGGCGCGATCTTGTCAATTCAGGGGCCGGTCATTGCGGGCAATATGACACCCTTACCGGCTGCGGCGAAGAATGACGACGCTGATGTCGTCCTCGGGGGGGCGTTCGCCCCGATGAGTGTCCAACGCGTCCTTCAGATTCACCATGACGTCCGCGGCGGTCAGGGCAGGCTGGGCCAGCGTGCGCTCGAAGCGCTCGCGCCCAAAGAGCTCGTCTTCCGGCCCATGGCATTCGCGGACGCCGTCGGTAGAAAGAACAAGCAAGTCCCCGACCTGGAATTGAAGGACTTTGGACTCGGGGTATTCAAATGACTTGGTGACACCAAGTGGCGGACCGTTGCGGAGGATCAACTGCTGGCGGCCGGTCTCCGCATGGCGCCAGATCAAGGGCTCGTGACCCGAGGAACAGACCGTGAACTCGAAAGTCTTCAGATTCAGGTGAACCACGGCGAGCGTGAAGAAGTTGCCGTTCGTCAGATCGTTGGTCAGGAGCGTGTTGAGGCGGGTCATGATCTCGCCGGGACTGCGGAAGTCCTCTGCCAGAGCACGCACCATGGCGCGGGCCGATGCCATGATGAGGCCCGAATCCACACCATGCCCAACCGCATCGCCGATTGAGATCCAGAGACAATCTTCGTGGCGAATGAAGTCGAAGTAGTCGCCACCGACCAATGCGGAAGTCGCGTACCAACTGGCCAGGTCGACCCCGGCAATGGAAGTCGGAGCAGCGGGAATCAGATCGCGCTGGATACGAGCCGCAACATCGACTTCGACGGCGATCTCCTGGTTGCGCATGAAGTCGGTCATCATGCGATTGAACTGCCAGGCCAGGCGACCGAATTCGTCGTGGCTGCGCACGCCCTTGATGCGCTTGCGCAGGTCGCCCTGGCCGACGGCGACCATCGACTCGTGCAATGCCTTGATCGGACGATTCATGCGCCACGTGATGAACAGTGCGACAAGCAACGCCACGAGGCTGGCGATCAGGAAGAGCGCTCCGAAGACGATCATGACCATCAGCGTGACTTCGCTGACGCGAGTCGGAGGTGCCTCGATCGCCAGAACGGCCTTTCGAAGCTGAGATGGGGCGGCCGTTAGTGTTTCTGAAGAAAGCCTGGATTTCGCGATCACGGCCTCGAGGGGCCGCACGCTGCTGATGGGGTCTTCATCAATCAAGACGCCACGGAGCGGCGGCGGCTCGTCTGATGTCATGGCGGCGCGGAGCGCACGTTCGCGATCCAGCACCTCATCCGAGCGCGAGAAGAGGGGCTTGTACTCGATCTTGATTGGATCGCCCTCGGTCGCGAAGTTGTCCCAGCCCCCCTCGGGATCGAAGTAATTGTCGAGGTATGCGCTGAAGGGGTAGGGCTTACCGATATTCTCTTCATCCGTGGACAGCCAGTAGATCCAGCCATCGGCTGTGGGAATCAGAACCGAGACCCATAGGCGTTCGAAGTCGACATCTTGCCCGTCAGAATAGTGTGCGCCGGCAAGTTCATCGGAGATTTCCCAACAGAGACGATTGGCCGCCCGACCTTCCATCGAGTAGTCGCCGTTGAACATATCATCGAGATTGACGCTGTGGACCGACAAATCCGCAAAGGCACGAACGCGCCTCGCCGTGGTATCGGCCTCTACGACTGCCCACAGGCGTGTCCAGACGTTGATCAGCATGAACCCGATGATCGCGCTGAACAGCAGGTAGGACAGCATGAGCTGAATCCAGAAGGGGAAGATCAGCCGCGGGGGGCGGCGTTCGATCTCCGCCTCGCGGTGCAGCCTCCAGCGGCGGTAGCGGTTCTTGATCGAGTCGAACATCGGTCCTTCACCAGAGAAGGAGAATCCTCGTCGTAGCTTTCGCGACGGCCCTTAAGCCGAGCAGGGAACGGTTGGCCGGGCAACCGAAGATATGGACCCGGGCGCTCCAATTAACCCCAAAAGAACATCCCCCCGGTTACCCGGGGGGATGTGGAGTACAGGGTTGGAAGCGAGAGCTTACTGGTACATATCCCAGCTATTCTCAACTTCGGTGACGCCCGTCGAGGTCAGGCTGAGGTCGACCAGGAACACGTCGCGGTGACCATTGCCATCATCGGCAACGAGGTTCGAGGCCTGGCTGTCGAAGGCGACCTTGGTGCCGTCGCTGTTCAAGAACGGAACACTGAACTGAACGCGGCCGGTGTCGGCGAACGGAACGACGTCGTCGTCAGAGGCCACGCCAGCGGCGTTGCGGCTGAGGATCGTCATCGAGTTCGTGAAACGATCGAACGCGTAGATGTCGTAGTGTTCGTTCGTGTCAGCAGACGCGTACTTGCCAAGGCTCTGGAAGACGACGACGCGACCGGCGTTGTCGGACTTGGCCCAAGAGCGGAGCGTCGTCCAGCGGAAGGCGTCCGGCGTCGACATGTCGAGACCCGGGTCAACAACGCGGCAAGTCTGGGTCGCGGTGTTGTAGATGTAGATGTCCCAGAAGGGTCCATCGTATTCGTCGTTGTCGGAGCCGGCAACGTCGCCCTGGGGCTGCGGATCGAGAGGATCGAAGCTGGCCAGAGTCACGAAGGTGATGAAGCTGCCGTCATTCGACATAACGGGACGAATGCTGTCGTAGGAGGTCGAGTTGCCACCATCGTTGACCGTGTAGCGGACGCCACCATCGGTGCCGGAAACCAGGCTGATGCCCGAGCCTTCGGTCCAGAGGTAGATGTCGTACTCGGTGATACCGTTGGTGTCGTCGTCGGCCAACATGTTGTCGAGAGACATCCAGCAGACGAGCGTGCCGTCGGCGGAGATCTGCGGCCAGACGTTCTCAGTCGCGGACATTTCGCCAGCGCCGAGGTCGGAAACGAGGACGTAGGCATTCGGATCGTCCGGAGCGACAGTCATATCGCGACGAACGATGTTGAAGCCGCCGCCACCAGAGGCGCCAACCAGGTTGGTTGCATAGGTCTGGAAGGCCACGTACTGGCCATTGTCGCTGACGACCGGGTTGAAGGAGACATCATCGGCAACTTCGTAGCTAGCGCCAACGGGGCCGAACTCGGTCACGATCTTGATCGTGCCGGCGGTGGTGTCGTACAGGTAGATCTGATCGGTACCACCAGCGCCAAGGGCGGTGCTGACGTCGCTGACCGAAGCGGCGAATCCGGAGGCGCCAAGGTTCGAGGCGCCGGAGGGGAACACCACATAACGGCCGTCAGAAGACATATCGACGGACGAGACGCTGTGCCAGATGGCCACGCTGCTGCCGCCGGTGCCGGTCAGTTCGAGTTCGAAATCGGCGGAACCGAGGTTGACAGCACCACCGGAGGAGTTGTCGGCCTGCGTGCCCGGGTTGGCCGGGTCGCGGGACAACAGGATGTTGGTCGAGGTCGCACGGTCGAACAGGACGACTTCGGGAACACCATTGCTGTCATCGCCAACGACGTTCTCTGCGAACGTCACGTAGGCGACGTAGTTGCCGTCATCAGACATGGCGGGACGACCGGAGAGGTCGTTGGTGTCCGGAGCGGTGAGCGGAAGCGCACCGGCGCGGGACATCTTGGAGCCGACAGCCTGCGTATTGTCGTAGATGGCAAGGTCTTCGGCCAGGCCAGAGTCGCCCGGGAAGGTCACGCCATCGCCCACGACGAACGCCGCGAGGTCGCTTGTGGGACCAAGACTGAGCGCATAGGGCGCCCGGTTGCCGTCATTGATGGGGCTGGGCTCCGGTGATTCGTCAACGAAGCGCTGCTCAACCGTAGACCAGGTGGCGGTGTCGATGATCCAGACGCCAAGGCCGATGTTCGGGAAGGCGCCACCAACGGGAGGAGCGGTCTGATTCGAGCGCACATCCCAGTCGGCACCGAAGCTGACCCAGTTCTGATCGCCGGACCAAGTGATTCGGGTGCCGTAGTCCATGGAACCGGAGTAGCCGGTCGAGAATATCAGATCGTAGTTCTCATTCCGAACCGGGCAGACCAAGTCGCCTGCGTTGGCGCCGAATACGGTCTTCACGTAGAGATGGCCGAGCAGGTAGCTCGTGGACTCGGGAGGAACATCGTTGCCAGTGACAACGCCGTTCTCCGCGTCGCCGTAGTAGGCCACCATGTTGCCGTCCGGAGACATCATGCCGTAGGCGTTGAAGTCGCCCATGTCATTGCTCTGGGTGGGGTTGTTCGCGAAGGACGGAACAACGCCATCGGGAATAGCAATACGCACGACATCGCCCGGGCTGGCCAGAGTGGTCACGTCAGCAGCGAACATATCCGAATAAGGACTGTCGGTGCGGCCCGTGATCGTCTCGTTGCCCCAACCCATGAACGAGACCTTGGTGCCGTCGTCGGAGAGGGAGATCGCGCCACCGTTGGGGGCGAGGATCGCGAGGGGGTTGCCAATGGAGTTGTCGGAGATCAGGTAGGCCTGGCCAGCGCCACTGTTGGCGTTGGAATCCCAGACGTAGATCTGCTGAGCCAGGACGCCGCCGAATTGGCTGGCAAAGATCGGGGCGCCGGGGAGGTTCTGGTTGTCAGACACGAAGGCGACAAGGTCACCGGAGCTGTCCATATCGCAACCGGCGAACAGGGTGCTCGCCATGTTGAAATCGGGAAGGCTCGCGCCAGGGTTTGTCACCAACTTCATGTCGGTGGTAGCTCCGCTGCCATCCAACTGGATCCAGTAGAGCATCGTGGCCTCGGATGCCGGAGCCGAATCGATGGAACCGACAGCGGGGAACACGTAGCTGTTATGAACGTCGTTCAACACGAGGTTGGACCAGAAGGCGACCTTCGTGCCGTCGTTATTGATCGTCGGCGCATAGGCGCCTGCACGAGAGTTGGGGTCGCCGGTGAAGGCTTCGGAACCATCAGCTTCGCCAGTCAGGCCATAGGTGGTCGAGAGACGCACGACTTCATCCGTCGTGACATCCAGGCGGAAGACGTCCATACGATCATTGGTATCGCCGCTGATCAGGTTAGAAGCTGCGGAGGGGAAGACGATATATTGTCCGTTTCCGGACCACTTGGCGTTGTTTTGTTCGACGACCTCAACAGAGGAGCCGTTCGGGTTAACGAAGTAGCCCGAGACTGCCTGGCCAACGCTGAGGCGAGCAATACCGTCAAACTGGACGGCACGTGCGCCACGCATGGACTGGGCGTCGGTCTGGGCCAGTGTATCGCCCTTGGGAGCGACAACCCGCAGGCCTTGGTTTGTGCGAGAGAGAACAACTTGTCCATCTTGGTTCAGGTACGAGCCGTCGACAGTGCGAATGAGCCGAGCCGAGTCGAGCCGACTGTTGGCATCATTGCCAAACTGAGCCGCCACGACAGGCACGGCACTCAAGGCTAACGCCGCGACAAGAGCCGTACAAGCTTTGCGAGAAAAGGGCTTCATTAAAACCGCTCTCCTTTTTTGGGATTGGTTCAATATCGGTTGGTTTGCAGGGGGGGCGAGGGTTGATGGTGTTCAGTTTCGGATATGCTGTTGATGTTTAGAAAGCTGATACTTCCTGCGGCTGTGGTCTATCGCAGAATCGAGCCGGAACCAACGGATTCGTAGAGAACCGGATCGGTGTGCTTCTGGCTGACGAAGATCGTGCCGTTGCTGACGCAGCCGTTACTCGGATCATACTGATTGTAGAAATCTGCTTTGACCAGGTAGTCGTTGCTGGTCGGCCCAATGGACAGCATGAAGTAGGAGCCGAAGTTGTAAGCGAATTCGTTCAGGTCAGCAGAGCCGGGAACGTAGATGTCACGGCCGCTGGGAGGACACAACGACAGGGAGTTCGTGAAATAGTCCTGATAGGTGTAAAGAATGGCGTCCCATTCCACCGTGCCTTCTTTGGCCTTCTGGAAGGGATCGAAGAAATCGAAGCGGGTGATGTACGACACGGGTGTCGTGATCCAGGGACCAAGGGTGCCATAGATCGGATCGCCCTGGTACCGGTCGCCTGGGGCCGTGTTCAGGCCGGCGACCTGGCAGCCCCAGGACATACGGGGGGGCTTGTTCCAGTCCACTGCGTAGGACTCAACGGCGGTACGCATCGTACGGAACTCAGAGAGCACGCGGGAGTACTTCGATCGGGTCTGCGCGCAAAGGAAGTTCGGAACTGCGATGGCGGCCAGAATGGCAATAATGGCAACCACGATGAGGAGCTCAATAAGTGTGAAGCCCCTCTTGCTTCTGGAGAATGTTAGTTTCATGCAGGCTCTGCCTCCTTGAGAAAATTGTTCGAAATGATCGCCCGGGGATCACCCGCAGCGAATTCCATCCATTGTTGACGAAACGTCCAATCCGAGCGCCTCTTGGTTCAGTGTTTTTGCCGGAATAACTGGCATTCCCTCTGAATCTCGAGTGTCGCGCGGCCCCTTTATTTGTCCGTTCGCCGGTTTTGGCTACTCTGGAAGATTCACATTCTACCAAGCGACCACGAACGCCCCAAGGCAGTGTTTTTTCTCCCACGACTAGGCCGATGGGTCCCATTCCCACCGATAGGACTCGGATAGTCAACCCGATTCTGACTTGAACCGAGCCAATCCGGGATGAGCCCCTGCCGCCACAAAACGGCAGTCGGCACCAGTCTTAATGTGATGCTGAGGAAAGAGCCCTTGCTCGGCAATCGAAAAGTTGCACGAATGCGACATTTTCGGGCCTGGCGAGGGGCTTTCCACCCCTGAGAAATGGAGCTTTCTGGCGAAATTGCCAACTCCGCTCAATTTATGACACCTTTCTGAGAAAGGTACCGTTCCGCTTCCAAAGCCGCTTTACACCCGTAGCCAGCCGCGGTGATCGCCTGGCGGTAATGGTGATCGTGAATATCGCCTGCGGCGAACACTCCGTCAAGATTCGTCCTTTGACGGGCGTCGACGACAACATATCCGCTGTCGCCCGTCTCCACCTGCCCGTTTAGCCACCCGGAATTCGGCGTGTGGCCGATCGCCAGGAACATGGCCGATGTGGGAAGTTCCTTCCGCGAATCATCCTTCAGATTACGCAGCCGAACAGCAGTCACGCGCTTTTTGCGCTCGCCTTCGACCTCGCCCAGGACCTCTTCGACGGTGGAATTCCACTCAAATTCGATCTTCGGGTGCTCGAGGGCCCGCTCCGCCATGATCTTGCTGGCGCGGAGTTCGTCCCGCCGATGGATGACGGTGACTTTGGTGCAGAGCTTGGCGAGATAGGTGGCCTCTTCCATGGCGGAATCGCCGCCACCGACGATGACGACTTCTTTTCCACGATAGAATCCGCCGTCACAAACCGCGCAGGTGTGGACTCCGTAGTTCCAGAATGTTTTTTCCGTCTCAATTCCGAGCGTGCGGGCGGAGGAGCCGGTGCAGATCAAGATCGTGTGCGCGCGGACGCTTGTATTCCCATACTTCACTATAAAGGTGTCCCCGTCCTTCTCGAATCCGCTGCAGGACTCGTATTCCACCTCGGCTCCGTACTTCTTTGCCTGCTCTTCCATATCGATCATGAGCTGGTTGCCATCGCGACCCTCGGGGAATCCGGGGAAATTCTCGATGGTCGTGGTGGTGGTCAATTGGCCGCCAACCTGGGGACCGGCGATAACGAGCGGCTTGAGTTCGGCGCGCGCCAGGTAGATTGCGGCGGTCCAACCAGCCGGGCCGCTGCCGCAAATCACTGCGTTCCGCGTGATTTCCTTGTCGGACATTGCATGTACTCCCTTATTATACTTGAGTGCCCCGAGGCCGATGAGGGCCTCAGGATAACGTTTATTTCCGAGTTTCGAGGGCTTCCTTCGCCCCTCCGTGTACAGTTGGCCTCGCCGAAGCGCGGCGCAAGTCTGTTACTTCGATGCCGGTTTGGCAATTTTCCGCTGCTCCGGAGCCCCGATGAGCTTCCGTAAGCGATTCAGATTCTTCCGATCGTCCTCCAGATCCGGTTGCTTATCGGTCTCGAGGGCCATCGGAATGCCTCGCAACCGGGGATCGTTCAGCAGAAAACCAAACGCATCCAGGCCGATTTCGCCTTGGCCGATGTGGGCATGGCGATCCCGGCGCGAGCCGAAGGGCTTCAGCGAGTCATTCAAATGGAGCGCCTTCAGGTTCTTGATCCCGACGATCCGATCGAATTCGGCCATCGTCTTCTTGTAGGACGCCTCATCGCGGATCTCGTATCCGGCTGCGAAAACGTGGCAGGTATCGAGGCAAATGCCCATATTGTCGGGCAAATCGATCGCGGCGAGCAAGTCGCCTAGATCTTCGAACGTCCCACCGAGGTTCGTTCCACTCCCCACGGTTGTTTCGAGCAACAGGCGCGTCTTGACATGCGGAATCCGAGAGAAGATGTCGCGCAAGTGGCCGGCGATCTGCTCGATGCCTGCCTCGCGCCCTGCGCCCAGATGCGCGCCGGGGTGCATCACAAGGCCTGGCAGTTCGAGTTGCTGGCAACGGCGGAGTTCGTCCTCCAGAGCGCGGATCGACTTCTCGACGACTTCCTCACGCGTGGATGCCAGGTTGATCAGGTAGCACGTGTGCGCAAAGACGGCGTCGATTCCAATGCCGGCCTTCTCGAGTTCACGTTGGAAACTGCCTGCTTGCTCGTCGCTGATCGGCGGACCTTCCCAGCGGTTGTTGTTCTTCACGAAGATCTGCATGGCACTGCAACGCACGGTTGCTCCGCGCGCGGGGGCCTTGTCGACGCCTCCTGCGATCGACATGTGCGACCCGATTTTGAGGCCGCCATTCCACTCGGTTGCCTGCCTGGCACTCACGATTTTGTCACTCCCCCACTGCCTTTTGAATCACAACGCGATGTTCGCTCGAAGTGAGCAACTCGACTCCCTCATCGCGGAATGCCCACTTCACCGTGGCGAACCCGATGGTGTGTTTGCGCGCAGGTGAAACGGCGGCACTCGTGAGAGTGCCCGCGAATTCTCCCGCAGATGTTCGCAGTTCCGCCGGCAGATCGGGAAGTGACTCGCCGTGGACTTGTACGGATACGAGTTGTTTTGCAGGATGTCCAAGGTTCGAGATCTTTGCGATGGTTTCCTGACCCGGGTAGCAACCTTTGTTGAAGCTGATCGCACTGGAAAGTGCGGCTTCCAAGGGAATTGTGTCGTGATCGAGATCGATTCCAAACCAGGGCGTGTCGGCTTCGATGCGGCGCGTATTGAACGCGTCCCAACCCGCGGCCCGCCCGCCAATGCGCTGGGCGGCGCGGACAAGTTCATCCCAGACGTTTCCAGCCGTTGCGGCCGGGGCAATCAACAGAAGCCCCTCAGGCACCAGGTCGCTGCGCACCAGATGCAATCCGAACTGACCGGCGACGGTTCGTTCGGCGCACTGGGCTCCTGCGTCGAGCGGCCGAACGTCGAGCGCGCCGATCAGATCGGCGAACTGCGGGCCGACAAGTGCGAACTTGGCGTGGCCGCGCGTCTCGTCGTGAAAACGGCAATCCTCGGAAAACACGTACTGGTCGAGTCGCGGCGCGAGCTGATCGCCCTCGAACGGTGCCGCCAGCAGGAGAAACTCTTCGCCGTCGGCGAAGACCTCGAGGTCCGCCTGCATCTTGCCGACCGCATCCAGTAATGCCGCACGCTGCCCGTCTCCATCCTGCATTCCCAGAATGAGCTGGCTGAGCCGACGATTGAGATAATCGGCCCGGTCGGAGCCCTCGACGCGCACGATGGTCAGAAAGCTCAGGTCCACGACGGCCGCGGTGTTGCGCGCTGCCTCATATTCGGCACCGGGATCGCCGAAGTGTGCCGGTATCTCCCAACCGAACATCGAACGGAATTCCGCACCGCGAGAGCGGTGATCGTCTGCAACAGGGGAGGAATGCATGGTCGTTTCCAACAGGATTGTTCTCCGCACAAGGACTTGCGCGAGAGAACAAAGCAGGTTTCGCACCGGGCGGGGATTAGGCGGCGCAACCACGGATGCCACAGAGCACACGGATGGGCACAAGAAAACCGGCCCGTCGAAACGGGCCGGTGAAAACCGAGACGAATGTCTCTGGTGGTGATATTACATGCGTTCCAGACGCCGGCGCATTTTGAGGAGACGGCGGCGCATCTTGCGGATGGCGGCCTCCTGCTTGCGCTTCTTCTTTACGGAAGGCTTCTCGTAGAACTCGCGGCGACGCACTTCGGACAGGATGCCCGCCTTCTGGCATTCCTTCTTGAAACGCTTGAGTGCGCGATCGATCGGCTCGCCTTCTTCAATGACAACTTTCGGCATAGGAGCGATTTTCACCACCTTTCAGTCGGAAAATTAGGCTGGCGCGGGGCGAAATCCCCTCCGTCAGCGGCGCGGCATTCAACCCAGGCGGAGTGCCCCCGTCAAGGACGAACCTCGAATTCTCGGTGGCGCATGAGGAGGAATCAGCGGGTCTTGTCGCTGTCCGGAGCCTCGATCAGGTACAGATCGTTTGGCTTCAACTGCCCGTCTGCGGCCAGTTGATCGGTCAGGCGGGAGGGCCGCCGACTGCGCAGGACGAGCCCGTATCGGTCTTCTTTCCGCCGGTGATAGGCCATGGCCGCACCGATGGGGAGGAGGTGGTCGGCAACCTGGGGCCAGCCGATGCCTTCGGCCAGGTGCATGGATTCGATGGGGCGGCGATCCAGGCGGCGGAAGCGCGCGCCAGTCTTGACGTCCAGGTACTGGCGGAAGCCGGGGAGGCGGCTGGGGCGGCCGGTGACGTAGTGAACGACCTCGCGCGGCTCGCAGGTCTCGCCCCAAATGTCGTGCAGCACGCGGTAGGCGTAGCGGGCGACCTGCATGCTGAAGCGCGTGCAATCGACTTGGGGCGTTGAAATCACGGGGTCGAAGATCGGCGAGGGCGTGGAGTCCGGCGGGAAGAGGAGGGTCCCGAATTGCTCGGCCACGGTGTGCAGGTACGACATCACGGGCTTGATGGCGGTAAAGTAGAAGATGTCGTCGCGAGCCAGGCCGACAGGAATGGCGTGGTTGAAGACCAACTCACCGTCGCAACCGCCGAGATAGAGCGTGCGCAGCTTGCCGACGTCCACCAAGGACATCGGCGAGTCGGGTTCCTCCGCCGAAAGGAGACGCAGGATTTCGGCCCCCGCGCGGTGGCCCTGCACCAGTGCCTGGAATGGCAATGCAATCGAGTTGTAGAGGTCCGCGGAGGCCATCAGATCGTCCAACCGTGTGGACCAGAACCGCGTGGCCTCGCCCCCGCACTTGGTCTTCGTTTCGTCGAAGGCCAGGAGCATCGGGTACGAATAGGGGTTGGAGTTGCGAATGCCCTTCAGGCCACGGCGAATGCGATCGGCGCGGGCCTCCTCGCCGGCCGGGCCGCGCTCCTGCCAGCACCGGGTGATTTCTGGCGGAAAAACCACTACGAGCGGATTCTGGAAGATGTCGCCTTCGAGCAAGTTGTTGAGCTGAGACACCAGAATCTCGGGGCTGGGGAATTCCAGGAAGTCGACATCCATGAAAATGGGGTGATTGACGCGGGCGATGCGCTCGACGAGGGAGTCCAACTCCATTGTGCGCGTGGCGTGAACCACGGGTTCGCCTGTGGAGGTCATGGAGACAACGGCAGCCAGCAACGAATTGCCGTCGACGACGACACCGGTCACGGGGTGATCGGGGGGAACGCTGATGGCCGGAGGTCTTGTCTCTGGACTCATGGCTCAATCTCCCGAGGGGCGCAGAATCAATCCGGTGAAAATCTGGCCGCGGCACTCGCCGTCGCGGCGATAGGATGGATACAGATCTTTGCGTTCCAGCGTGCAATGCCCGCAATCGGCAATCTGGTTGGGGGGGACGCCCATGGCAAGCGCCTGCAGCCGATTCACGGCCGTCAGATCTAACTGCCGCTCCCGCCCAATCTCTCCCAAATGGCCGAAGCGCTCTCGAAAACCCGCAATAATCTCCGGCGAAACCTCGTAGCGATCTCGTCGGATGTGCGGACCCAACCACACCCATAAGTCGCGCGATTGACTGCCGGTGTCCAGGGCAAGCTGGAGCGCGCGTTCGAGAATTCTGTCGAATGTACCCCGCCAACCCGCGTGAACGGCTGCGATGAAGGGCCTGCGAGAGTCGCTGACAAGCACCGGGACGCAGTCCGCCGTGCGGACGAAAACAGCTCGGCCGGGCTGGTTCGTTGCGAGTCCATCGCAGCCGGGGATCTGATCGGTATCAATGTCGCCATCCAGCCAGGCGACCTCGTTGCCGTGGGTCTGCTCGGCGAAGATGACTTCGCTCACATCGCCTTCGAGGAGTTCTCGCAGTTCGTCTGCGATCGCGGTGAAGTCCTTCGAGTGGGCTGGCGGAAAATCGGACGTTGTGGAGATGGCCGTGACGCCGCCGGGCAGGGACGGACGCAGGATGCGTTGATTGCGAACGGTGACGAACGGCTCGGTCATCTGAAAGGAGCGGCTACTTACGCATGGTGAGCAAGATGCCGTCTCGGATGGGAATCAGGCTGGCGTCCATGTCGGGATCGCTGAAGGCTCGCTTGTCCAAACCAACAATGGCTTTGACGGTCTCGTCTTCCTGCTTATCCGGGTTCGCGACGTCACCGTGTCGAAGCATGTTATCGAACATCAGCAAGTCGCCCGAACGCATGTGTTCCTTCGCGAAATCATAAGCGCGGGGATACTGGATCTTGTCGATGTCGGCGAAGATGATATCCCAAGGGCCTTCGAGCTTGGCGGCGTTTTCGAGCGCATCGCCGACGTGGTAGGTGATGCAGTCTGCAACGCCTGCGCGGCGGGCGTATTCCATTCCGGCGTCAGCGTTTTCCTGCTTGTACTCGGTGCATTGAATTTCGACGTCCGGTCCTGCGCCGAGTGCCCACCAGATCGCCGAATAGCCGTACCCGGAACCGAGCTCGAGGATTCGCTTCGGCCGACGAAGGCGCGCCAACTGAAGGAAGAATCGGCCGACTTCCGGCCCGACGATCGGGAAACCTCCGCGGCGGACCGCTTCATCCTGCATTTCCGACAGAAGTTCCGGAACGTTCGTCTTGCCCAACTGCGCCAGGAACACCTCGACGGGTTGGTGGAAGATCTTCCAATCACTCATCACTCAGAAAAGCCCTTCGGTTTCGGGAATATCGAAGCTGACGTTCATGCATTGTACGGCCTGGCCGCTGGCGCCCTTCACCAGATTGTCGATCGCGCTGATGACGATCAGGCCCTGGTTGCGTGGATCGATCCGCAGATTGACGTCACAGAAGTTCGAGTGCGCCACGGCCTTCGTGTTCGGCAATACATCGCGTGGCAGAACGCGAACGAATGGTTCGTCTTTGTAGAATTGCTCGAACAGTGCGCGAAGCGAATCCTCGGGGATGGACTCTTTCAAGCGGCAATAGCAGGTTGCCAGAATGCCGCGATCCATGGGGACCAGGTGCGGCACGAAGGTGACAAGAACCGACTCGCCGGCGAGACGCGAAAGCTCCTGCTCGATCTCGGGCTGGTGCCGGTGCGCAGCGACCTTGTAGGCCATGAAGCCTTCGTTCGCGTTGCAGTAATGCGTGACGTCGCTTGGCGTCCGCCCGGCGCCGGAAACGCCGGACTTGCAGTCGGCGATGACGCTGCGCGGGTGAATCATGTCCTTCTTCATCAGCGGACCGAGAGCAAGAAGTACGGAGGTCGGATAGCATCCCGGGACGGCGATGAGGCGCTTGCCGACGAGTGCCGCGCGATTCAGTTCCGGCTGGCCGTAAACGGCTTTGCGATTCAGTTCCGGAGAAGGATGCGACACGCCGTAGACGGATTCGTAGACCTCGTGATCGCGGAAGCGGAAGTCCGCGCTCAAGTCGAAGACACGCGCCGGATGGGCGTCCAATTCCGTCGCAAACTTCGCCCCGACCGTGTGAGGCAGACACAGGAAGACGGCATCCATGTCGCTTGGGAGAGAATCGACGCCGATGGGCTCGATTGGGGGCAGATCGTAGCCCCGCAACTCGGGGAAGGTGTCCGCCAGTGGCTCCGGTGCATCGACGCGCGCCTGCAGTGCGACAACCTTTGCACGCCGGTGGCGCAGCAGAATCCGCAGAAGTTCCCGTGCCGTGAAGGCGCGGGCCCCAATAATACCAACTTTGATGACTTCAGGTGTTTCCAATTCCAGGGTCGCTCCTTTTGATCGGTCCTGAACTTGGCGGCGAGGACCGCCGGGGCGCAAGGAGAAGAGCAAGGATCGGGCTCAGGGGGGGAGTCATCGCGATGGGATTCGGCTCGACCCGAGGGCCCTGCCGCGTGATTGTGGCCTGAGTTCGCAAGGAGCGAAGAGATGATGTTTTTGCGGCGATGGTTTCCGATTCTGGCCCTGATCCTGATGGCGGGGCTGCTGGCTGCCCAGGAGCAGCCGGCGGCTCAAGAGCCGGAAAGCACCGAGGAAACCGTCAACATCAAGACGCGGAACGGCCAGCAGATGGATGTCTGGCTGAACGGGAAGCGCGCCGGTCTGACACCGTTGACTTTGCAACTGGAGCCGGGGACCTACTTCCTGACGGCAGGCGGTGATGGGCTGGAGCCGATCATGAGGCCGATGCTGATTCAGCCTGGCGGCGAGCAATTGACCTCGCTGAACGACCGCGCCCTTGAACCGGAACGCATGTCCGCCGTGGCGGATGAGATCATGAAGGCATTTCGGGCGCGTCCGGGGAACCCACACATCCGAATTCTAGCCGCATTGATCACGACAGACCGGAAGGATCACACGCAGCTCCTGGAGAGCCTGCCGCCGGATCTGCAATCGGACCCGACGGTCCTGCTGTCCCGGGCGCGCTGGGCGCTGACCGATGGCGACCCGAATCGGGCGCTCTCCCTTGTTGATGAGGGACTGCATCGCGAGGCGAGGCTGGCCGGCCTGTGGCGCATGAAAGCCTGGATCCTGGTCGATCTGGGTCGCGCGGATGAGGCAAAAGAAGCCGCCGAGTCGGCCGTTCGTCTGGACCCGATGCATGCGGACAGCTTCGTGGCCCGGGGGGACGCACTCAGCGCCGCCGGAGAAGAGAAGTTCGCCAGGTTGAACTACGAGCGGGCGCTGGACCTGCAGCCCGGAAACAGGCTGGCATTGCGAAGCCTGGGACGGGTAGAGGCCGCCCCATGATCGCGATCGTGTGTCCTCGCCCGGAGATGGCGAAGAAGCTGGCGGAGTTGGCAGGACTGGAGAAGCGTGGTGTCGACGGCCCGTGCCTGACGTGGGACGGGCCGGGGCCGGACGGGACGCCCTGGCGTGTCTACTCAGCGGCCGGGAACGCCGATTTCCTTTATGCGACGGGGCGAATGGCCGTCCGGCGCGGGGCGGAACTGCTAGTGCTGCTGACGACCGTCGAGGCCGCCGAGGAGTTTCTGGACCGGGCCGGCTCCGAGCCCGACGACCTGCTTCTGCCGACGCATCTCCAGGATGTCTCCGCGCTGGAGGAGATCCAGAGGTTGTGCCCGGATTCGGCGGAGAAACTACCTGTAGACCTTCCCGAGAAGTGCCAAGGAGCCAGGATCGCCACAGAGGTGGTGGGATCCGGCGAAGAACTTGTTTTGGGTTCCTTAGCGTTCCCCTTGACGGTTCACAGCATTGCGGGAAAGAGTTTCACTCAGTGGGGAGTCGGGCTGTTCGATGTCGGAGGCATCGGACTCGCGCGAGCGGCGAAGGAAGAGCGCTGTCCCTTTCTCGCGGCGTGTTTCCTCGACAAAGCGGTTGCTCCCGCCGGTGCGCCGGAGGAGAGCAACTTGGTTCGATATCGTCGGCTGGACAATACAATTCGTCACTTCATCAGTCAGTTAGCGGAAGAGGAAACCGCGGCCACAGACTGATCGAGGCGGGCCGGTTAGAGAGACGAGAACGTGGCGCAGGATAACAATTCGAACGGTCACCATGAGCGCGTTCGGCATAAGCCCGATGAGGACAACACGGGGAATGAGACGCTGTTCCCCGGGGGGGTGCCCCAGAAGCCGAGGCGCGCGAGTCGCGACACGCAGGTCACGCCGATGGAGCCATCGCGCCGGCGGCCCGTTCTGATTACGCTCGATGGTCGACGCGTCAGCGAACGGTTCGTCCTGATGAAGGAGGAAAGCGTCATCGGGCGTGATGTCCGAGCCGATGTTCTGATCTCGGACGGGGAAGCATCGCGTCGCCACGCAAAGTTGGTGTGGAAGAACTCCGGCGACACAGAAGCGCTGATCCCGAACTGCACCATCGAGGACATGGACAGCACAAATGGGACGTACCTGAACGGGAAACTGCTGGAGCAGCCACTACCCGTGAAGGACGGCGATCAGATTCGCATCGGGCGCACGGTCCTGGGGTTCTTCCTGAAAGACGAGCGCGTTCTCGAGCTCGACCAGATGCTGATGACGATGGCGCTGCACGATGCGCTGACCGGCGTCTTCAAGCGCGAGTATTTCTTCAGCGAATTTCACCGCGAATTCGATCGTTCCAAGCGCCACGAACGGCCGCTGTCTTTGCTGATGATCGATGTCGATCACTTCAAGCTGGTGAATGACGAGTGCGGGCATCTCTGTGGCGACTCGGCGTTGCGCATGGTGGCGAATCTGATTCGCGCCTCGCTGCGAGAGGGTGATATCTGTGGCCGTTACGGCGGTGAAGAGTTCGCCATTCTGCTGCCGGAAACGACCGAGGAAGGTGCCGTCAACGCGGCGGAACGCATCCGCGAGATTATCGAGAAACACGATTTCGATCTCGGCAAGGATATCCATCGACACATCACTGTCAGCATCGGTGTGACGACATTGCACGAAGATCACAACGATAAGCTGGAAATGCTCGAGGAAGCCGATAAGGCGCTGTATCAGGCCAAGGCCATGGGAAGAAATCGATCCGTCCTGAGTGGGCTCGATGGCGACTCACAGGAACGGACGCAACTGCATCCCTGATCATCCAACGTAAATGCTGGAGGAACGCGCAGATGCCGGACTCAGGAAGTATCGGACAGGTAGCGGTGTTAGGCGCCGGAGCCTGGGGCAGCACGATCGCTGATATGCTGGCTCGCAAGGGTGTGTCTGTGCGGCTGTGGGATCACGCCGCGCGATCGATTGAGCGCCTGCGGATCGATCGGCATCCTTTCGGCGTTCCGGAGCTGAAACTCCATGAAACCGTGACCCTCGATCTTGATTTGGAGGATGCCGTTCGCGGCGCCCGGATCATCATCCTCGTCGTTCCTGCACAAGCGGTCGGACGGCTTGTCCCGAGGCTGGCGAAAGCCATCGGCAAGGATTCTGACTGTGTTATCGGATTGGCCTCGAAGGGTATCGACATGGCCACGTTGCGCCCGCTGTCCGATGTTGTCGAAGCCGCTCTACCAAACTGCTCCGTCGGCGTCGTATCCGGTCCCTGCATTGCGCGCGAAGTTGCCCAGGGCATTCCGACATCGGTCGTCGCGGCCTCAAAGAAGCCAGAACACGCCGCGTTGTTGCGCGATGTTTTCGTAACGGGCAACCTGCGCGTCTACACGCACGATGATGTGCTTGGTGTGGAACTGGGTGGTGCGCTGAAGAACGTGATCGCGATCGCCGCCGGAATGGGGGACGGACTCGGATTCGGCGCGAACAGCAAGTCGGCACTGATGACGCGGGGCCTTGCAGAGATCGCGCGCTTTGCCGCTGCACTCGGTGCCAACCCTAAGACAATCTATGGTCTTTCTGGTCTGGGCGATCTGACGGTCACTTGTTTCAGTCCGCATAGCCGCAATCGAACGTTCGGGCAACTGATCGGTTCGGGCAAGACAGCGGCGGAAGCACGTCACGAAATCGGCATGGTCGTCGAGGGCGAATCAACGGCACTGGCAACGTTGAAGCTGTCGCGCGAGAAGGATATCGACATGCCCATTGCAGAAGTCGTTGTCGGAATCTGTGAAGGGCGCTACGCCGCCAAGGCCGCCGTGCGCAAATTGATGGAGCGCGAATTGAAGGATGAATTCGAAGGTTCACCATTTGGGAGTGGATGAGAGGAACAAAACGATGAAGACACTTTAAGAATCCGTTTTCCCAGACTCCCGGGATAACGGGAGGGAGCCTATGATGATTGGCAAAGGGATTCGAGTCACGCTGATAGCGCTCGTGATGCTCTCCGCAGGGCTTTGGCCCGTGCATGCAGGATTGAGCAGCACACCCGACCCCGACATGTGGGTTCCCAATGCGAACGTGCAGGCAATCGCCCAGGCAGGCGACACGACGTATGTCGGAGGGACGTTCACCTACATCGGCGCCATTGCCAGAATGGCGGTCCCCGTCAACACAACAACCGGATTGCCGAATTCGGATTTCCCCGAGGCAAACAGCACGGTCTACGCCTGCGCCCCAGCCGGTGAAGGTGGCTGGTACATCGGCGGAAGCTTCACGGATGTGGGCGGAGTGCCAAGGAATCGCATCGCACGCATCCTTGCGGATGGGACGGTGGATCCGGACTGGAATCCGAACGCAAGCAACAACGTTCTGACGATCGCCGTTTCCGGCGGCCTGGTCTATGTTGGCGGATACTTCCGGACGATCGGTGGGCAAACCCGTAACTACATCGCGGCTCTCGATCCGACAACGGGTAACGCCACGAGTTGGAACCCGAATGCGGATAACCATGTGGAGGATCTGTCGATCTGGGGGACCACGGTGTATGCAGGAGGACGCTTCACAAGCATTGGTGGAGCATCGCGGCGTTACCTGGCCGCCATCGATACGACCACGGGCAATGCAACGACCTGGAACCCCAACCCCAACTTCTCGGTGAATGCAGTCGCCGAAGCCGACGGTATCGTTTATGTTGGTGGTGAGTTCACGACCATCAGCGGACAATCTCGCGCGCAGTTGGCCGCCCTTGATGGAATTACGGCCACGCCAACAATCTGGGATCCTAGTCCGAATGGCGTGGTCGATACGATCTATGTCTCTCCAGATACAACCCTGGTCTACATCGGAGGGAGCTTCACGTTCGTCGGTGCCCAATCGCGTACTTATCTGGCTGCCATCGAAGCCGCGACGGGAAATGCGACAGACTGGAATCCGACGCCGGACAACGATCGAATCAATGCGATTACGCTATACGGGTCGACTGTCTATGTCGGCGGATACTTCGATGCAATGAACGGAGAAGCGCGCCGATGCGTGGCCGCATTGGATGCGGCCACGGGAAACCTGGCAAGCTGGTCCGCCAACACGGCTTACGATAGCGATGATCAGATCTACTGCCTGTATCCAAATGCGGATGGGACGGAGATTCTGATTGGCGGGACATTTCGAGGCATCAGCGGACATCAACGAAATCGCATCGCTGCCTTCGACGCCTCGGGAAACCTGACATCATTTCAAGCGGACATCGATTCGGCCGTACAGGAAATCGCGGTCTCCGAGGACGAATCGACAGTCTATATCGCGGGGCCTTTCACCACGGTGAATGGGGAAGGGCGCTACCGCATTGCCGCCCTGGATGCGGCGACCGGAAACGTGACGCCATGGAATCCCAATCCGGACAGCGTGGTCCTTGCGTTGGCGACGTCGGGATCGACCGTCTACGCAGGGGGATACTTCACATCGATCGGTGGGGCGTCGCGCAGCCGTCTTGCGGCTCTCGATGCAGGGACAGGAAATGCTACGGGCTGGAATCCAAATCCAAACAGCGTCGTCTCGGGTCTTGCCGTTTCCGGTTCAACCGTTTACGTGGGAGGATCTTTTACCACGATCGCCGGACAGGCTCGAAATCGCGTTGCTGCGCTTGATGCAACGACTGGCCAGGCGACTGGCTGGAATCCCAATGCAAACAACACGGTCGACATGTTTGCAATCCAGGGATCGACGGTCTATGCGGGCGGGAACTTCACGTCCATCGGAGGACAGTCGCGGAAGTACATCGCGGCGCTGGATGCGACGACGGGCAATGCAACCTCCTGGAACCCGAGTGCAAGCATCTATCTCTTGTCGCTCCATTCATCAGGGTCCGAGATTTACGCAGGAGGCCCGTTCACTACCATTGGTGGAGAAGTGCGGTGGTTCGTGGCGGAACTCGATCCAGCCACGGGCAGCGCGACCACATGGGACCCGGGCCTCAACAATCGTGTGATGGCATTGGGCGGAGATGGGCGCGCCCTCTATGTCGGTGGGTCATTCACGGAGGTCGGCGGTACGAACCGCCGCTACCTCGCGCGATTTGAGAACTCGGACTTCGATTCGGATGGAGTCCCGAACGCAATCGAGGATGCCGCGCCGAATGCAGGCGATGCGAACGACGATGGAACGTCCGACAGCCTTCAGGCATTTGTAGCTTCTCTTCCGGTGGAGGGCGGCGGGATGTACGCGACGCTAATCGCGTCACCGAATGCTCCGGGACCCGTTCTCACTGGTGTCGGGACCGATCCGGTCTCAGTCGCTTATCCAGATGGAGTGACAAGCTTCCCAATCGGGTTGGTGCACTTCGCGGTGGATTACAACGGAGCCATCGCCGCCGGAGAAATCGTCGAAGTCCAGATCCAACTTCATGACGATCCGGGAACGATCGATTCGTACTGGCAATGGGATGTGACGCCGGGTTGGATGAACTTCAACTGGGAAGCCGGCACCGGAACGGGCGCCCAGTATGATTCGAGCTCACGGCTCTTCACTCTCTTCATCCGGGATGGAGGACGCGGCGATCTTGACGAAACGGCGAATGGCATCGTCGAGGACCCGGGCGGTCCTGCGACGGGAGGTGGGCCACCGGAGATGGAGTTCTTCAGTGTGTGGTGAGAGATGGGCCCTTCGCTACATGATACCCATTAACCAGGATGCATCAATCAGCCAATGACCATCGGGCATTTTGACTGCGCGAACCAGAATGTTGTAACCTGCCATTTCGGCTTGTGAGTTGAGAATCCAGACGAATGCCATGGAATCTGAGGCGCAGATATGAATGCCTATCCAGGACTCCTCGAAAACCATATGATCCACGCACGATCCTGAGCCGCAAAGGACCTTGGGATGAAAACGCGGCCCCGATTCGCCAGTGGGGCCAACGAAGAGGATTGTCTCTGAACAGAACATCGGGAATCGCTGGAGCGTGTCGTGGTAGATGGCGCTCAGCAACTCCCTTGGGACTCCGTATTCCTGCGCGTGGATTGAAATCAGTTCTTCGAAAGCACCTACCTCTTCATCGCTCAGGACAACGCAATCTTCCCGGAAGAGATCATAGACAGCATCCCAGTCATCATACGTGTGATGCGCCTCGTCCGGCAGGGCATTGAGATACTTCTCCGCGTACTGACGAAAGCCGTGGAAAGGCCAGTTCTCGTGAGCAAGGATGTCGTGATCGCCGAGCTCAGGCGGTGGAACTTCCGTGAAGAGATCGAAGACTCTTCGGTCTTCGGAACTCATGAATGGCCTGAAGTCTTCCCCCGCCATCCCCGCGCAAAGCAGATTATGGAGGCAAACATATACATCTGGTTCGGAGCAGATCTCCTCCCAGCGTTCGGCGGTGGCAGGATGACGGACTACTCCATATGCATTAACCGTCGCGACAGTCTTCTTGGATTGGGCGCAGCCTGTGACCAGAAGCGCTGACAGGACGATCTGCATCCAGTATCTCATACTGCCACTGCCCTCCCCAGGGTTGATTGCGATAGAATTGTCGGACAAGGCCAGGGGCTGCGAAGTTCCCTGCGGCCGCCGGAAATCCCTGTCCCCGCGCAAATTCGTTGACGAGTTGACAGCGTTTGAATAGGCATACGCTTTGGGACTGCGGAGCGGCGCTCCGGCTTCCCACTTCGATCTCATTGAAACGAAGAACCCTTTGGAATGAGGAAGACTGAAGATGAAACGCATGCTCTTATTTGCATTCTTGCTGTCGGTGCTAACCGCGTGCTCCGGGCCGCAGTTGACGGTTCAGGTCGATTCGACGGAGCCGGCTGCCGCCCCTGCTGCCGAAGTCAAGACCGAGGTCAAAACCGAGGTCGCAGAGGCCCCGAAACTTCCGAACGATATTCACTGGTTCCGCAACTCGGCGGAACAGCGCGGCTGCTATCTGCAGGCCTACGCCGTCGCGACGCGTCTGGTGGAAGAGAAGGCGAAGAATCTGGAACCGGGATCGTGGGCGGTGGTCCTGGATGCGGACGAAACGGTTCTGGACAACTCGCAGTTCCAGAAGGAGATCGCGCTGGCCGGCGAACGGTTCAGCTATCCCGCATGGACGGCGTGGTGCCGTCGCGAAGAGGCCAAGCCGCTGCCGGGAGCAGTGGAGTTCCTGGAGGCGGTGCACAAGCTCGGCGGCAAGATCGCAATCGTGACGAACCGCAGCCAGGAGGTTCAGGACGCGTCGGAATCGAACTTCCGCAAGGAGGGCATTCCGTTCGACCAGATGCTGTGCCGCACGCCGGAGTCCGGAAACAAGAACCCGCGCTACGAGTCAATTCTGGATGGCACAACGCCGGCCGGCTGGGCACCGATGAATGTTGTTCTCTACGTCGGCGACAACATCCAGGACTTCCCGCAACTCCGGCAGAAGGACATGCTGCACGCAGACGATTCGGCCTACGCGAAGTTCGGCACGGATTACATCCTGCTGCCGAATCCGATGTATGGTTCGTGGCCTTGGAATCCGATGGAGTAGGAACTCGCAAGCCCGGATCCTATGTGGACTCTGCCCTGCCGCCAAGGATGCTCTCCTGTGCCTTGGCGGCAGCACGTAGGAAGTCGGCGGCGTTTTCTTGCGTAAGCCTGTAGGGATCGACCTCGTCGGTGGAGACAAAACGTCTCCAGATCTTTCGGTCGACACCCTGTGAGGATACGAACGCCATTGCCCAGGATCCGAACTCACGCTTCTGTACGTCAGCGTAGTCGAGGATCGTGACATCGGAGTGACGTTTGTCCTCAGCAACCATGTTGTAGAGCTTGTTGACTTCTTTGCGGGGCCCTTCCAGCCACTGAAGGTAGTACTTCGTGGTGTAAAAGAGGACTCCCGTAATCCGCAGCTTCGGGTTGTTCTTGCGCGACGCATCCAAAATCGCATTCAGATCCCCGACGGTGGTATTGCTGTCAAGCTTGCTGGTGTAGATAAGTCGGACAAGCATTGCATCGCTCCTCGGCAGAAGATGAGGCTAAACGGCCCTTTGCTGACACGCCAAAGCAAATCCGGCGCCAATGGATCACATCCTACCGTTTGGAGCAATCTGCTTTCGTGAGCGAAACACCATTGCTGGCTGGAATCGTCTATTCCGATCGTGATTGTCGAGACAAGGCGCTGGCTAGCCTCCCCGTCGCGCAAACACAAAGCGCCGCATCGAGACGTTCAGAACAAGGCCCACCAGGACGTGCATGGCGAACAGGAACGAGCCGCCGTAACTGAGGAACGGGAGCGGGAGGCCGGTGACAGGAAACAGCCCAATCGTCATGCCAACGTTCATGAAGACGTGGCCCATGACGATGGCGCCGAGGCCAACGACCAGAAGGGCGCCGAAGCGATCGCGCGCGACTTGCACGGTGGCGAGCATTCTCCAGAAGACGACACCGTAGAGACCAAAGATCACGATGGCTCCGATGAGGCCGGTCTGTTCGATGGCGCTGGCGAAGATGAAATCTGTGTGGGCCTCGGGCAGGTAGTGAAACACGGCCTGGGTCCCTTCGCCCCAGCCTCGGCCGGAGAGTCCGCCGGAGCCGACAGCGATCATCGACTGGATGACGTTGTAGCCGGCTCCCTGGGGGTCGCGAAAGGGATCGATGAAGGTCAGCAGGCGCTCTTTCTGATATGTCTTCAGGAAGGGGTACAGGCTGATGCAGACGAGCGCTCCCCCGCCGATGAGACCTCCGAAGATCCAACGCCGGCAACCGGCCCAGAAGAGCATGGCAAGAAAGAGGATACCGAAGAGCGAGGCGGTTCCGAGGTCGGGCTGGCGCAGCACGAGCAGCGCAGGGGCTCCGCAAAGTAGCGCCGGGCCGGCAAGGTCGCGAAGACGTTGCACGCCGCCAGGCCGATGCGCGTACCACTGCGCCAGCATCATGACGGTGGCGATCTTCATGGTTTCGCTGGGCTGGAAGCTCAACGGCCCGAAGCGCAACCACGAGGTCGCGCCGTTGACCGTTCGGCCGGCGAACAGGACGACGATGAGCAGCAAAAGGTTCGCGATGTAGGCGTAAGGTGCGAGTCGCTTGAGCCACTGATAATCGACGAGTAAAGCCGCCGCCATGGCCGCGAGCGAAATGAAGAACCAGGTGACCTGGCGATCGGCCGCGGCAAGGAGATGTGGCGTGCCCTGCACGGCGCCGAAGAGAATCCAAAGCCCGAACCCGGTCAGAGCCGCGACGGCCAAAACCAGCCAAGGATCGAGGTAGCGCAGTGTTTCAAACAGGACGCGCGTGCGGAGGTGGCGGCGCGAGGGGCCTTCGATGACGTCGGAGTTGAGACCGAGACCCTCCGGGCTCATGGATCGGTCCTCGGCGCGGGGAAACGGCGTCGCACCGAGCGGGGTCGGCGCGAGCGCCAGGCTTGCCAGCCGGCCAGGATGGCGGCGACCAGGATCAACAGGAAGATCGAGTTCAGAACACGACCAAGTCCTGGAATATCGCCGAGCAGGGCTTCGGTAACCAGAGTTCCAATGACCGCCGCGCCTGCAAAGCCTGCATGCGCGCGGTCCCAACGTTTACCGGATCGCCCCATCCATGCGTTGGCGAGAAGCATGGCCGCTCCCATCGGAATCAGCGAACTGCCGACGACAGCCCCGGACAGCAAGTCGGAACCAACGCACAATGTGACTGCAGCAGCGGCCTGATAGATCGGGGGGCGCCGGAAGGCCAACGCCGCCCACAGCAAGACCGTCCAGGCGGGCGCCCCAACCATCGGCCCGACCAGCCCCAGTGCGAAGAGCGCAACAAGAGCCGAAGCGGCGGCTTCCGCTCCGCCGCAGAGGATCGGATGTCGTAAGCGCTGGTACCGAAGCCACGCGTTGGTCTTCATCGCGACGGCTCCCAGGGAATCTGCTCGGCATCGAGGATGAAGACGGTGCGAAGTTCTTCCGCCGGATCTGTGGGTTCGAGCACGGCGTGGCGCTCGCCGGACTTGTCGAGGGTCACTTCGCGCACGCGACCGAGGGGCAGACCAGCGGGAACAGCCGAACCGCGCTTGCCGGATGTGATGACCACGTCGCCGGGTTCAATCTCGGTTGTGGTGAGCTCGAGTTGGAACTCCAGCGCGTCGGAGCGCCCGGTGCCATGTACGACACCGGCCTCGCCACGATTGGTGACTTCGCCGCCCCAACGGCTTTGTTCGTCGGTCAGCAGTTGAACGATCGCGTGGTGCGGGTGGGCTTCCTGAATCGTACCGAGAACGCCATGAGGACCGAGGACGACCTGGCCCTCGCCGATGCCTTCGTTCCAGCCGCGATCGATCCAAAGGCTGCGACGCCGACCGTCGGGAACGCTGGCCAGGACCTGGGCGGATTGGGAGGAGGGCGCGAACTTCGGCAGCTCGCCGCCGAGAACAACCGCCTGGCTGAGCGCGGCTGCTTCGGTGCGCGCGGCGGCCTGCTCGACCTGCAGGCGCGCAAGTTCCTCGCGCAGGCGTGCGTTCTCTTCGATGATGGAAGTTGTTCCGAAGAATCCGAGCCAGATTTGCTCGGCCTCGTGATTGACCTTCGCGCCGGCCTCCACGATTGGAACGAGAAGCGTCGCGACAAGGCCCCGGGTGCCATCGAGCTCCGCATCGAAACGGCCCTGTGCCGTGATCAGCACGACGGCAAACAAGATCAGTGCGACGCCGGTCAGCGCCGCCTGACGAGGTTGGCGGATGGATCGAGACAGGGAGGGCATTTCGGGCTCAGCAGCCTCAGCGGGATCGGGGACGGTCGGAGCAATTTCTGGCAATCCCCCGTCTGTCACGCATCACGAGACGGGGGCCTGCACAAGGTCAAGGGGCGATTGGGGAATCCAGAGATTAGAAGGCTCTCAACTGAACATCTTGAAGAGATCGCTGAATGTGACGAGGACCACGAACGCCAGGATCAGGAAGACGGCGCCTTGCAGCACTGGCACGAGGACCTTGGCCGGGACCGGTTTGCGGAAGATGGCTTCGTAGGTGGCCAGGCAGATGTGCCCGCCGTCCAGAACGGGAATCGGAAGGAGGTTCATCACGGCCAGGGCGATGTTCAGCATGATCATGAATTGCAGGAAGCGATCAAGCCCAAGCTGTGCGTGACGCCCGGCCATCTGGGCGATTGCCACCGGACCGCCGAGTTCCTGGCGAACCTTATTGACCTGGCCCCGCACAATCCAACTGCCGATCTTCTTCAGGTTCTGCGCGTACATCAGGGTATTGTTGGCGACGACGATGGGGCTGCTGACGATCGCTTCAACGACGCCCAATTTCACGATGACTTTCTCCGGCGTGCCCGGGAAGATGCCAATCTCGCCGGTGCCTTCACGACGGGCGGATTCCTGTGGAGCGATCGTCACGCCGAATTCCTTGCCATCGCGCAGGATAGTGAAGGCCATTTCTTTGTCCGGGTTTCCCCGAATGATATCGACCATCTCGTTCCAGTCGTCGATCGGTTCGCCATCAATGCCGGCGATGATGTCGCCGTGTTTCAGGCCGGCCTTGTCGGCGGGGGCATTGATGATGACGTACTCGACGTAAGCCGGCCGGGAGGTCAGTTGCACGAGTTCCGAGATTGGCTCCTGTGGCGCAGCTTCACCGATCGGCAGAGTCAAATCGCGTTCGATGGTCTCGCCGCTGCGATTCAGGGAGAGAACGATCTCGGCTTCTTTGGCATCCTCGTCCTCAGGAAGAGCCTCACGAAGAGCCTTGAGGTAATCTTCGTCAGTCTCAACCGGGGTTCCGTTGACAGAGAGAATCTTGTCGCCCTGCTGAATGTCCTGGCTTACGATCCAGGAGGCGGGAGCCTGCCAGCCAACGACGGCGGGCAGGGGCTTGTCGACTTCTTCGCCCTTGATGCCGATGATCGCGACGACGACGCAGGCGAGGATCAGGTTCATGATCACGCCGGCGCTGTAGATGATGAGCTTCTGCCAATAGGGCTTGCGGTAAAGCGCCGCCTGATCGGCGAGGGCCTGGTTGACGAGGTTGTCGTTCTTGGCCTCGGACGAGTGCGTGGCGATTTCCAGCCCGGCAGCATCCGTTTCGACGAGGTCGTCGCTCTTGGGCGCGTCTTCGCCATCGATGTATTTCTGGATCTCGGGATGAACAACGCCTTTCATCTGGACGTAACCGCCGAGAGGCATCAGCGACAGACCGTAGGTGGTCTCGCCGATTTTCTTCTCCCAAATGCACTTCGGCATGAGCGGCATCACGGCGTTATCGAATCCGATGACGAAACGCTCGACGGGAACCTTGAAGAGCTTGGCCGTGATGAAGTGACCGAACTCATGCACAAGAATCGCCAGGCCAAAGGCCACGACGATTCCCAGGAAGCCGATCACTTTCGGACCGAGCCAGCCGCCGATATCGGCGAGCATCATGAAACCCATCAGTTCAATCATCGATTACGTCGTCTCCGTTTTGCCGGTCGAACCGGGGAGGTTTTCTATTACTTCGGCGGCCACTCGGCGCCCCCATCGATCGATGGCGCGCAAGGCATCGAGGTCCGGCCGGTGCTGCGCGTCGTGGCGGCCGAGCACATCGCCGATCACGCGGGCAATGGCCCCGACGGGAATCCGGCCATCCAGGTGGGCCTGGACCGCCACCTCATTGGCGGCGTTCAGTACGCAGGGAACGGACCCGCCGCGCGCGGCGGCGTCGTAGGCCATCCGCAAGCACGGGAATCGGTCCATATCGGGTTCGGAAAAGTCAAGCCGTGCGACCTGTGCAAGATCCAGCGGCTCGATCATCGTGGGCCGCCGGTGGGGCTGGGTCAGGATGTTCTGGATCGGCAGCCGCATATCCGTCTGACCCATCTGGGCGATCATCGAGCCATCGGTATATTCCACGATGGAATGAATGATCGATTGGGGATGAATGATCACCTGGAGCCGCTCCAGCGGCACATCGAACAAGTGATGGGCCTCGATGATCTCGAAGCCCTTGTTCATCAAGGTCGCGCTATCGACGGTGATCTTGCGGCCCATGTCCCAGGTGGGATGATCGAGGGTCCGATCGACGGTTGCGGACTGGATTTCCTCCGCAGAGGCGTTTCGGTAGGGGCCGCCGCTGCAGGTCAGGATGATCCGGCGCAGGGGTGCCCGCGGTCCGACGGGGCCGGCCGCCAGGCATTGCATAATGGCGTTATGTTCGCTGTCGAGCGGCCAGATCGTCACACCACAGCGCCGGGCCGCCTCCATGACGATGTCGCCGGCGCAAACCAGGACTTCCTTGTTCGCGAGGGCGATTTCGCGCCCCGCCTCGATCGCTTCGAGCGTCGGCTCGACGCCGGTCCACCCGACGGTCGCGACGACGACCATGTCAACTTCGGGCTCGGCGGCGATCCGATGCAGGCCGGACGGGCCGCTCAGAACGCGGACCTCGGTGCCTGACAATTCGGCGCGCAGCCGCTCGGCGCCTCGTTCATCGGTCAGATGAACCCACTTGGGATGAAACTCGGCAACCTGGCGCAGCAACAGGTCCACGTTCGCGCCGGCGCTGAGAGCCTCGACGCGAAGGTGAGCCGGATGGGCTCGAACGACATCGAGGGCCTGGGTACCGATGCTGCCTGTGGAGCCGAGAATTGTGAGGGCGCGTTTCGACATAAGGTTCTTTCGGAGGTCTGCAAGAACAAAGCCAGTCACCACAACGCTTCGCGGGAGGTCAAGCCGGGCTTTGAATCCGAAGCACGCGCGGGTCTTCAGCAGGCACTTCGCCTTGCTCTGTGCACGCGTATGCGCAAGCGTTCATCCACTGGGGTGGACGCGAGGGGGCGAGATCAAGCGATGCGGTTCTTTCTGACGAAGGGCCTCGGACGAAAGGGTCTCCTGCCCATGATTCGCCGAGCGGCTATTGCACTGCACGCCTTTGGCGGTAATTCGGGATAGAACTGGGATCGAAGGCTGGAAAGGAATCTTGATGTACGGCAATCGTTTTGTCGTGCTTCTGAGAGATAATTAAGTAGTGCGCATCTCCACCCAGTGACGACACATACTGGTGGAAGTAGTGTCTCGCGGTATCTAGTTCCAGATCGATTACCGGTTCTGGGTGTTTCTGAATGCTTATCTGGCAATCTGAGGTCAGCCCGACTGTCTTTCGGACTCGCTTGTTCAATGGCCAGTCTAGATCTTCTGACAGTCCTGCCTCAGAAATCAGGAGAATGTCGACATCTGCGAGATACTCTACCTCAAAACCATCTAGTTGTTCATTCAACTGTTCGGAAAGCTCCTCGATACCCTCAGCACTGACTTGGATTCTATCGAACCGTACTTGAGGTAGCGGCTCTGCATCGCCCATCGCGACGAGTGGAACATATCCAAAGCGCCCAAACATCCGAATCTCCAGTACAACATCCGTGGCCATCTCGCGCCTCCTGATTTGCCAGACGACACCAGAAACAACTTCACTTGGGTCCACGTTCTCCCAAGTGAATTCGAGCGCATTCGACCGCTGAGGTTGATCGATCTGCGCAGACACCTGAAGAGCAAGATACAGAGACAGAAGCAGGCACAACAGCATCACGCAGAAGCTTCGGATCTTGTTTTCACCAAACACGAATAGACCCTCCTTGTTGGGATATTCGGGGACTAACAAGAGGGAGATGCTTCCTGATCATTGCCGCCGAGTATCTCTCGAAACTCTTCTCTCACGCTCTCAGGAATGTGATTCGGCTGCACAACCTCCACGAATCGGACTCGACCGTTCGGCTGCAGCTCGTACTTGTAGACCTGACCATGCCCATTCACGCCCCACCACGAACACATGTCTTCAGCCCGGATAGCCGTCGTCTCATAGACTCGCTGAGCATCTACGGGCTCAGGAACGTCCTCCGGTTTCAGGATTTGCTCATATTCCGCTTTCCAGGCACTCAGCTGCTCAAAAGCGCGCTCAAGGACCGATTCTATCTGATCTGCACTCGCGGCACAAGTTCTGCACCAAGTGAAATCGATATCCACCACAAGTAGCCTCGCCCGCCCTTCGCAGGTCACCATGAAGGTAAAACAGCGATCTGAAGCTAAACTGGGGAGAGACAGACTGAATCTGTACCAGTTCTCGTCTTTCAGCTGGCTGGGAAGACCTGAGAAATCAGGAGCTGATTCACCATAGAGTCCCTCAGCGAGGATATTGGCCAATGAATCCTCGGATAAGAGAAACAGGTCATGAGATTCCCTCTTCTGTGAGTATACAAGGATATCCTCCAGGTTGCCCAGGGTCTCCAGAAGATAGCAGGAATCGTCACTTCCTGCCAGTCGATGACCCGCAACCCAGTAACTGGCAGTTCCTGGGAGGCCAAAGCCTCCCATTGGCCTCTCCGGGGTCAGCTCGATTGCGAAGACTTGCACATCACCAATTATCATTTCACGATTCCCAGTTGGCACTTCAGGTCCCTGGGCAGCTCCATAGCATCCATTGAAATCTGGAGATAGGACATTCGGGTACAAGTAACTTTATTCATCGAACGTCGGTTCCATCAGCCGGGAGACTCTCATCCACTGGGTTGGGCGCGCGCGCGGGGAATCGCGCGATGCGCTTCTTTCTGAAGAGACGTCGTGGGTGGGAGAGGAGCCTGTCGCTGAGTCGCCACGAAAATCACCACATCTCGTCGAATCTATGATACTCTTGGTAGAGGAAATCATACAGTTCCCCGTACTTCAGTTCCATCTCCTGCCCGGAAGCCAAGATGACCTCCTCCCACTTCGGATTGGAGGCCAAAGCAATCGCGACCATTCGTACCATGTCATCGAAGCCGCTTTGGCTACCTAGGCATGCCCTGGCAGAGTCAAGGAGTGCGAGGACTAAGGCGAATTGCTCCTTCCCGGGAGAATCGATCAGGAGAGGACAGACCCCGCTGAAATTCCCTAGTGTCAGGGAGCGCCCGGAGTTGGCGTATTCGGAGGCAGTCCTTGACAAATAGATGTAAGTGGTCGGGAAGACTGGGGATCGGAAGCCCATCTTGCTACCAAGGTCCTCTTGCCAAATTCTGAAGAAGAGACCTCTCCTGAAGCCATCTCCCTGTTGGTAGGGTCGCAGCAACGTGTACTCGACAGGCAACCGCCAAACTTCCTCTATAGGAACCTTAAACGCCATATCCGCGATCCCGGATTGCGAAGGTGATTCGACGGCTTGGATGAACTGAATGATTTCAGTATAGTACTCCGGCCGATGGATTTTGTCTTCTGCTATGACGACGAGTTTGGCTGCGATATCTATATTCTCAAGTGATGTCGCCTCTGCGAGTTGAGCTGGCTGAATGGAGTACCCCAACGTATCTAGAGCCGAATCGAAGATCACCAGGCTTGATTGACACTCTTCCTCCGTCCATCCAATTTCCGTAGATGGACAAGCTGCAGTGCTGAGTATCTCATGGATCTTCTCAACTTGCTCTTCCGTGAGAGACATAGTGGAGATACTGTCCTGAGCCACTGCCGGCATAATCTCGCAGTCCGCCACGTTCTCCCCGCAAGCTCCACTCGATATCAGGCTACCCAGGAGCATCAGGACTATGGCTCCAATCTTGTGCATTGCTGTGAAACCTCCACCACGCTCTGACCCTAGATACTCGGGAGAATCGAACATTCGGGGATAGGACACTCTATTCATCGAACGTCAGTCCCATCCGGCCGGGAGACTTCTGCTTTCTCGGTTTCCGCCCGAATTTGTGGGGCGACGGCGATTGCCGCGGAGCGTTACGTGACACGCAACGTCGGGCAAGGTGATGCATCCAACCAGTGGCTTGATGGGACCTCCCCCGAATATCACCAAGGGTAGAAAACACTGCGCCCAGCACCAGGGCAAGAGAGATAGATCCTGGGCCAGTATTCAACGTCGGGTTCTTCTGAAGGTTTGGAAGCACAAAGGCAGTCACCACAACGCTTTGCGGGAGGTCACGGGAGGGGGTTGGGCCGGTCGAGGCAATGGCGGCAGCGATCGATCGGCGCGCGAGGGCGGCGACGTGCAATTGAGGTGGCGGGATTGGTGAAGCATTCCGGCTCCATGATACTATAACATCCAGGGCGCGTGGCCTGGCTGGGCCGCGGCGTCGTGGTGTATCGTCCTCCCGGAGCTGACTACCCCCATGCGGATCTCTCGTCTCGCCGTTCGACGGCCTGTGACGACGCTGATGGTCTTCATCGCGATCGTGGTGCTGGGTATCGTGTCGTACGAGCAGCTCCCGATGCAGTTGATCCCGGATATCACGGTGCCGAAGCTGGGCATCTATATGCAGAAGCCGGGGGCCAGCCCCGAGGATACGCTGGAGTCGCTGACGAAGCCGGTCGAGGGCATCATTGCCGAACTGCCGCGGGTGAAGAAGATCGAATCCTGGACCGGGACTTGGGGAACGTGGATCCGGGCGGACTTCGAGGACGGCACGGATATTCGCTTCACGACGATCGACCTGCAGGAGCGATTGAACTCGTTCCAGCAGGGCCTGGATGATCGGCGGACGGAGATCCAGGTCTTTCCGTTCACGACGGATAACTTCAAGAATTTCCTGATGGCGCTGTCCGTGGAGGGTCCTCTCGAAGAGGATCAGCTCTACGATGTCGTCCGCGACAAGGTGGAGCCGCAGTTGAAAGGCATCGCCGGCGTCGCGAAGGTTGAAGTCGGCGGGCTTGCTGCCGATGCGGCCGATGTGGAGATCGATGCCGATCGGCTGGCCGGGTTCGGACTGAATTTCGAGAACGTTTTCGGCAAGATCCAGCGCGCAGCAAACGAGGATACGTTCCTTGGGACTCTCGATGTTCCGGGAGAGAACCACTACGTTCGCCTGAACGATCCGGTGAAGAACGTCGACGAGTTGCGCCGCATTCCGGTCGACAGCGAAGGCATCGTGTCTCTGGAGGACGTGGCGAACGTCACCGAGGGCAAGGCGCTGGACGGGTGGGTTTATCGCGCGAACGGCAACTACGCGATCGGCATCAATGTCGAACGCGAAGAGGGCGAGAACATGATTCGTCTCGCCCAGACGGTTCGTGCGAGAATCAAGGAGATCAACCAGGAGCTTCCGCCGGGCACGGAAGTCAAGATCGACACGGACATTGCCGAGATCGTGGAAGAGGTCATCCGCCAGGTCCGAAACCTGGCGCTGATCGGTGCCGTGCTGGCGCTGATTGTGCCGATGGTTTTCTTCCGTTCGTGGCGAGTGTCGTCGATTATCTTCGCGTCAGTTCCAATCTGTATCATCGCGGTGTTCAATCTGTTCTATGCATTCGGGATGAGCATCAATATCTTCTCCATCATCGGCCTCGCCCTGGGTGTAGGCATGTTAGTGGACAACTCGATTGTGGTGGTGGAGAACTGTTTCCGTTTGTATTTCTCCAGGCACCTGCCGGCGCTGGAATCGGCGGGACAGGGCGGCGATGAAGTCGGCCGCGCGCTGTTCGCCTCGACGCTGACGTCGGTCGTGCCGTTCGTGCCGTTCCTGTTCATCGATGGCGAGTTCAAGCTGTTCGTGAAGGAACCGGCCCTTGCGCTGGTTTTCCCGTTGCTGATCTCGCTGCTGGTGGCGCTGACGCTCTCAGCGATGCTGGCATCGAAGGTTCTGCAGACGGTGGTGCGGCATCGCGGGGCTCGCGGCGCGGAGGAATTCGATCGCGCGGCGAAGCACTTCAACCCGACGAACAGCCGCATGCGCGAAATCTACCGCTACATCCTGAAGGGCTGCCTGCGGCACCGCGGCCGCGTGCTGGCGATCGTGGGACTGCTGCTGGCGTTCGTAATGCTCGAGGCTTGCGATACCATTCGCGAAGCCAACGCGAGCCAGGAGGGCAATCAGCAGGTCTTCCGCGTGTACATGAAGATGCCGCCGGGCACGCTGACATCGGAAGCCAGCCGGACGGTGTCCTTTGTGGAAGATCGTCTGCTGGAGCACGAAGATATTGATCGCTTCGGCGTCTGGTTCCGCCAGGACCAGGCGACCTTCGACATTCAGTTGCTGGAGGAGGATGAACGCCCGAGCGGCCGTACGCTATCCGCGATTCGACAATCGATGCCGGACTTCATCGGCAATGTTCCGGGGGGCGAGATCAGTCTGACGCGAGATGACCAACCGGGACAGGATGCCGCCGTGCTGCAATCGGGCACGACAGGGCAGTTGGTTCTGAAGGGGCTCGATCAGGATATCATCGAGCAGTACGCGAACCGTTTGATCGATGCGGTGCGTGCGCTGCCAAACATCATCGATGCGGAGATTCGGACGGAGAATCCTCAGCCCGAGTACCAGGCGCTGGTCGATCGCGACAAGGCGCGGTTATTCGGCGTGAACGCGCAGACGCTGGGCCAGTATATCGGCGCGACGCGAGCCGGCGGAACGATTTCGAGCCTCGTTCTGAAGGATGGCGAAGACCGGACCGATGTGACGATCAGCTTTGCCGGCGCGGACATCGATACGGTCGGGCAGATTCAGGACATGACGATTTACTCTCCGCTCGGCAGCAGCGTGCCGCTCGGCGAGCTGACGAATTTCCGCGCGGCGCAGACTCCCGCACGCATCACGCGCCAGGATCGTCAGAGCAGCCTGTATGTCGACTATACGTGGGTCCCGGGTGCGGATGCGGGCGAGTTGCTGACGTCGATCAAAAACATCATCAAGGCCCTGCCGAATCCAGCGGGTATCGTCGTGGAATTCGAGGGCCAGCAGCGGCAGTTGCAGGAACGGCAGCAGGACTTCATCTTCGTTCTGCTGGCGGCGGTGGTGCTCATCTACGTCGTGATGGCGGCGGTCTTCGAATCTTACTGGGTCCCGTTCACGATCATCCTGACGAATCCGTTGATGATCATCGGCATCGTGGCTGCCCTTGCGATCACAAAGCTGCCCTTCGACGAGTTGGCGGCCTTCGGCGTGATTCTGCTGAACGGACTGGCGGTAAACAACGGCATTGTGCTGATGGACACGGCGCTGCGCTATCGCGTGGAGAAGGGCTATCGCCGAAGTCGCGCCGTGTTCCAGGCGGCCGACCAGCGCCTCCGCCCGATCGTCATGACGTTCCTGACAACGACCCTGGGATTGATGCCGCTGGCGATCAGCGGCGGCGAGACCTCGCAGTGGCGCCCGGTCGCAGTAACGGTGCTGGGCGGTCTGACCAGCGCGACGTTCCTGATGTTGCTGGTGCTGCCGTGCATGTACCTGATCGGCGATGACTTCGTGATGTGGGCCAGACCGTATTGGATTGGAACCTGGCGGTTGGCCTTCCTGACGTTCGAGCGCGTCACAAATGGGATCATGCGCGGGATCATTGCCGTTGTGGCATTCTGGCGGTGGCGTCCGTGGAGGTGGCCGGGGAAGGCGTGGCGCCTGTTCCGCAAGATCGCTCCGTGGATCTTCAAGCGCCTGCCCGTCACAGCTTGGCGCGTCGCGCGCGGGACTGTTCGCGGGATGTGGCGCTTCGGCAAGCAGGCGATTGGCGATGTGCGTACGCTGGTTGTGCTGGCGCTGCGGCGGGAACGTTTCCACCCAACCCCGGATGAGGTGGATGCGATCGCTGAAATCCCGACGGAGCCGATCGATCCGAACGAGGTGGCGCTCGAGCTGCGCAACCTGCACGTTCTGTATCCGACCGATGGCTGGCGCCGGATTCCGCGACTGCTGCCGGGCGAGGGCTATCCCTTCGGGCACCGGCCGCGGCGCGGCGTGGATGCGCTGGACGGCGTGACGCTCCAGATCGGGCGCGGCCTGTACGGCTTGCTGGGCCCGAACGGCGCAGGCAAGACGACGCTGATGCGGTGCATCGCAGGACTGATGGAGCCAACGCGCGGCACGGTCAGCATCTTCGGCGTACCGCAACGCGAAGCCGGCGAGCAATTAGCCCCGTTGATCGGCTATCTGCCGCAGAACCACGGGCACTACGATTGGATGACGCTGTACGAGTACCTCGATTACTTCGCGATGCTAACGGCGCGGACGCTGCGGAAGGTTCAGATCTCTCCGGAAACGAATCCCCACCTGGCCCCGCACCTGGCGCGACTGGACAGATTGGCTTCGCCCGCGCAGCGCCACGCGGCCATCCATCGCGCGGCGAAGGAAGTTCACCTGGAAGATGAACTGAACGAGAAGATCGGAACCTTCTCCGGCGGTATGCGACAGCGGGCGGGGATCGCGCGCGTGCTGCTGCAGGCGCCACCGATCTTGATCGTCGACGAACCGACAGCGGGACTCGACCCTGTGGAACGCGTGAAGGTCCGCGTGCTGCTGGCACAGTTGGCCCGCACCCGAACGGTCCTGTTCTCGACGCACATCGTGGAGGACCTGGAGGAGACCTGCCAGGCGGTGGCGGTGCTGGATCAGGGCCGACTGCTGTTCCAGGGTCCGCCGCTGGATCTCCGCGGCGAGTGGCGCAACCAGATCTGGGAGATTCCGTTGAACGGCGACGACCCGGAGCGTCTGCGCGAAGGCATCGTTTCGGCGGGCGGCCGCGTGCTGTTCCGGTACGCGCGGGGCGACAGCGCCGGCTGGCGGGTGATCTCGCCGGAGGCTCCGCACCCGCGGGCAGCCAACGTGGACGCCAGCCTGGAGGATGCGCTGCTCGGGGTTCTGGGGAGAGAATAGCACCCAATACTGTCTCAGCCTGGCACGCAAATGGGCCCATTTCCTGCTTTTGGGGTTGTCAGAGGCGCCCGGCAGCCCGAAGCATTCGCCGGACTTTCTGAGGCAGAGGTAATGGAAAATGCCGACCTACGTTTATGAGTGCCAGTCATGTCATCGCCAGTTTGAGGTGGAGCAGCGGATGTCGGATGCGCCGCTGACGGATTGCGAGTGTGGCGAAAAGGGACAACTGAAGCGCCTGATCAGTGCCGGCGCGGGCCTCATTTTCAAGGGCAGCGGCTTCTACATCACGGACTACAAGGGCGGGAATGCCTCGGCTGGAACGCCTGCGCCGAAGTCCGGCGATTGCGGCAGCGGATGCTGTCCTTGCGCTGACAACTGATTACTCCACGAAACTCAAGATTCTGCGAATCTCCGCCCGGGTTTTTTCCGGGCGGGTTTTTTTCAGGTTGAGGGCTCCCCTTTGGTTCCCGTTCACTTTGCCGGTTGTGCTTTCGATAATGAGCTCTCGGCTGGCGAACGGGTTTTTTTCTTTTGGGTCGTCCTCTTCGCATCGCATTAGTCGTCGGAAACCTCGAGACCGGCGGTACTCAGGCCATCATCATGGAGTTGATGAGGGGTCTGGATCGCTCCCGGTTTGAGCCGATTCTGATCAATTTCAAGAATCCGAACCACTTCCGTGACGAAGCGGCCGCCCACGGGTGGCGCACGATGCGTGTGCCCGTTTCGCGCTCGTATCGGCCGAGGGACATCGATCACCTGGCGCGTGTTCTGCGCGATGAACGCATCGATGTCCTGCACGCGCATTCGGACTTCGCGAATTTCGCCGGCCGGGCTGCGGCGGTTCTGGCGGGCGTTCCTTACAAGATTGCGCACTACCACAACACCTACGAACACCGACTGAACAAGTACTTCCACGGCATGGAAGCGCTGCTGGCTCCGCACACGGACATGGTGCTGACCTGCTCGAAGGGCATCGAGGATTTCTGCCAGAGGAACTTCGAGATCGGCGAAACGCCGGTGCGTGTGGTTCTGAACGGGATCGATCTGCGGCCATACGAGAAGGCTCTGGCCGATCGGCCAGGATGCCGAAAGCGCATCGGCGTTCCGGATGAGGTCTTCCATATTGTCCATACGGCCCGACTGGAGCCCCACAAGGCGCCGCAACGGCTGCTGAAGGCGCTCAGTCTCTCGACAGTCAAAGGCAACAGCCCGCTCGGCAATTGGCGGGCAACATTCGTTGGCGGCGGGTCGTTGCTGAATCGTCTGAAGGAAGTAATCTTCGATCTGGATGCCCAGGCGGAGAAGGAAGGCGGCTCTGCAATCGCCCCGAACGTGCAACTCGTCGGATGGTCGAAGGACATCCCGAGCTACCTGGCGGCGGCGGACGCGTTCGTGTTGTGCTCGAAGAACGAGGGATTGTCGTTGTCTCTCATCGAGGCCATGGCGACCGGAACGCCCGTGATTGCGCCGGACATCATCGGCCCACAGGAGGTTGTGACGCCGGAAGAGAATGGGCTCCTGATCGATGCGAGCCGCCCGGTGGAGCTGCTCGATGCGCTTGTTCGCCTGAAGACAGATGACGATTTGCGCGCTCGACTGGTTGACGGCGGGCTGCAGCGCGCTCAGGATTTCAACCGAGAACGGTTCCTGGGCGAGATGGAGAAGACGTACGAAGAATTGGTGGCCGGAGCCCCGGCCGATCCGCCCCGCCGTATGGATCCGATCAGTCGCGCCATTTTCAGAACACGATTCAGTCGCCTTGCGCGGAAGAGTCGAACCCGGCGCAAGGAATGGACTCCCTGATCCGCCCGGCATCCGAATGTCCGTCAGCCAAGAATCCCAGGAGAAGCGCTCCCCCGCCGGCCGACTGGCGGTGCTGACCTCGCCGAAGGCCGAGCAGTGGACTCTGCGCGGCATCGGTTGGGCGCTGGCCGGTCTCATCGTCATCTCGACATTTGAAAACAACGTTCGCGCCGGGCGCGTGCTGCTGATGGCCGCGACGATCGGGCTCGGCGTCTGGGCAATCCGGTGCGGCTGGGTTTCGCTGAAGCGACTGCGTGCCGTGCAGTGGCCCGTGATCGCCCTGACCGTGTGTATTCTGGCGGCGTCGGGGCTTTCGATCGATGTAGGATACAGTTTCTCGACGTTCTTCGAGCAACACTTCTGGTTCCTGATCCTGTTTGCGATCGTCGCTTCCTGGGCAACCGACTCCGAACGGCAGATGACCATCTTGCGCGGGTTCCTTGTGGCGGCGGGCATCAGCGCGATCGGCGGAATCGTGCTCTTCTATGCGGGCGCAGAGGACTTCGTGAAGGTCAGTTTCACGCCCGATGGCGCGGAGATGTTGCGCGCGGAGGGAATGCTGGAGAGCTACACGCGATCGGCAATGGTGTTTATTCTGGCACTGCCGGCGACTGTCGCCGTCGGCTTGAATGCTTTCCGAAATCGAAAGCGCGCCTGGCTTGTTGCGGCGATTGTCGTGTGCGTGGTTTCGCTGTGGTTTCTTGTGCTGACGCGATCACGCGGGCCGTGGGTTGCGACCGCAATCTCGACGGTGCTGGCAATCGTCTTCTTGCGAGGGCGCTGGTGGATGTTGGTGGCCATTGCGGGTCTGGCGGCGGTGTTTGTCCTGGCTTCACCGCTGGGACGGGCTCGCGCTGCGACGCTGGTTGAAGATATCGGACAGCCAGATCGATTGCTGTCGGGGCGAATCGGCCTGTGGCAACAGGGCCTCGATCGCATCGGCGTGCATCCGGTTTTGGGACTTGGCTATGGCGGCGACATCTTCACGACCCATGCGGGCATCGAGAAGTATGAGTTGGTGACCGACAACCGCGAACCGGACCTGCACCAGATCTATCTGCAGACAATGGCCGAGATTGGACTGGCGGGCTTTGCGGCGTACGCATGGCTTGTCGGAACGCTGCTGTGGCTCGGCATCGGCGCGCTGAAGCACGATGCCATGCCGGGGACGCGCGTCGCGTTGGCCGTCCTGATCGCATTTCTGATTTACGGACTTGTCGCGTGTTTCAACGAAGGCCAGGTGGCCCTGCTGCTGTGGACAATGGCGGGGATGCTCGTTGTCGAGACGAAAGAAGCAACTGCAGCCTAGCCGCTCAATCGACGTACTGCGCCTCGATTTCATTGTACAACGAATCGCGCTGAACGGGTACACGGCCGCAATCGCGAACGATTCGCTGGATTTCGGAAACTGTCATGCCTTGCGGCGTTCGGGCACCGGCGTCGTGGTAGATTTCCTCGTGCATGACCGTGCCATCAATGTCGTCGGCGCCGAACCATTGGGCGACCTGTGCCTGCTTGATGCCGAGCATAATCCAGTACGCCTTGATGTGCGGGATGTTGTCGAGCATCAGTCGGCTGGCCGCCATGTTGCGGAGTTCGTCGAAACCGGTTGGGCCGGGTAGGTGAGAAAGCCTTGTGTTCGCCGGATGGAACGATAGCGGAATGAAACACTGGAAGCCAGTCTTCTGGTTTCCATCCTCATCGTAGGAAACCCATTCGTCCTGGTGCGTGCGCAGACGAATCAGATGATCGACGCGATGGCGAGCTTCCTCCAAGTGACCGATCAGCATCGTGCAGTTGGTGCGCATGCCGCGCTTGTGCATCTCGCGGTGCGTTTCGAACCACTGCGCGGCGTCGCACTTGTGTTCGCAAATCTGTTCGCGAATTTCCGAGTCGAAGATTTCCGCTCCCCCGCCGGGCATGGAATCCATCCCAGCCTCCCGGAGGCGTTCGATGGCTTCCGCGATGGAGATCTTGCCGCGGCGCGCCATGAACTCCACTTCGACCGGCGTCAGTGTCTTGATGTGGACGTGCGGGAAAGCTGACTTCAGTGCGCGGATGTAGTCGCAGTAATAATCCACCTTCAGGCGCGGGTCGATTCCGCCGACGAGGTGGATCTCATTGCAGCCTTCGGGCATCTGCGCGCGGGCCCGCTCAACGATTTCTTCCGGTTTCAGAATATAGGCATTCTCGTCGAATGGTTTCCGACCGAATGCGCAGAAAATACACGATGCAAAGCAGGAGTTCGTCGGATTGATGTGCAGGTTGATGTTGTAGAATGTCTTGTCGCCGTGACGCGACTCGCGCGACCAGTTGGCCAGGGCCCCGAGGCCGGGCAGATCGTGCGTGCCATAAAGAACCAACCCGTCGTCGTACGACAGGCGCTCGCCCGCCATAACCTTGTCGGCGATTTTGTTCAGATTCTTGTCGCGAATGGGAATATTCATCAGCCTGCCTTCCGTGTGTTACTGCGCATCTTCCGGGTGAAGAAGCAAAGAGAGGGCCGACTCACCGTTCAAGGATGGAATCCACAGCCTTATCGAACGCCTCGCCCTGCAGTTCCGGCTCATCCGGTGTCCAATCGAGTACCGCGGGAAGCTCCGTCTCCCAGTCAATTGGCGCGGCGATGCTGTCGAGATAGTCCTGCAGTGCCTCGCGGTCGTACAGGCCGTCAGTTGGCTCCGGCGCGCCGACGGCTTCACCATACTTGAGTTCTACGCCGAGGCGCTCAGCCACCGGGCGGGCGAACTCGGTGGTCAGGCTGCCGTCGTCAACTTTGGCGAGCATTCGTGCCAAAGCAAGGGCACGCAGGTACTCGCGGCGGGCCAGATCGTTCATCGACGGATCGAGCGCGAGTAGACCACCAACAAGTCCGCGCATTCCTGCGAGGAGATCCTCGTCCATTTCCTTCTTGCTGAGCGTCTCAGTGGCCCACCCGGATTCGACGAGGCCACGCGATAATGCGATTAGGCGCATTGCATCGACCGGGGCGCCGGTTTCAGCCCGGCGCGTCATAAGCCATACCCACCGATGATTGAGTATCTCGGAGTAAGGGTTTCCAACGCCCATCGTGGAATCAAAGATCTCGCCGGCTTTGCGATGCAACAATTCGGCGTCATCGAACTGCTGCTTATAAACCATGAGCCGTCCAAGATTGGCGAAACACACGCCCGTAGTTGGGTGAGTATCGCCCCAATTCTGCCTCTGAATCTGCAGCGCCCGATGCGCGATTTGAAGAGCTTCGTCGATACGTTCTTCTTTCTCCAACACGCGGGCGAGATTGTTGAAATAGATGGCGAGTTGCGGATCATCCTCGCCGTGAGTTTCTTCGATAATCCCGATTGCCTCCTTGAGCGCAGCGTCCGCTTCGTCAAGGCGTGACTGCGATTCAAGGAGCGCTCCCAGGTTGCTGAGGACGAGCGCGACTTCCGGACTGCGGTCGCCGAAGATTCGCCGACGGATCTCAAGCGCTTTGCGAGACAGACGCTCCGCTCCTTCAACATCGCCCAACCGCCCGAGGTTCGAAGCAACATTCTGGTAGGACGTTGCCGTGGAGGGGTGATTCTCGCCGAGTTTCTCGACGCGCACGCGCATTGCGAGTTCCAGGTATTCCTGCGCCTCCTGGAAACGACGCTGGTACTGAAGCATGACGGCGAGCGAATCGGCATCGCGCGCTGTGCGGGGATGCTCAGGGCCGAGGATTTCACGATCGATATCGAGGGCTTTCCGAGCGTATTCCTCGCCGTCGCCAAATCGCCCTTCCTGCGCCATCAACATCGCCATCGTGTGATAGGCGATCGCAGTGTCGGGATGACGTTCGCCATGCAGTTCGCGGCGAATATTGAGCGCTTCGTCCATCAGCTTGAGGGCTTCTTCGATTTCGCCTCGATCGGCCAGCGTGATCGCAAGGTCTTCGCAGGATTCCGCGGTGTCGCTGTTCTCGCGGCCCAGGACTTCGCGGCGCAGTTCAAGCGCCTTTCGCAAATAGGGCTCAGCATCGGATACTTCGCCGCTCATGAAGAGATTTGTGCCGAGCGTCTCGTACGCATCGGCCGTGCGGCGATCGTGTTCGCCGAAGAGACGCAGATTCATTTCAAGCGTGGGAGAAGAATAGGCCGTCGCCTCCTTGTAGAGCCCCAACTCCTGCGCACGATCGGCAAGTGTGAGCGAAAGCTCGGACCACTGAGGCTGCAGAATCTCCATACTGCGCCGGTAGTATTCGATGTAATCCTGGTCTTCGCTATTGAGCTCTTTGTGCGCTTCGCCTTCGAGCGCCAGTGCGCGCGCATAATCCGGATGGCTTTCGCCGCGCAGCGCCAGCGTACGCGAACTGGCTTCGGCGAGGCAGACCGTCGCCGACGTCGGATAGCCTCCGCGGAAAGCAGCCACACCCATACCGGTCCATGGCTCAGGGAGTTCATCGCGTTCCTGCTGGGCGCGGTGATAAAGCTCGAAGGACCGGAGATAATCGTCGGCGCCGACTGATCGCGCAGTCGCCAGATTGGCTTCTGCAAGCAGCAGCGGAAATGGTGCATCTTCGAGCGTGCCGGCAGGAACAAGTTCAGCCAGTTCGCGGCGATTGCGCTGCGCCTGGTCGACGCGTGTCAGCAGATCGCGGACTCGCGCTTCATCGCGTAGTGCATCGGATCCTTCGCCTTCGGAAGCATGCAATTCCGCCGGAAGTGGAATATCATGGGAGAGCTCTTCGGCCAACTGGTTCTCGGTCATGCGCAGTTGATTGATGCGCTCGAAGAGACGTTTCAGCTCCGCCTCCTGCAGCGTGCGTTCCTGCGCCCGGGCGGCCTGCTCCTGGTCGAGGCGCCGGCGTGCGGCTTCGGTGTCGGCGCGAAGCTGCGAATCGTGCAGAACGAAGCCGACGAATCCGATGACGAACAGTAGAATCACGGTGGCACCGATCGCGAGCCGGCGCTGGCGATCGCGCCGAAGGACGGATTCCTGCGCAGAGGAAATGCGCGCCAGCAGCGGCTTTCGCGCCTCGGGACGCACAATGCGTTCGGCCTGCAAATGGGCAAGTTTCAGGTCGCCATTCGCGAGTGCGGACTCGGCATAGCTGGTCAGAACCCGTTCACGGAGAGGGCCTGCCTCCGGATTGTTGGGCCATAACTCGCGCGCGCGGATTAGCAAGTTGTCGCACTCGGCAAGCGAACCGTAGCTGGCAGCGTCGGACTCGAGATGCTCGGCAACCTGGGAGGTCAATGCACAGGATTCGCGACGCCGCGTTGCGCCGGTCAGGTAATCTTGAATCGCGTTCAGAAAGTCCTTTGCCGATGCGTAACGATCGTCCGGGTCGCGAGCCATGGCCTTCTCGACAATGACGGAAAGCTCCGGCGGGATGTCGCGTGTGGGCGCGCGCAAATCCGGCTTCGGGAATTCTGCCGACATGGCCCGGAAGTAGACGCTCTTCGGATCATCACCGCTGTACGGCGGCGAGAGCGTGAGCAAGTAGTAGAGCGTCGATCCGAGCAGGAACACGTCCGTCCAAGGACCGATGCGCGAGGCGTCCTCTTCGGTTTGCTCCGGTGCCATGAAGGCGGCCGTGCCAGCGGGGTTTGGCGCCGTCTCTGTCGTCGCGATCCAGCCCGCCTCGCTCATCGGAGGAATTTCTTCGCCGGCGCGCTGCGGATCGAACACAACCGCCAGCCCCCAATCCATCAGTAGCGCTTCGCCGAATTCACCGACCATGACCTGCGAGGGCTTGATGTCGCGGTGAACGATGCCCTTGGAATGCGCGTAGGCAAGCGCCTGAGCAACGGCGACCAGAATGGGCAGGTGCTTGCCCAGAAAATCCGTGGGAGACAAGAACGCATCGGCGTCGATGATGTCATCCCAGGGCTTTCCGCGAACGCGCTTCATTGCCAACAGGGGGCGCCCCTGGGCGTCGCGCCCGAGGTCGTAAACGGGGACGATGTTCGGATGTTCGAGACTGCCGGTTGTGAGGGCTTCCTGGTGGAACGTGAACTCGAGGTGCTCGAGGTAGCGGCTGGAGTGAGGCTCGTCGTCGAACTGGTGCTTCATGCGTTTGACGGCGATCGTCCGGCCGAGAGAAACCTGGAGCGCTTCCCAGACCTCGCCGAATCCGCCTTTGCCGATCAACTCGCGAAGAACGAAATTCCGTCCCAATGTAACGTGCGGAAGAGCGGGGTGCTCCGGCAGATCGCCGGAGGCTTCCGTCTCCCACAGCGGCAACGTCTTGCGCATTTCGCCGATGGGGACGTCGGGATTGGAGTACACGGCCGTCGTTTTGGCAGGGTTGTATGTCTGGGAGGAATCTCGCGGGAGATCCTCCGGGGCGCCCTTCGACGGGGTTTTGTCCTGAGAGTCGGCCATCTGGCGATTTTCCGATGCGACGGTGCGTTGGTCGGCTCCATTCTCTCCCGGAAGTTCGGGAACGCAAGGAAACCCTGAGGGGGGAACGTTTCGACTTGCCGATTGACGGGCCGGGGCGGTCTGCTCGGGCTAAGTCTTTTCCGCACAGGAGGTTGGAAACCGTGCGCTTTCTGCTGATTGGAGTCCTTCTGATGACGACTGCCCTGTGGGCGGACGGCCCGGAGCTGGTTCGCGTGGAGTTCGAGACGGAGTACTCGACGAATTTCGGCCAGAGCATCTTCGTGGTCGGCAGTCTGCCCGAGCTGGGCAAGAACGATCCAGCCAACGCGGTGAAGATGTCGCCTTACGATTTCCCGAAGTGGAAGCTGGCCATTGATCTGCCGGCCGGGACCCGGTTCACGTATCGCTACATCATGTGCCGCGACACGCCCGAGTACATGGCGCGTCCGAATGCCTTGATCCGCGAATTGTCGGGGCCGTTGAAGATGAAGGTCCCCGGCAACCGAGCGCCGAAACGGACGGCCCATGTGCGATTCTACAGCGATGCGGAGGCCCCGCAGTTGGAGTACTACTTTCCGATCAGCGGCTGGATCCCCATCTGGACCGAAAAGACTGAGGACGGCTTGTGGGAATCGGTGCTGGAGGATTTGCCCGGCCGCGGGGAGTGGAAGTTTCGCCTGCGCGAATCGGAGGGGCAGTACATGTCGCCGAAATTCACCGATGACGAGTTCTTCATCACGGGCCTGATGGATTTGTGGGTGCGAGACGGACAGATCTTCGCGTACGAACCACCAGCCGATGTCTCTCCGTCGCGCGTGGTGAAGATCGATCGCTTTCCGGGAACCGAGACGATCCCGGATCGTCCGGTTTATGTGTACACACCGAGAGGCTACGACAATTTCCCCGATCGCAAGTACCCCGTGATCTACATGCACGATGGGCAGAATTTGTTCGAGGCGTATGCGAAGGACAGCTTCATTGGATCGTGGCACGCGGACGACGTGGCCGATCGGCTGATCGGCGAGGGCCGCATGCGCGAGTGCCTGATCGTCGGCGTGGGAAACAACGGCGGACAGCGCGTCTGGGAGTACCTGCCGCCCTACGGTTCGTGGGGTGGGCGGGAAGATGCTCCGCCGGAAGATCAGAAGCCCGGCCGGGCGGACAAAATGGCGGCCTTCTATCGCGACCGCGTGGCTCCGTATATTGAGGAGAACTACCGCGCGTTGTCCGATCCCGAAGACCGGGCGACCTGCGGATCGTCAATGGGCGGGATCTTCTCCGCCTATATCGCGTGGGAGTTCCCCGAGTTCGCTCGAAACAATGCGGCGATGTCTTCGGCGTTCGATATCTCCGGCAAGAACGCGGAGGACGAGTGCTCGCGCATCGTTGAACGCTTCCGTACAGGCAAGCGACAGGACATGCGCCTGTGGATCGACAGCGGCACGAAGTCCGGCCGAAGCGACGACGGCATGGGCGCGGCCTTCGAGGCGCGCGATGCACTGCTGGAGAACGGCTACGCCATCGGGCCCAACCTGCAACAATGCGTCGACGTCGACGCGATCCACAGCGAGCAGTTTTGGGCGGAGCGACTGGATAAGGTGTTCTTGTTCCTCTTCCCGGTTGATCCGGCAACGCGCATCTGGGCAAGCAACGGGCGACTCGTTGCGGAGGAGTGAGCGGGTGCGGGAGGAGAGCATCGCGACACGCGATCGATGGCCAGCTTTGCAGCAACAGCGCGGGAAGAGAGGAGATTCACTCAAGGATGTCACGTGCTCTCGACATTCCAAGTGGTTGTGCACTTCGCGTCCGAGAAGTAATTCACTTTGGAACCGGGGATTTCGCCCTTTATGATCCGGGCAATCGCTAATCCCTCTTCGTCAAGACGATCTCTCTCGCCTGCATCCGCGTAGTTTCGCATGTGCAGTTCTCTGTATTCTCCCAGCCAATGCTCAAGTCTCCCCCGAACTGCGTCGGACAAGTGAAGTGCCTCGGGCTCAAGATACTCGGACGTAACCGAGTCCCGAATGCCGGTGCCAGAAGACATGCCGTCTATTGTGAGATAGATCATTTTGTCCCTTGTTCTTGTTCTTCAATCCGAGAATGCTCAGCAATCCCAACTCGCCTGCACAGTTCTCGGAGTCCAATTCGGACTGATAGCGGGAACAGGATTAGGAGAGAGCCGGCTGAGTATCCCAAGATCAGACCTGCCAGAATCCGAATAGCCTTCATTGCAACGTCGGTATCCCCCATGGAGCGGTAGACGCCATAGGCAATCCCAGCAAGAGTGCCAACGCCAACGCTGATTCCCCCGCAATCAGAGCCTTCTTCCATTTCTCTCCGTCAATTATGGGCTCTTCTCTCGTTGCGGGGAAACGGGGGATCGTCAGCTTTTCTCCCCTATCTCCTGCGACTATCTGAAGATCTCTTCCAGAAGATCTCTCCTCGTGGCATCGTTTCCCAAGAAGAATGGGATGTATGGATCCAGCAACTGAAGCCTCTCGGAGGACACATCGCCGCAATCATCCAAACCCAAGCCCAGGGATGAGATGTCCTTCCGATCGAATCTGCAAAGAGCGATGTTTAGCATCTCGGCATCCAGATAAATCATGCGGAAGCTTCGAATGTCGCTTCGGAAGTCATCCTGGGAGATTTCATAGAGGATGTACCCCTTGCCCTTCTTCGCAAACTCAAGGCGATTTATCTGGAATTGGTACGGCTGGTTGTGGGCAACAAAGAAGAGCTGATTGTCACCGGAGGAATCATCAAAGAGGAGGCCAGATGGATGGGGAGTCCAACCGTCAGCAAGAAGCGACTGGCTAATCTTCCCGAGTTCGCCCTTCAATTCGAACTTTTCATCGAACGCCGCCGCCCACCCGTATGCTTTTCGTCCAATCTCTGTGCGGCCCAGAAGATGCATGCGCTCCAGGCTCGGAGGAATGATTAGTGGAGAAGGATTGGACTCAATCCCTTCAAGAGGATCAGATGTCGGCGGGCCAGTTTGGAAAGTAGAGAGTATTTCCTCATGGGAGGCAGATTCCCCAATACCACTCTTACTTGCGCTCTCGGGTCCGGAAGTTGACTCGGGATTCTTCTCAGCCAGGAGAATTATGATGATCACAGCCTGGACCAGAATAATGGTCAAGAGTAGGCCAAGTCCTGCGATGATGCGGCCTGAAAGTGTACGTTTGTCCTGCATAGACTATGCTCCGGCCGTTTCTGGAGGCAATTCAACTTCCTCCCGGTGATTTCAATTGCTGCAGTAGCTTTTTGTCGCCCGTCGTGAGTGGTCCCGCCCTTTCGAAGCGATGGAGAGAGTCCCCTCCTGGCATCTCCAACGTATATGGTATGTAGATAACTCCCCCTTTGAAGACGACGTTGTAGGACTCCCAACGGTATGCAAGATCGTGAACATCAGGAGCGGCGAAGCCACGCAGTACGATCCGATCTCCGTCAATCTTGTATTCCCTGCCGAGTCGATTCACGAGCTTTCCGTTTCTCGTAAAGGAATGTATGAAGTCACCTGACGAGTACAACAGAAGGGTCTGGCCCGGATCCTCAACACAGACATAACGACCGGCAACATCCATCCGGCCCGCACAGGAAGTGATCGCCACGAGGATGGCAAGAGCAAGGAGTGTGGTCGCTCTCTGGAAAACGGGGACCGCCACTATTCCTCTCCGGTATCTTGGCGTGGTTTATCCGGTGGCTGTGTACGAGAAGACGCTCCGGCCGCGGGTGGGGATCCTGGCAGCCGATCTTGAGCACCTTGACAACTGAGATGAAAGTCATCGAATTCTTGCTGGGAAGTAGAGTATACTGGAAAAAGCCCTTCCTCAGTCAGAATCAGAAAGTCGTCTCTCAGTTGTACTGCAAATTCAAGGTGGTCTGTTGCCGCGGCTCCGAGATCCTTCCAGGATATCTCGCTACAGCCGCAAGAGTCCGTCTTGGCGGTCAGACGCAGGTCAGGCTCGAACATGAAGTCTCGGACCTTCACGCCTGCAAGGGTCGTGTTGGTCTGGAGAACTGTTTCTTGCCCTGACGGGATCAAGACTTGAGGAACAACGTCGTACGCGTCGGCGTGGAGTGAAATGCAGGCCCAACAGTTCGTTTGATTCTGAACGCGGATGTTTATGGTTCCCGACTCAACTGGGATGAAGCCACAGGAGGAAACGCCCAGCGCCATCGAGAGAAGGAGCATGAGGGACGAAAACCGAATTTCACGAATACTGTTGCTGCGAGTCATCTTCTTTCTCCCTCCCGCTTCGGCCTTTTGGGCCGACGCGGCGTGCGCGTGCCACTCGAGCCATATTGGCTCACAATTTCCCTTCAGTGCACCACAGGGGCAAGGGCAGTTGCCGGGAGTCCTGCGTGTCGCGCTTCCTATTTGGAGTGCGGCAGCCATGCTGCCGCTTTGTCGGTGCGAAGCCGTGCTTCGCGCCACCCGCATTGCAGGCGTTGCGTGGGTCAACCGAGGGGGGCAAGCAGGGCTTCAGCACTCAAAGATCACGCAGGATTAAATGTGTGGTCTCCCTTCTCTGCAAACAGGCGTACCATCCCAAAAGAATCACTGCGCCGGCCAAGTACGAAGAACTCTCCGGATCTGAGGATCAACTCGCGCCAGTATTCGGTTTCCAGTGAAGGGGGCGATGAGTAGTCCTGGGGATCGGGACTTAACAGGACTGTGTCGTGGGGGCCGAGCCAACGCAGGGGAAGTAAGGAGTTGAGCACCGAACCCCTCATATGCCGACAGCAGAGCCGTACAACCTCCTGCCTGCGGGAGATCACGAGATCGCCGGAGAAGTTATCAGTCCGATCTGCAACAAGGGAGTTGATGAATGCCCTGACATTGGGCTCGTCCAATGCGCCGATGTGCGGGGCAACCACAGAGTATTCCCGATTGTCTGCAAGCATCTTCCACTCCTTCAGGGTGCGCTTGCAGACCTCTTGATGATACTCGACTCCGACTGGAAGCCAGTGGCCGCTTGCCTCCGTCGGGCCTGCGAATCGGTGTTTCAAATTGATTATTTCGGGCATTGTCAGCCTCGCGCTGCAGTCGATCTGTGGATGCGGGGATTCCCAGAAAGAGGGAAAAACGGTGGGCAGGCCCGGAGGCGTCGACAGACGACGCCGACGCCTTATCTCTTCTCCGCCGCGAACAGGCGCACCATTTCAAATGAATCGTCGTATCGTCCAAGCACGAAGAATTCGTGCGCCCGGATGATGAGTTCTCGCCAGTACTCATTTTCCAGTGCCGGCGGCGATGCGTGGTCCTCGATATCGGGAATCAGCACGACGAGATCCAAGGGACCAAGAGAACGCAGGGGGAGCAAGTATCTGAGCACTGAACCGCTCAGATGACGGCAGCAGAGAGTTGCAGATTGTTCATCGCGGGAGAGCATCAGTTCGCGGGACAGGAGTGGTTGGCCGGAGAATCTGTCCTCGGGATCTGTGACAATCGAGCAGACGAATTCCCGGATCGAGGGCTGATCCATAGGCTCGATGTACGGGCAAACAAGAGAGTAGGCTTGATCGGCCGCAAGCACGTCCTTCGTGCACTCCTCTTGGCAGTACTCTACACCGACCGGAAGCCACTGCCCACTTGGTTCTCTGCTGTCGGCGAACCAGTAATTCAAGTCGATTATATCAGGCATTTTGGACCTCATTGAGAGACAGGTCGGGGGGAATTGGAAAAAGGGATGGTTGCCCTTTTCTTTCTCCGGCTTCGGCCTTTGCAGGCGAACGCGGCGTGCGAGTCACTCATGGCACAGTGGCTCACAATCTCCCTCGAGTGCACCACAAGGGCAAGGGTAGTTGCCTTTACTTCTCCTTGGCTGACTTCAGTTTGGAGGTGGGGCAAGCATGGCTTGCCCCGAATGACGGCTGAAGCATGGCTTCAGCACTCCAGGAGCGGCTCTTCGTTATTCCCCGAGGATGATCCACATGTCGCCGGTGGCGGCGTGGAGAAGGTCGATTTCCAGGTAGTTGAAGTTGAAGTCCGCCGAGGTGGAATTGACGCGGATGATGTAGTCACCCGCGGTCAGGTTGACCGAGCCGACGTCGGTTGTCGTCCAGTTGTACCAGCCTCCGGTTGAGGAAAGAGCGGTCTCTGCAGAGGTGACGGTTGCGCCGGCCTGTCGGAAGTCGACCCGCACGGCTGCGTCGGTGTTCTGCGTCGAGTTGCGAATGGCAATTCCGTACTCGCCGGTCCGCGGAACATTGACGGTGTATTCGACCCACTCCCCCGGCGAGAACCAGCCGATCGAGTAGGTGCCGTCCTCGTCCTGCGAGTTTTCGATGTCCACGCCTTCGTCGAGTCGGAACGCCCCGCCGTTGTTCGAGGCGTCGTTGTCGCTGTAGGCGACCATGCTGCCGCCGGTGTCGTAGTGTTCGGCCTCAATCCGCGCCGGCAAGGCGACAGGGGTGCCGGACCAGGGTTGCTGATCGTCGTTGTTGCGCTGATAGACGCGCACATAGTCGACCTGCATTTCGCGCGGGAAGTAATCCGCATCGGCCGGTGGATCGGGCAGGAAACTGCCGCCGACGGCGACGTTGAGCATCATGTGAAAGCGCTGGTCGAACGGCGCCGGGTAGTCGCCGTTGTCACTGTACCAGGAATCGGTGCGCCAGACTTCGGTGCCGTCGAAGAACCAGATCATCTCGTTCTCGTACCACTCGAAGGCGTAGACGTGGAAGTCCTCGGAGAGGTCGGGAACGGTGGTTTCGGCCCCGTGGTGCACGTTGTTGGGCCAGCCCCCTCCGTAATGAATCGTGGTGTAGAGAATGGTCGGGCGATCGCCGCGGTGTTCCATGATGTCGATCTCGCCGCTGGCGGCCCACCCGCCGTAGACCCAATCCGTCGGCAGCATCCAGATGGCGGGCCAGAGTCCCTGGCGCCCTGGCAGCTTGGCGCGGACCTCGTAGCGGCCATAAAGCCAATCGCCCTTGTTGTTGGTGTTCAGCCGGGCAGAGGTGTAGCTACGCGTCTTGGTCTGTCCATCAGAGGGATCGACAGCGGTGTACTGCTCTTTGATGGCGCGGATGACGAGCTTCCCGTCCTGGACGAACGAGTTTTCGGAACGAGAGGTGTAGAACTGCAGTTCATTGTTCCCACCTCCCTGGGCATTGACTTCATGGCTCCACTTTGAAGAATCGATGGAGGGTCCGTCGAATTCGTCGGACCAGACGAGTTCCCAGTTCTGGGCGGCGATGCTTCCCGACATCGCTGCGAAGATGGCCACACTGGCGGCGAGACAAAGCGTACGAGGCAGGTTCCGGAGGCTCACAGGCAATCCTGACGATGAATCGATTCAACCCCAAGTTATCGATACCACACTTGAAGGTAAGGCTTCCGAGGTCAAGCGTTAACCCAGGGAAACTTTTCGGTCCAAAAGCCTTGACTGCGACGTTATCGTTACCTATAACCACGGAAAATTCGTGAGTCGACACCCCGGCGGTTCCAATCATGAAAGACTACACTCCCTACATCATCGTTGCGATCCTCATCCTGGGGATTTCGGCCCTCTTTATCCCGCGGGACCTCGACGATATGACCGACGATGGGCGCGTCAAAATCCGGTACTGGGAGAAATGGACAGGGTTTGAGAAAGACGCGATGGAGGCGATTGTCGACAAGTACAACGCCTCGCAGGACAAGGTCTACGTTGAGTTCATTTCGACCAGCCAGATCGATCGCAAGCTGCTGCTGGCGACGGCCGGAGGCAACCCGCCGGATATCGCCGGCTTCTGGTCGCACGCGATGGTCAGCTATGCCGAGAAAGGCGTCCTCTACCCGCTGGATTCGCTGATGGAGCGCGATGGGCTGTCGCGCGATGATTACGTTCCATCGATCATCAATACCTGTGTCTATCGCGATTTCGTCTGGGGATTGCCTGCGACCCCGGCGACGGTTGCCCTGCACTACAACAAGGACAGCTTCCGCGAGGCGGGCCTCGATCCGGAGAAGCCGCCGACAACCATCGAGGAATTCGATCGCTATGCTCGCCTGATGACGAAGGTCGGCGAGGATGGCAATTACACACATATGGGCTTCGTGCCGAACGATCCTGGGTGGTGGGACCAGTTCTGGGGAGTATGGTTCGGCGCAAAGCTCCTGAGCGATGATGGGAAGGAACTGCTCTGCAACTCTCCGGAGAACGTGCGGGCATTCGAGTGGTATCGCTCGTATGTGACGAATTACGACTCCGAAAAGGTTCGGTTCTTCAGTTCGGCCCATCGCGGGCAGTTTGCCTCTTCTTCAAACTCCTTCATGTCTGGCCGCGTCGCGATGAAGCAGCAGGGCGTGTGGATGGCGAACTTCATCGAGAAGTTCGGAGACGGGATGGATTGGGCGGCGGCGCCATTCCCTTCAGCATCGTACGTCACGGGCGGACCGGCGACGATTGTGGAGACGGACATGCTGGTGATTCCGCGCGGCTCGCGACATGTCGAAGAAGCCTGGGATTTTATCAAGTTCGTCCAGAAGCAGGAGAACATCGAGGAGCTCTGCCTGCTCCAGAAGAAGTTCTCGCCGCGCAAGGAGGTGTCCGAGGGGTTCTACGAGAAGCACCCGAATCCCTACATCCGCATGTTCCGCGCGCTGGCCGAATCGCCGAATGCGCAGGCGGTCCCGAAGACTCCGGTCTGGATCGAGTACCGCGACGAGTTGGGAGTGGCGCAGGAACGTCTCTGGGTGACACCTCCGGATAAGCTGAGTGTCAAGGACGCCCTGGATCGCGTGAAGGAACGCATGCAGCCCAAGTTGGATCTGATGAACGAGCGCTGGGAGGCCATTGGCCAGCAGCGACTCGAAGAGTGGAGCAACCTATGACCGGCGAAGAGAAACGGGCACTGAAGTACGGCATGGCGTTCATTTCGCCATGGATTGTCGGGTTCGCATCGTTCCTCCTGCTGCCGATGGTCCTGTCGCTGTACTACAGCTTCTGCGACTACTCAGTATTGAACCCACCGGCTTTCCTGGGGGGACAGAATTACCAGGAGTTGGTGCATGACGAGGTCTTCTGGGTCTCGCTGTACAACACGTTCTACTTTGCGCTATTTGCATTGCCGTTGGGAACGCTGACGGCTCTCTTCCTGGCGCTGCTCCTGAATTCAAACATCAGGTTCCTCGGCTTCTTCCGCACGGTCTTCTTCCTGCCGTCGCTGGTGCCGTTGGTGGCGCTGGCCATTCTGTGGCAGGATATTCTGCACACCGAGTACGGCATTGTGAATGAGTTGCTCGGCGTCATCGGGCTCGGGCCGTTCGATTGGTTGGGGGATCCGGCGTTGGCCAAACCCGGCCTGGTGCTGACGACGATGTGGATTGTCGGCAACCCGGTTGTCATTTACCTGGCCGGCCTGCAGGATGTGCCGCGCGCGCTATACGAAGCGGCACGCATCGACGGCGCCACGAAGATGCAGGAAACAGCTTATATCACGCTCCCCATGATCTCTCCGGTGATCTACTTCAACCTGATCATGGGCTGCATCGGTGTGCTGCAGATTTTCGCCCTGCCGTACGTCATGACGGGCGGCGGGCCGGCGCGCTCGACGCTCTTCTATTCAATGTACTTATTCGACCAGGCGTTCGCATACCTGAACATGGGGTATGCGTGTGCGATGGCTTGGATTCTGTTCGGTATGATCGCGGTGCTAACGTACTCGGCGCACCTGCTCACAAATCGCTTCGTCGTTTACGGAGGAAGTTGATGATTCCGCCTCTTGGTGAAAGCCCAGCCGTTACGTTGTCGAAGCGTTTCCTTCTGTATCTGACGCTGGGCCTGCTCTCTATTCTGTTCATGCTGCCGTTTGTTTGGATGATCAAGACGTCGCTGATGACGGCGCAGCAGGCCACGACTGCTCCCCCGGAGTGGATCCCGCACCCCTTCCGATTCGATAATTATGTCGTTGCGACGAAGGCGATTCCGTTCTGGCTGTACACGCGCAACACGCTCTACGTGGCGATCATGAACGTGATCGGGATGACACTGGCCAGCGCATTCATTGCGTGGGGCTTCGCGCACTACCGCTTTCCCGGACGCGACAAGTTCTTTGCGATCACGCTGGCGACGATGATGGTTCCGTTTCCGGTGCTGATGGTGTCGCAGTACGCAATCTTCCGCGATCTCGGGTGGATTGGAACGTACAAGCCTCTCTGGGTTCCCGCGTTCTTCGGACATGCCTATAACATTTTCCTTCTGCGCCAGTTCCTTCTTGGCGTTCCGCGGGATCTAACGGATGTGGCTCGCATCGATGGGTGCGGAGAGCTGCGCATCTTCCTGCAGATCATCATTCCGCTGATCCGGCCGGCGCTGCTTGTCGTGGCACTGTTCAGCTTCATGTATCACTGGAACGACTTTATGGCGCCGTTGATCTACCTGACGGACGAGAAGCAGTTCACGCTGGCGCTTGGGCTGCAGTCCTTCCAGAGCCGCCTGGGCGAGACGGCGATCACGCACTTGATGGCAGCGACAACGCTGATGGTCGCGCCGGTGATCGCGCTCTTCTTCCTGACGCAGAAGACGTTCATCGAGGGCATTTCGCTCACGGGTCTGAAGGGCTGATTCAAGCGAGAGAAGATGGCAGACAAAGAACGGGCGCCTTCCATCGCGAAGGCGCCCGTTCTTTATTTGGTTGTGAGTTTACTTACTCGGTTGCTTTGGTAAGAGATATCTTGTCGACGTTCACTCCACCTTCGGGGAAGAAGAGACGAAGCACTGTCGGCCCGGCAGAGAGTTTGAGCGTTCCTTCGCTCGTCACGGGAACGAACGTATCCCAGTCGCCCGTGGAGAGGACGGTGATCGTGGCTTCGTTTTCTGGATGAAGCGTATCGGAGAGAACGATCGGTCCGCCGTCTGCCCCTGAGGCAACGCGAGCGTTCAGCGTGTAGGCACCGGATTCAGCAACGTCGACGTGATACTCGATCCACTCGTCTGGCTCCGTCCAGCCAATGTAGAGCGCATCGCCCGACCGGCCAATGTCGACTCCGGTTTCGTGACGCGCCTGACCGCCGTTGTTCGTCCAATCGGTGTCGTGCCAGGCCTCGCCGCTCCATCCTTCGTCGAAGTCTTCGGCTTCGAATTCACCTGGGATGGCGATTGGCGTGCCACCGTAAGGGCCCTGGGGGCAGCCCTCGCCGACAAACAGCACTCGGTTGGCGCGGGCAGGCACGCCGGCATCGTCGAAGGCGAGCACTGTCAGGTCGTCGTAGCAGCCGTCGGCCAGTCCCGCCATGGTGAGTTCGAATGGCGGTTCGCTGTCGGTGGCAAGGACGTTACGCCCTTGCACGAGTTCCACCCGCGTAATGGTTCCATCCGGGTCGGATGCGTTGACCTTGAATGTAATTGGCGTGTTCGCGGAAACGTTCTCGCGGTCCCCGGGTGAGACGATTTCCACCTTCGGGAACTCGTTGTCCATCTGGTAGACGCGAACCCAGTCGACTTCCATGGTTTGTGGGAAGACGCTCGTTTCATCCGGCGGTCCGGGCCAGTAGCCGCCGACGGCGACATTCAGGATCAGGTAGAAGTCCTGGTCGAAGGGCGCCGGATAGGCCGCTGCCTGGGTCATCCACTTGTTCTTTGTGGAGAAGAGCTCGCCGTCCACGTACCACCGGATCTCCTGAGGCTCCCATTCGACGGAGTAGACGTGGAAGTCATCGGAATGCAGCGCTCCGTCGGACAACGTATGCGCGCCGCCGGAGTGCACGTGTTGGGGATTGCCGAAGTGGATCGTCCCGTACGTCTCGTCGGCGATATTGACGGACTCAAGAATATCGATCTCGCCACTGTGCGGCCAGCCGCCATAGACGGAATCGCGGGGCATCATCCAGAATGCCGGCCAGATGCCCTGCGTGGATGGAATCTTGATGCGAGCCTCGGCGCGTCCGTATCGGAAAGCGAAGCCGTTTCGGGTCGTCATGCGGGCCGAGGTGTAGTCGTGACCTTTGTAGTCCTCGCGCTTCGCTTTGATTACGAGCATTCCATTCTCGATGTAGGAATTGGCGGGGCGATCCGTGTAGTGCTGGAGCTCGCGGTTTCCGCTGGCCTCGCCGGGAAACGTCTCGTGCGTCCAGACAGTCTTATCGATTTCCGGGCCGTCGAATTCGTCCGACCAGATGAGCTTCCAGAGAGAATCTCGCGGCGAGTCCGCGTCGGCCTTGATTGTCGTTGAGTTCTGAGTCGCACAGCCGGCCGCGATCCCGAGCGCTGTGATCGAGACGGCCATCTGCGATATGAGTCGAAAACTTCGTCTCATTTTGCTGTCCTTTGAAGAGTAATCTAAAATGCAGAAAGGGTGCGGCGCTGAATCGGCGGACTCGATCGCCATTCAGTCGTCGCACCCTTTCGGTCAAGCCCAACGTGCCAGCGAGGGGGGCGCGGCACGCACTACTGAGGGCGGCACTTACGCTCCGCCGGAGATTCCACCACCAGGGCCGACGCGAGTGATGTCGCCTGCGCTGATGGTGCCATTGGTCGGATCGTAAGGAAGTCCAGTCGCCATGCCACTGGTTGTTCCGAGGGAAGAATCGCTGACGGTCAGGCCGGGTTCGAGGTCCGGGCCCTGAGAAGCCATGATCCACAGGATCGACGTGGGATATCCGAAGACAAGAACGAGGTCCTGCTTGAAATTCATCGTCTCGTAGGTGCCTTCCTTGTCAAAGGCGCTATAATCGAAGGTGCGGTACTTCGAGCTCGTGTTCCAGTTACTGACGGTAACATCCGTATCGCCAAACGGATCGTCGAGAATCGAGGTGATGTAGGAAATCGGTGTGGTCAGGTAGGCCCAGCGGGCTTCCAACTCGAACGTCTGTGCGCCGGTGACGCGATCGTAGTTCGGCGTCGGAACGTACTGGTTATTGTCGACGCGGTAGGACTCGAGAGCTGTGGCCAAGGTCCGCATGTCGGCGTGGGCGCGGCTGACTTTCGAGCGGGTCTGTGCTTCGAGGAAGTTGGGGACTGCGATCGCGGCCAGAATGGCAATGATGGCCACAACGATGAGGAGTTCGATGAGGGTGAACCCCCGGCGGCGTGTCGGGGCGGTTGTGTGCTGCATGGTGGGGAACCTCCTGAGATTTTGCGGCGGGCTTCGCCTTTTGGTGGTGCCAGGCGGGTAAGGGGGCTGTGTTCCCGCCGTGCCGTTGCTATCGATAACTCTCCTCAGCAGCCCCGCCTCGCGCAAGAGAAAAAGGACCGGTCCAAGGAAGTTTTTTTCTCCACGGCCCATCCGTGGACTCGTAATCCATGAAGCAAGCACCGATGTGCCGACGCGTCCAAGTGCTGAATTCGCTTGGTTTTCCATTGTATTTTCAAGACTTATAGGAACGGAGGGCGTTGGACTCCAAGGGGCTGAAGGGCGCCTGCTTGGCATTTGGCCCAAGTCTGTTCCGCGTCTTCCAAAGGGGGCAAAATGAGACCAACGCCCCTTTGCAGTTATCGTTATCTGATCCGACATTCCCGCCAAACCATGTCCGATTTGGCATGAATGAGATGTACTGCAAGTGCGGTGAAAATCGGTTAGGGAGGAGTTTCGCGTTGACGCTCGCGTGGGGCAAAAAGGTATCGATAACTACACAGGCACTGAATTTCTGGGAGGGATTCATGACGACTTTTGTGACCGCCGATATCGAGACACTTCTGGCCACGATGACAATCGCGCAAAAGGTCGGCCAGATACTGCACCCGTTTATTCGCCCGGGACAAACGCTGGACGAAGTGGACGATTACCTCGGCGATATAGAACCGGGCGGGATCTTTATCATGCCTGGAACAAAGGAGTCGTTCCGCACGCACTCGGAGCACTTCCAGTCGAACGCAAAGGTGCCGATCGTTGTGTCGTCGGATCTGGAGTGCGGTCCCGGACGCATGATCCAGGACGCGACGGTCTTTCCGGACATGATGGCCGTGGCGGCGACAGGAAACGAGGAGCTGGCCTGGACGATGGGACGCGCGGCAGCTCTCGAAGGCCTGGAAGCGGGCGTGCACTGGAATTTCGCGCCGGTCATCGACATCAACAAAAACCCGCAGAACCCGATCACCAATACGCGCAGCCTGGGCGACGAACCGGAGTTGATCGGCCGCCTGGCGACAGCGTTCATTCGCGGCATGCAGGAACATGGGATGGCGGGATGCGCGAAGCATTTCCCCGGCGATGGCTATGATGCGCGGGACCAGCACATCTGCACGACAATCAATCCGTTGTCGCGAGAGGACTGGGAGCGCTTGAGTGGCGGCCTGTATCGGCGTGTGATCGCAGACGGCGTGTGGAGCCTGATGATTGGGCATATCGCGCTGCCTTGCATCGATCCGGGCGATGGGACTTCGCTTTCCGCCGCTCCCCCAGCAACGCTCAGCAAGCGACTGACGACGGATCTCCTGCGGGGGGAATTGGGATTCGATGGGATGATCGTCAGCGACGCATCCGCGATGGGCGGAATCAGCAGTTGGGGCCCACGCGAGCACATCGTGCCGGCGCTACTGGAAGCCGGCTGCGACCAGGTGCTGTTCTGCGAACTCGATATCGATTTCCCGATCCTGATGCGTGCCGTGGAAGATGGGCGGCTCTCGATGGACCGGCTCGACGATGCAGTGCGAAGAGTCCTGGCGTTCAAGCAGAAGCTCGGCCTGTTCGAGCGCACGCACGGCGATCAGGTCTCCCCCGCCGACATCGAGCGGCACCGGTCGGCAAGCATCGAGATTGCTCACAATGCCCTGACGGTGGCGGTGGATCGACACGATGCGCTGCCGATGAACCTGAAGCCTGGCAGCAAGGTACTGTCTGTGCACGTGCGCGGCGATGCGCTCTACCAGGTGGATGCAATTGATGACATGCTGCGAGAAGCGGGCATGGAGGTGACGCGACACGATGAATCGGATGGAAAAGCGCTGCCATGGCAGAGCGAATTCGATCTGTTCGATGCAATCCTGATTCACATGATCTTCGGACCAAGCTGGAACTCGAATCGCATCCGACCCGTTGGGAATTACCTGCGGGACATCATTCTGCACATCCCGTTCCACGATCGGCGCGTCGTGTTCATCTCTTATGGAACGCCGTACTTACTACACGACTTCCCGCGGCTGCCGGCGTTGCTGAACGCTTACTCGCCGGATGTCGTGACGCAGCGGGCCGTGGCGGATTATCTGCAGGGGAAGATCTCCGCCGCCGGGAAGAGCCCTGTGGAATTGGATTTGCGCGAAGACTGGTTTGCTCGACCCTAGATCAGTTTTCGTCGAAGACGCTCTTCTTGACTTCCTGCTTTCCCTCGCGGCCTTCGTAGGTGAAGAACACTTCCATCATGATGTCGTCGATTCTATCCAGGCGAACGTCCATGTCCTGACCCTGGAACTTGATGGTCTTTGTCCGCGATTCGGGATTGTCAATATCCATCAGCCAATCCTCGCGACCGCGCTTATCGGCCATGAAGACGACGCCATCGGCCATGCCGTTCAGCTTCCAATACTGGATTGCATCTTCCAACTTCGGGTCGGGAGGAGGGGTCGGCTTGGGAGTCGGAGTCGGGCGCGGGGTGGGCATCAGAACGGAGAAAACGGCCTCGTTACCAATCTTCGGATAGGCGTCCTGCGTGTCCTCCACTTCGGGACGCCGATCCTGGGCCATGGCCATCTGCGACTCCATGAAGGCCTCCGGGTTCTCCGGCGCAGGAACGGTGCGTTGCTCCGTCAGCAGAAGGTACCCCAGTGCGCCGATAAAGACGAACAGGACCATGTTTAGGATGAGCATGCGCTGCTCGAAAGCGAGATTCTGAAACATTCCGTGGTCTCTCCTGGAGATTCCTGTCAACGGGTCAGGCGGGCGGTTCCCAGCCGGCCAATCGCCGGCGGCGCGTCTGGTAGAAGGCTTCAACAAGTCGAGCAACGGTGATTCGCCCGCCGAGCGTTCCCGCCCGTCGGGAAGAGCGCAGTTCGACTTCCTCGAAGATCAGGCCGCGCTGGTCGAATTCCTTCATCAAGTCTGCAACCTGGCGGAAGCTCGCCTCGCGGAAATCCAACGTGACGAGCACGAGCTGGTATTCCTCCACATCGCGGATATCTTCGATGTCCTTGCTGATGTTCGGCGAGGGAAAGCCGTGCTTGCGGGCCCAGCTTGCGACTTCCTGCTGGAAGCGCAGGTCAGGGCGAAGGCGTTCGCCGTTGGGGCCAACATCCTCGCGCTCTTCGCCGATCATGTCGCGATACTCGATCGTGACGCGCGGCGCATCGATCAGTTCGCTCTTCCGCTGATTCCATTCGTTCTCGAGATCTTCCACTTCGGCGGATGTCGGCGCGGTTTGGTCAAACAAGTCGGAGACGCCGCCGAATTGCCAACCCACGTAGACGAGGATGGCGACGATAGTTGCGATCATCAGGACTTTTTCGCGTTGATTCATGGGGGCGCCTCTCCTCAGTCCATTCGGCCGACGATCTGGAATTGATATACGGCCTGATTGCGACCGGGCAGGGTCGTTGTGTTCTGGTTTCGCGTGTCGGCGCTGGTGAACAGCGGACCGCTTTCGTTTTCTTGCTTCTGCAGATAAACGAGGAACTTATTGATGTCCTCGATGCTCATCGCTGTGCCATCGATCTGCACTTCATCGCCGAGCTTGAACTGGAATTCGTCGAGCGTCAGGCGTCCCCGAGGCTGAGGACCGATCTGCGGATACGCGCTGATGGCTTCGAGAATATCCATCGCGCGCGAGCGATCCGAGTAGTTGCCCTTCAGGAAGTCGAGCCGTTGGCGCATGTCGTCGACATCGCTCAGCACGACGTTGATCTTGTCGATATCTTCTTCGAATCGCTCGGCCTTCAGAGTACGGTGCTCGGCGCCGGCGGAATACAGCAGGAAGCCCATCACACACGCGATTACAACCATGGTGCCGGAGATGATCAGTTGGAAGCGGCGTTCGGATTGCTCCTGCGCTTCCATGACGCTCTGCGGCAGAAGGTTGATTCCGCTGTCTTCTTCCTCGAGGGCCAGGCGCCGCGCTGCGCCGTAAACCGCCGCGAACGCGGGTAAGAGTTCCGGATCGATCTCGGCCTTGGCATCACGCTCGATCTTCTCAAGCGGATTGTAGAAGGACACCGACACGCCGAGATGCAGGACAAGCGCGTGCTCGATGCCGTCCAGGATCGTTCCCTCGCCGGAAATGCAGACGCGCTCAACAGAGGGGACGGAAAACTCCCGAAGCGCAAACTCATAGGTCCGCTGCAAGTTGATGATCAGCTTCTGGACCCAGCCGCGGACGCGGTCGCCGACGTTTGTCGTGCCGTTCTCGCGCTCGCCAGGGCCAATGACCTGAAGCTCTTCGTCGGTCGGCTGATCCTCGGTCCCGACAGACGGCGCGGCAGGCGTCGGCAGACGGAACCCATCGGGCTCCAGGACGTTGAGGTTCTTCAGTTCCTCGATGTGAAGAGGTCGATCCAGATGGAAAGCTTCGCCGAGTTCGCGAAGAAGATTCTGCAGGCCGTGCATCATGCTGCGCGTCGTGACGATTTCGCCATCGCGCAGCAGCGTGATGTCCGTATGAACGATGCCAATGTTGACCAGCGCGACCGTGCCTTTCAGGTCGTCTTCCGTCGATCCGGCCAGGAAGCCGTAGGTCTGGGCCAGGGTAGAAACATCGCCGAAGCTGGGGTCGAGACCCGCCGCATGGGTGACGTTGTACCACTGCTGCATGACCTCTTCATCGACGGCGGCCAGCATCACCTCGGAGCCCTCAAGGCCTTTCGTCTCCATGACCTGGTGGCCAATGATGTGGCGCTCGACGTTGAAAGGGATGAACTTCTCGGCCTCAAAGTGCGCCATCGAAGCAATCTCGCTCGGCTCCGTTGAAGGCAGGTGGACCTTGCGCACGGTGGTGGACTGCTTCGGGATAACGAGCGAGATCGGCGCCGATGACAGGCGCAGCGATTTCAGCGCGTCCCGCAGCCGGGCGCCTCGCTGCTCGGTGGCTTCCTCGCCACGTTCAATGCCCTCGAAGGACACACGGAGAATGCGCTCCAATCGCATTCCCTTCTTTTTCTGGTGGCGAAGTTGCAGGACTTTGGCGTCCGCTTCGCTCAGTTCGATGGCAATCGCTCTAGGCATGGATTGTCAGTTTCACTCGCACGGATTTGCGCGGTGGGACTTGCGATCCCTCCCCCGCGGGAATCGGTTCATTGGCGATTCCACTGGATGATTCGGATGTTGGGCATTCGCACCAGTAATTCGTCGTCCTTGTCTTGCCGGCGCTGTCGCCGATCTTCGTAACGTTCCTCGCGTTCACGGGCTCGATCGATGGCCTCGAAGGTCTCGTCACGCTGCAAAGTCACCATGTCGCGATCCACGGTCACTTCGAGGGTCTGCTTGACCTGCCCGATCTGACCGGTGGAGGTCAAAGTGAATACCGTCGATTGGACGTCCAGAGGGCAAAGTTGCTGGATTGCCCCCAATAATCCGACCAGATCGCCGTTGCTCTGCATGTCGGCCTTTGTCTGGAAGGCATCGTCGTTGTCGATGTGACGGTTCTTGCCGCCTCGGCGATCCTTGATGATGTTCTCGGCCATCCGTTCGCCATCGGAAGCTCCGGCGGCGGAAAGGAGGACCTGCAGGACGTGCTGCGGAGCCGTATTGATATTCAGATCTCCGTCGCCGTGGACCGTGAAGTAGTCGCGCAGGCCATGGACCTCTTCATTCCGGCGACTGCGTCTCTCCTTGATCTGGAACCTATCGCCTGCCGGCGGGCCAATCTTCTCGCGGAAGTACTCGGCCTCCGGCGTTCCGGGGCCGAAGTAGAGTTCGGGCGTCACGCCGTAGACTTCCAGCAGTTCATCGACGGTCAAGTAGCCCTCGTTCGGAAAAACCATGCGCTCGATGTCTTCTTCGCGCTCGGACAGGCCCTGGTCTTCAGCCCGAAGAGTTCCGTATGCGAGCCCCTCGGTCGCCGGTGCGGAATCCAGAACGGGCACATCGTCCGAATCGCCGTAATCGATGATCGCACACGCAACGATCTTTGCGTCTTCCTCTTCGTAGCCGATTTCCTCAATGATCTCCTGTAGGAGGTCGCGATTGATACGGCGGAACTTGTTGATGTTGAAGAAGCGTTCCTCGTCACGGATGACGACGTTGAAGGTTCCCTCGCCCATCTCGACGTCTTCCTTGCCTTCTTCCGGATCCGCCCAGATGTCGCCCTCGGCATCGAAAGGTCCATCGTACTCGTCGGAGCGATCGAAAATCATGTCATTGCGCAGATCGACAAATCCGCGCGCCAGGCCCGCACGCGCGAGAGCACGCGCCTGGACGGTCTTCTTGCGCGTCGACGTGAGGCGCGTCTCCATTGTCATCTGATAGATGACCGAATAGGCCAGAAGCGACAAAACCGTCGTGATCCAGAGCACCAGAATCAAGATCACGGCCCGACGACGCGAAGTACGGCGACGACCGCGACGTTCACGCTCCGGCAAAGCATCCACCCAAGCGGAGGGACGGCGAATCTCAGTCCGACGACTCATCATCGACTCTCCTTTCGCAAGGCGCCGGGATAGACCGGAGTGAATTCCTGGTCGCGCTCCTGGCGCTCCATCTCTTGTTCTTCTTCTTCGAGGTTCGTGTTGATGAACCACGTTTCCTGGGAGTTGGGGACGCGGAAGATTCGCTCGAAAGTGTGCGTGCGCGCCGGGCTTTCCGGATCGGCCACTTGCAGCCGCACGCGGATGTATGCCGGCACCCGATCGAGTGGCTGATTTTCCAGATCGTTCAGGTAATCGTTCCAACCCGGTGCGCCCGGGCCAAAGACAATCCGCCCGTCGTCATCCTCCTCAAACTCATATTCGCCGAGCAGGTATTGTGGATTTCGAAGTTGCCGGTTTGCGGAATTCCACGCGTCCGTTTCGTACCACTGATTGTCGACCCAGAAGGCATACTTGAAATCGAGCGTCACGACGCCCTCGGCAACGATCATGTGCTGCGGAGGATTCTCCTTCTCGATCACTTCACCGGTCCAGGTGCGAGGATTGGATTCGACGGATTCGACGGAGCGAATCAACACGCCGTTGTCGACGGTATAATGGACGCGCTCCAACCCAGCCAGGTAGTAATTCCCACCAACCTGCAGTTTGTTGTAGATGGCGAACGACATCCCGTCGGCCTCTTCGCGATCTTCGCCCGCGAACTGCAAGTCGATCATGCGGACCTGCTCGAATGGATTACCGACGTAGTTCGGGTCGTTATCGGCCTCGCGGTCATCCTCACGCGGACCGTACTTCTGCTCGAAGGCGTCCCAGTCGTTGTCTTCCTCGGCCTCCAGACGCTCCTTCTCATACTCCTTGATCATCTTCTCTGCCTGGATGTTGTAGGACGTTTCGTCCATGTAGTACAGGTTTGCGATGTCACTCTCGAGCGTGTCGAAGATGAATCGCGTGCGCTGCAGGACGGCGGCTTCGCGCTGGGCATCCCGATAGGCACGCGTCCCGGTGCGAAAGACACCGAAGACAGCAACCGAGATCAACGCGAACAGGGTGGTCGCGAGGATGATCTCGAGGATCGTAAAGCCGTATGTGGTGCGCGTCTTCATAGAGTCCTTAGAACAACTGGTTCTTCTCCAGCGCCTTGTCGCTGAAGAGTTGTGTTTCCAGCAGGTACGTATCGATGGCGATCGGAACGAAGCGACGGTTCTCGCCATCGTCGTAGATGATTTGCAGCTTCATCTCGTAAATCGGCTCGGGGTCCTGCAATTCCACGCGGGGTGCATCGCTGTAGTCGACGTCCGACTCTTCGACTTCGCGCTCCCAGGCGTAGTTCTTAAAGTCTTCGCCAAAGCGTTCATCGTCTGTGAAGAACCCTTCGTCCTGTCCCTCGACCGGCGGTTCCAGTTCGTAGTCTTCCATCAGCGTTTCCGCCAGCAAGGTCGCAGTCGCCACGATGTTGTTCTCGCGGATGGTGTGGATCGAGAGAATGAAACCCCGCAGCAGTGCCGTCATCGCAACCGACAGAATCACAAGCGCGAGCATGACCTCCAGAAGGACGAAGGCCGGCCGTTGCTTGCTCTGGACTGGCGTGCTGCTCAACATCAAACCTCTTGGCTATCGCCTGGGAATTGGTACGCCGCGCTGGTCTTCGTTCTCTTGTTGGCGATCGTAGTCGTTTCGCACGCGCCCCATGATGCGCGCGGCGGCATCGGCGTAGGAGCTTACGCGCTCTTCTTCTGTTTGACCGATGCGATAGAAGCCCTCACCCGGCGTGCTTTCGACCGGGCCGCCTCCTGTCTCGGTGACGCCGGCATACGCAGAAGGATCGACGCCACGCTCTTCCAACTTCTCGGCGAACGTCTTCGGCTCGCCCATGTAAGCCTCGGCACGCCCCGTTGCGGCTTCGATCTCGACCGTCATCGTTGCATTCTTGTCGGTGGCGAGGAGTATTACCAGGCCAGTGCTCGACCCGTTCGGGCGAAAGGACACTTCGACCGGATCATCGTGGATTTCTTCGCCGGAACGCGAGAATTCATGGAACAGAATTCGTGGATTCAGCGTGTGAACGCTTTCCTCGTCGGATTTCGCCTCGCGTCTGCGCCAGTTGTCTTCGTCTTCCGGCAGTTCCAGCCACCACTGGTTCTGTTCCTTATCGAAGACAAGTTTCGTGTCGGCCTGCATGCTGATGGCGGACTGGCGCGCATAGGCGGAGAGCTTCGCGATATCGCGTGCTGTAGTCTGCAGCGCCGCACGACGATTCGTGCCCGACATTTTAGGCAGCGTCACTGCCATCAAGATGCCGAGAATGGTGACGACGAGCATGAGCTCGATCATCGTCATGGCTCTATCGCGCGTGCGAATCATCATCCGGTCGCCCCCGACGGATCCAAGGTGAAGATCGGAAGCAACATCGAGATCACGATGAAGCCCACGATCAGGCCCATCACAACAATGATGAGCGGCTCGATCAATGACGTGAGCGTCTTGACACGCCGGTCGACTTCGAGCTCGTACGAGTCGCTGATGCGCAGCAGGACGCTTTCGAGCTGGCCCGTTTCCTCACCGACGGCCATCATGTTGACGGTGACTGGTGGAAAGATGGCGCTGTCCTTCAGCGGCCGCGCGATGCCGGCGCCTTGTGTGATCTCTTCGATAACCTTGTCGACTTCCTGCTGCACGAGTGTGTTATTCACGACTTCGCGCGTAATGCCGAGAGCCGTGAGAATCGAAACACCGTTCTTCAGCAACGAACCCAACGTTCGGGTGAAACGAGCCACTTCGCGCTTCTGGACAAGGTCGCCAAGGACAGGGATCTTCAATTGGAGGCGATGCCAGAGAACGCGGCCCTCGTCGCTGTGTGTGAAGCGCCAGAAGCCACCCGCCAGAAGAATCAGCGCGGAGATCACGGCCCACCAGTAGTGCGAGGCGAAGTCGCTGATCTTGATGAGGATTTGCGTCATCATCGGAAGCGTCTGGTTCAGTTCGCGGAACGTGGCCACGATTTTTGGTACCACGTAGGCGAACATGACGAACACGGCGCCGCCACCGGCGACGATCATCACGACGGGATAGGCCAGAGCTGACTTGATTCGGCCTTTCAGTTGCTCTTCCTGTTCGCTGAAGTCGGCGAGACGAAGGAGCACTTCGTCCAGCATGCCGCCAGCCTCGCCGGAACGCACCATCGCGACGTAGAGCTTCGAGAAGATCTTGGGGTGACGCGCCAGTGCGTCTGCGAACGTCGCGCCGCCCTGAACATCGCTGTTAATCTCAAGAATGATCTCGCGCAGTTCTTCGTTTTCGGTTTGCTTGCCGAGAATCGTCAGCGCCTTTACCAAGGCAATGCCGGCGCCGAGCAGATCGGCCATCTGGCGGTTGAAGGAGGCGACGTCGGCCGTCTTGACCTTCTTCCTCCGAAATGACATTCCGCCGCCGGAAGCCGCTTTCTCTTTCGGCTTCGGAGCGATTTTCGAAACAGATGTGCGGCTGCGCGACGGCTTTGATTCCGTTGAGACAATCTTGCCGCCCTTTCGCTGGCCGCTCTCGATACTGACGGGGAAGTACCCCATCTGCTGCAGACGAGTGATGACGGCCGAACGCGCTTCCGCCTCGATTACGCCCTCGACCGAGGCGCCCTTCTTGTCTTTCGCTTTGTAGATGAACTGGGGCATTCCTGTGTCTGTCCCGATTGGGTTTTATTGTGGGAGTCGTTACTCTTCTTCCGCCACCAACTGCTGGCGCAGTTCGACGGAGTTTTCCATCAACTGGGCGACCTGATCTTCGTCGCTGAATTCGTCTTCCATCGTCACGCGCAGGACTTCCTCGATGGTCGAGACGCCCTGCTTGACCTTGTCCCAGCCATCCCAGCGAATCGGCCGCATGCCGTTCTTCGTGGCTTCGCGCTTAATCTCGTTGGCGGATGCGCCGTCGACAATCGCGCGCCGCAACGGCTCGTTGAACTTCACCATCTCAACGAGTGCGGTACGGCCTCGGAAGCCGGTGTAGCGGCACATTTCGCAACCGACCGGACGGAAGAACTTGATGCCGGAAGTGTCTTCGCGCAGCACGTTGACCTGCTTGATCAATCCCGGCTCGGGATCGTACTGCTTCTTGCACGCCGAACAGAGGACGCGAACAAGTCGCTGAGCCAGCACGCCTTCGACCGACGAGGAGATCAGGAAGGGCTCGATGCCCATGTCTTCCAGTCGCGTGACAGCGCCGGAGGCATCGTTCGTGTGGAGCGTCGAGAACACGAGGTGGCCCGTGAGAGCCGTCTGGATCGTGATCTTGGCCGTCTCGGGGTCACGCGTCTCGCCAACCATGATGACGTCGGGGTCCTGGCGCAGCAGGGTGCGGAGAACACGTGCGAACGTCAGGCCGATCGAGGGGCTGACCTGCACCTGAGTCACGCCGGGGATGCGATACTCGATCGGATCTTCGACGGTGATGATCTTGCGCTCCGGGGTGTTGATTTCCGAAAGCGATGCATAGAGCGTCGTCGACTTGCCGGAACCGGTCGGGCCAGTGATCAGAACGATCCCGTGAGGCTTCTGGATCATCGCCCGCATGGTTTCGTTGTGATAGTCGGAGAAGCCGAGTCGCTCCAGCGTGCAGAGTTCGCTGTCGCGGGAGAGAATACGAATGGCCGCCGATTCGCCGTGGGGCGTCGGGACGGTCGACACACGAAGGTCGAACTCCTTGCCGTGCATTTTGATTTTGATCTTACCGTCCTGGGGCAGGCGCCGCTCGGCGATGTTCAGGTCCGACATGATCTTGATACGGCTGATGATCGCCTGCTGATAGCGCTTGATGGCCGGCGGGATAGGCGCCTCGTAAAGCATACCGTCGATGCGGTAGCGAATCCGCAGTTCCTTGTCCATCGGCTCGACGTGGATGTCCGTCGCGCGGTCGCGGAACGCCTCCTGCACAACCTGGTTCACGAAGCGAACGATCGAGGCGTCTTCGGCGGCGTTTTCATCGTCGATGTCGATGTTGCCATCCAGGATAACTTCGTCGTCCTTGCCAGAGGCCTGGCGCTCCTCCTCCAACCCCATCATGGTGGCGCCGCCGATTCCGTAGAACCGATTGCGTGCTTTGTCGATCTCCGCGTCGGTCGCGACGATCGGTTCGACCTCGAGGTTCAACATGCGCCGAAGTTCATCGAGCGTGTGAATATCGAGGGGATCGGAGAGGGCGACTTTCAGCGTGCCGTCCTCCATCGCGACAGGAACAAGGTTGTAGTGCTCAGCAAAGCGGGCGGGGACCAGTTCCAGTAACTGGCGATCGGGCTGGACGCCGGTCAGCTTCATGTACGGAACGCCCAACTGCTCGGCCAGGGCCTCGAGCACATGGTCCTGCTCGCAGAGGCCCATCTTGATCAGGATATTGCCGATTCGATCGCCGGTCTTGTGGGCTTCGCGGATGGCGGCGTCGAGGTTATCGGGGTCGATCAGGCCCTTCTCGACGAGGATCATTCCGAGCTCTTTGTTCGTTGCGCGAATCATGGTGTTTGCCGTCCTTCTCGCGTGCCCGCCCGGGCAGGCCCTCGGGGGATTTGACATTTCTTCAGTTCGCCGAAAGGGACCTGTGGATGACTGAGGAAGTTAGATTTCCCGTCGCACACAAACCCGATCGGCGCCGAACCGTGAAATCACGAAACGCCAATTGGAGATTCACGGCAAAACACCCGGAATCAGGGGCGTTTGACCTCTCCGACAGGCCAGAGGAGCAAGACGAGAGCCAGCCACGCGGCGAACAGCAAATGCGCGCGGCGGGCGATGGAATAGGCAAAGGACTCCAGCCCGGAGAAGGTCCGTGGCTGGGTGTAACGGCCGCCGAGCGGGTCGAGCACGCGGCCCTCGCCCGGCCAGGTCCAGTACATTCGGAACAGCAGAGGTTCTCCCGGCTGGGGACTGACCGCGACTCGCAACTCGCGAAGCCCGGACTCGTCGATTTCCACGGGAGCGACGCGCATGTGCTGCGGTCCGGGGGTAGTCTGCTGAAGAAGCGTCTCGTCATCGAGCTGCACGTCATACAAGCCGTTCGACTTGACAGCCAGCGTGTACTTTCCGTGGGGACGCAGGTTGACATAAGTGACAAACTCGCCGCCCTGTGCAGGCCCATCCAACCGCATGACGGGAAACCTCTCGGGCGCGTCCGGAGAATCCGCGGTCTGCCAACCGCGTGGGCCGGAGAGGGCGATCGCGCCGCCCAGCAACAGAACAACGCCGCCGGTCGCGAGTGCCCAGCGATTGGTCGCCGGGAAGCGGCGGCGCACCCAAAGCAGCGCGCAGATCGCCAGAAGGATCGTCGCGACAGAGATGAAGCGGAGGGGCAGGAAAGAGGGATAACCGTCCGGCAGGATGCCCATGAATGCGCGGAGCCAGACGGGCTGGAATTCGCCCGCCGCCGCCAGGGAAGTCCAATGATGCCAGAGACTAAGCTGAGGCTCAAAAAGCCAGCGGCTCTCGACCTGGTGAAAGCCCCACATCTCGTTCCAGACGTCGATCGCGCTGAACGCCGAGTAGAGGATCGCCGCCAGGAGTCCCCAACCGGCGACGAGCACCAGGAGCAAACGAAGGCGGGGGCGAAACTCGGCGATCCTGGAGAGCAGAATCGCGACCAGCGGCGTTCCAAGCGCGACGGATGGCAGCAGGAACCGCGGTCCGGAGGTCCAGCCACCGTGCCAAGTCCAAAAGCTTGCGTGAAACACGACGGCGAAGAGCAGGACAGCGATCGCCAGGCGTTCGAAGGCCCGAGTCGCTGAGTTTGAGCTGCGGAATGGGAAGAGGGCCCATAAGAGGACAGGATAGAAGAGCAAAAGGCCGCGTTCGGGTGATAGAATCAGACCGTGAATCCCTGTGAATAAAGGCGTTACAAACTCCTGGCCGCTGTAACCTTGGTCGAAAGGCGAACCGCGTAGGACAGCGTTTTGGGCCAGGCGCCCAGCGATGCCGATGGCGATTCCTGCACCGGCCAGAACGAGGCGCTTCTTGTCCGGGCAAGCGACCCAGCCCCATGCAAGAACCAGCAGGAGCGAGGGTAGCATGGCGACTCGGGCGAGCATTGCGACGGCGGGAAAGAAGACGGGAGCGATCCACTTGCGCCAGGGGCCTGAGTCGGCTGGCTGCAAGAGCGCCCACGCCATTCCAACCAGTCCGAAAGCGGAAGGAACTTCACTGTAGAATGTCTGTGATGCAGGCAGTAGAGGGCTGGCGATAAAGGAGATAGCAATGCAAGTCGACAAGCATTTCTGCTTGTCGGGATACAGCCGGCGAACGATCCCCGCGGCGAGTACTCCGGTCAGCGCAAACAGCACGACATTCGTCAGCGGAAGAAGGCTGACGTCAGTCGTGGAGAGGAGGCCGGCCTTCCGGATGAGGAACTCGAGCAGGAAAGCGGGAATTCCTGCCAACGGCATTCCGAGGCCGTATCCGGTGAATGTCTGGCCGTAGGTTTCGGGGAATCGGAGGCTTAAGTCGAAGACGATCGACCGCGTCGTCATTGCCATCAAGAGTTCGTCGCTTGAGCCAAGTTGGCCGGCAAAAACGAGCAGCCCTGCAACGAGCAGTAGGGCAAAAAGCCCCCAAGTTTGACGCGTTTCCGATGAGGTGTCTTTCAATCCAGGCATCCTTGCTGCAAGGAGGAGGAAATCCCCTCGACGGCGAGGGATTTGTGCATTCTAATAGCACGGAAGCATTCTCAGCAGCCCCCGCCGTCGGGCGCTACGGGAAAACTCCGCCTGATCGCCTGCAGGCAAAGAAGGTTGACGATATGGAAACGAACATCCGCCTGGTGTTGAAGAATCTCCAGCGCAATCTGGAGGGGATGAACGCGGACGTCAGTGAGCTCCAGCGTCTATCGCGCGATTGGCCGAATGGCAGCCAGGCGCGTGTGGCGATCGACGTGATGCAGAGGGAAGTGGCCTTCTTCCAGATGTACCTGGCGACACTGCGGCGCGAGGCGGGGGTGGACGACACAGCGAGCGACTCGAACTGGCAGGTTCGTCAAGGACCGGGAGGTCCTCGATTCGATCTAGGTGAGGAATACCGCCCGGGCGACAGCCAACGCATCGTGGATCCTGCCATGATGGAGACCCGCATCGATGCGCGTCCCGCGGCGGACGAGCGTCAGAGCAGCGTGGATTGGAAGATGTTCAATCGGGCCCTGGAGACTCCGGCCCGAGGCGAGGAACTCGTTGCTCCGGAAAGCAATCGAGTCATGCGCGATGACGATGACGTGGAGGGAATGTTCGCGGACATGCCGACCCGCCAGGAGACCTTCCCCGCGGACGCCGAAGACACGCGCTCGAAGTAAGCACACACGGATTTCTTGATCAAATCATGGATGAGAAGGGGCTGATTCTTCGGAGTCGGCCTGTGTCTCCGCGGAGTTCAGCGGATCGGGCTCCTCGATCACGGTGGCCTCCAGCCATTCGAGCTCAGATATCCACTCGCGCGCAGAGAGGGGACGTTCCTCGGGGCGCGGACTCAACGCCTGGTGAACCAGTTCGAGCAGCCGTGGGTGAAGACCGCGCCGGTATCCGCCGAGAGGATTCATGTGTCCCTGCCTGATTTGGCGCAGGGTCTCCGCCGCGTCGATTCCATCGTAAGGGAAATGCCCACCGGTCAGCAGGATGAACGTCGTGACCGCCAATCCCCAGAGGTCCGTTGCCGGTGCGATGGTGTTCTCGATCAGGACCTCCGGCGATGTGAACTTGTAGGTCATCACGCGCACCTGGGGCAAAGTCAGGCGGTCAGCCCCTTCCTCGATGGCAGCGATGCCGAAGTCGCAGAGGATTGCCGTGTTATCCTTTTTGCGAATGATCATGTTGCTGGGCTTCACATCGCGGTGAACGATCCCACGCATCTCGTGGGTATCCTCTGAAGATTTCCAGCGGACATTGTGCGCGGCGTCCAGACTGCGCGCCACCTGCAGCATGTAGCGGCAAACCAGCTTGGCCGGCAATGGGCCGTGCTTAGCGAGAATGCGATCGAGCGAACGGCCCTCGATGTATTCGAGAACCATATAGAGGAAGCCTTCCTCGGGTTCGCCGCCGACTTCGTAGACCTGCGCGATTCCAGGCGTCCCCATCTCTGCCAGGCGACGCGTCAGTTCGGCTTCACGGCGGAACCGCTGAACCAGGTTGTCGATTCGGATGGTAGAGTCGCTTCCCTCACTCAGCAGGAGTTCGGGACGGAGGAACTTCACGGCGACCCATTTACGATCCTGGCGGCTGAGCGCACGCCAGACCTGTCCGTATCCGCCTTCGCCGAGTTTCTGGAAAACACGATACTTATAGGGGAAATCCCCATATAGCGCAAGTGGGAATGGAAGCGGGGAGAGTCGACTTCCTGCCGGGCGGTGCAGCGTGGAACTGGTTTCGTCGCCCGTGCGCCAGGTCACCATCATCATCGGACCATCGAGCCCCAATTGAATGACGTCGCGCGGGAAGATCTCGGTCTCTTCCGTCACACGCTTGCCATTCAGATAAGTGCCACGGGTGCTTTCCAGGTCGACGACGAACCAACTGTTAGCGGCCTTTCGACGAAGGACCAGGTGGCGCCGTGAGACCGCGGCGTTCAGATAGGGATCGAGGACGATGTCGTTGCTGGAGGAGCGACCGACGCGAATCAGCGGGTCGTCGAGAACGAATGTCGTGGGCACGTAGCCTTTGCCCGTGATCGCGACGCAGATGTAGTTCTCTTTACTCAACTCAACACCAATCTTCCAGCTCCAGGCTGCCTCTGAGCATCTCAGAGTACCCAAAATGCCAGCAACGTCGTAAGCCAGTTTCAGACCCTGGACCGTTCCATCTGCTGTTCGTCTGTCGGTTGCAGTTCTACCGAAGCAGATAAACCTTCCAACTGTCAAGCCGGTCGATTGTTGACCCCCTATTCATCGCGCAAGCGCGGATTCAGGACCGGATACAGTGCATCCACCAGTAAGTTCATAAAGATCAAGAGTGCGCTGTAGAAAACGGTCAACCCCAATATCAGTGGCATATCACGATTGCTGACCGTCTTTACGAAGAAGTCGCCAAGCCCGGGAATCACGAAGATCTTCTCCACCACGAGGCTGCCGAGGAGTACGCCAGCGACGACGGGACCGATATAGGTCACGACGGAGCTGAGTGAATTTCTGAGCGCGTGACGCAGGACAACCTTCCACTCGGCGACGCCTTTCGCACGGGCCGTCCGGATGTAGTCTTCTCGAAGGGCCTCGAGCATCGAGGCGCGGGTCAGGCGCAGGACGGCCGCGAAGGGGAACGCTCCGAGGCAAGCCGCGGGAATCCACAGCGCCCATGGCCCGGTCCATTCGGAGGCCGGGAAGAGCTGCCACTTTCGCGCGAGGAAGTACACGCCGAGCGAGGCGAGGATGAAGCTGGGAACGGACACTCCAATCAGGGCCAGGACCGTTCCGCTCTGATCGATCCAGCGATTGTGGAAGAGCGCGCACAGGACGCCGATTGGAATTCCGAGGATAACCGCAAGCACGATCGAGCGTAGCCCGAGCGCCATAGAGTAGGGCAGGTGATCGGCCAGGATGTCGCGAAGCGTCTTGTTGCGCTGCATGCGCGAGGGCATGGTGTTAAACTGGGCCAACTGGCTCATGTGGATGACGTACTGCTTCCACAGCGGTTGGTCGAGTCCCCATTGCTCGATCATGGTCTGGCGAACGAGTGGATCGATGCGACCTTCGCCCCACATTTCCTCGCCGCCTGCCGCCTTGGTCAGAAGAAAAACCATGGTTGCGACAAACCAGAGCGTCGCCAGCGCCATAGGGAGCTTGCGGAGCAACATGGGGAAGAACGATTGGACGAAGAGCCAAGCCTGGCGCGGGAAGATCGCAATCCCGAGCACAGCCACTACCGCGATGGGCAGAAGCATGGAGAGCCACCAGGTCACGGAGCGGCATCCTCCAGCGGCGGGAATTCTTCGGAGGCGTCGCCGACGTAGAGGCGGCGGAGTTGGACCTGCTCGCGAACGGCATAGGGCGAGTAGGCCAGGCAGCGATAGCGATAGGCGCGGCGCGGCGGAATCAGCGCATGTGCCCAGGTCGAGGCATCGATCAGCGACCCATCCTGGCGGAACCAGAGCGTGCGCAATTCAAGGTGGAGGGGCTCGTCTTCGAGACGATTGAAGAGCTCAAGGCGCAGCTCTGGAAGCTCTTCATCGCGAGTGATCTCAACAGAGTAGTGGCGGATCTCGATGGTGTTCTTAAGAATATCGGGGACTCCGCCACCGGCAAGGCGGAGGAAGTCCTCCTCGGTCACAACCGGGCGGGCTGGGGTTTCCGGACCGGTCTTCGCGGCGGACTTCGTCGGGGTCGTCGAGCAGCCGACGAGCGCGACCGCCAAGGCGAATGTGGCCATGGAAATCCAGCGGCTGATCGTCACAATGAGATCCTTCCAGTGAGATGGGCCCGACTCCGAGCCGCAGGGATCATGCGGGGTGCGGCCGGTGGACGTCAACAGGCGCGGACGGGGTTACTTGAACTTCGTGAGGCGCTTCCAGAAGGGGGTCTGACTGCGAGGGCCGGGAAAAAGGCGTGTCTCGACGGAACTCCGGCGGACATCTTCGACCGTGATGAAGGCGGAAGGACAGTTCTGCTCGACGACGTCCAGGACGGACTGAGTGCGCTTTCGCGGGACGACCAGGAAGCAGAGTTCGCTGGGCCCGAGGCCGCCGGCGGCCTCCACCTTGGTGACCATGAAGCCCTTCTGGCGAAGGAGCTCCGACAGGTCGAACTCTGAGGTGCGATTGACGATTCGGATGACCTGCGTGCCGATCGCCAGTTTCTCCTCGATGACCATCCCGACCAACGTCCCGACCGAGAAGCCGGAGGCGTAGGCAAAGACCGTCCAGAGGCTCTCTCGGATGTTCACAATGACGGCGGAGACGGCGAAGATCCAGATGGTGACTTCGCAGAAACCGAGGACGGCCGACAGAGCCTTGTGGCCCTTCGTGACCGTGATAATGCGGACGGTTCCGATCGAAACGTCCATGATGCGTGCGATAAAGACGAGTACGGGGACAAACCAGGGCATGACACCTTTCCTTCCGCGAAGATTCAGCGGCGGAAAGATCGTACCGACATACCGGACAGAGGAGCAAGGAAGTTGGGAGGGACTAGAGGCCTTTCAGTCGTCTGTGGAGTCCGCTGGATTCGGAGATTTCGATCGGCGTGTCGTTGAAGTAGAATTCGTAGATCACGTCATCGGCGCTCTTGCGCTTTCCGCCCATGGATCGGCAGAGGCTCATGGCTGGGTAGTTATTCTCGTTGGTGACGACGAACATCTTCACGACGCCGCTGTCGTTTCCGATGCGAAGGAATTCGCCGAAGAGGTTACGAGCGATGCCGCGGCGACGATAGCCGGGCTTCACGGTGATTTCGTAAAGGAATAACATGCGGCCGGCGTGGTCGATGCGCGGAAGAACGAATCCCAGGGCGAAGCCGAGGACTTCGTTCCGTTGAATAGCAACGAGTAGGATCGTATCGTTCCGATCTAGGATTTCGGACGCACTCTCGGGATCGAGGCGAGTCTCCTTGAAGGCCTCGGCAATGGCCTGGACGCGCTCCTCATCGCCTTTTCGCAGCCGCTGGATTTGCATGATGTGTCCTTTCCTCAACGTTCTATCTGGCGCAGAGAGAGGCCTTTGGGACAAGGAAAAGCTGGGTGGTGAGCGGGTTTTTCCTGTCATGGGAGGGGCTTGAGCGCTTACCGTTGCGCCGGTCCGGGTCTTGCTCCCTTCTCCGACAAATCCACCGCACGAGAAAGCCACCATGTCGCTATTCAACAAGCTCAAGAAAGCCAGCACAGAGCCGGATCCGAATGCGGACCGCGTGCCGGCCGGGCAGCACCTGACCAAGGGGTTTCCGGTTCTGACCTACGGACCGACGCCCGAGATCGCCCAGCAGGAGTGGACCTGTCGCGTGTTCGGGCTGGTCAAAGAAGAAACGGTCGTGAGTTGGGATGAGTTGATGGCGATGCCCCAAACGACGCTGACGCGCGATATCCACTGCGTGACGACGTGGTCGAAGCTCGATACGACGTGGACAGGCGTGCGGGTGAAGGACTTCCTCGCGGCGATCGAGGAGCGGACGGGCGGGTTGGCTGAGGGCGCCGCCCACGTGATGCAGCACAGCTATGGCGGGTACACAACGAACGTCCCGCTGGCGGATTTCCTGGAGGACGAGGTGCTGCTGGCCCATACTTACGAGGGCCGACCCCTGGACCGCGAGCACGGCGGACCCGTGCGGCTGGTTCTGCCAAAGCTCTACTTCTGGAAGAGCGCGAAGTGGCTGAATGGCATCGAGTTTATGCGCGAGGATCAGCCGGGATTCTGGGAGCGACACGGCTATCACAACTACGGCGATCCGTGGAAGGAACAGCGCTTCTCCGAGTAGCAATTCTGTCATTCGATTCTTTTTGCTGGAGTTAGGCTGCGAGTATCTGGCGCAATGAGCGTTCCCCTGGGGATGGGGACTCAGACTCGATCGAGGAGCCAGTTGTGCCGGACAAACAGATACTCGCCATCGTTTCCGTCGTCGGCCAGGACCAGAAGGGCGTGGTGGCACGCGTGTCGACGTTCCTGGCCGAGCGCGACGTCAATATCGAGGACATCGAGCAGAAGGTTCTGCAGGGCATGTTCTTCATGAACATGCTGGTGGACTTGTCCGACCTGGAGTTGCCGCTGGACCAGTTGATCAACGGCCTGGGCGATCTGGGTCAGAAGATCAACATGGAGATCGAGGTCCGTCTGCTGGGGCGCCGGCGCGAACGGCGCATCGTGATTCTCTGCACAAAGGAACCGCATTGCCTAAAGACGTTGCTGGACGATGCGGAGTCGGGCGCGATCGAGGCGGAGATTTCTGCCGTCTGGTCCAATCGGCCAGACCTGGAGCCGATGGTCGAGAAGCGTGGCCTGCCGTTCCGGGTCTTCGATGAAAAGGACCGGGCCGCACGCGACAAGGAGATGCTGGCGGAGTTGCAGGCTCTGAAGCCCGACCTCATCGTTCTTGCGCGATACATGCAAATTCTGACACCGGAGTTTGTTCAGGCCTTCCCGAGCCGCATCATTAACATCCACCCCTCGCTCCTCCCCTACCATCCCGGAGCGAATGCGTACAAACAGGCCTTCGACACCGGACGCCGCGTGGCGGGTTGCACGGCGCACTTCGTGACGGAAGATTTGGATGAGGGGCCGATCATCCTCCAGGACGTTTTCCACATCGATTACGGCAACGACACGCTGGATGACGTGAAAGATCGCGGCCAGACGCTGGAGGCGAAAGTGCTCTCGAAAGCGGTGCAACTCTTCGTGAACGGCGAACTGATGGTGAAGGACAACAAGGTTGTCTTCAAACCAGGGTACGACTTCTTCAAGAAGTTCCACTCGTTCTGAGAGTCCCCCCTCCAACCGGTGTGGGGCGCATGTTACCAGGATGCCTTAACGGCACTTGTCTTGGGGCGCTCCGGCGTGTGTAGAATGTGGTTATGAGCGAGCGAGTCGACCTGCCAACGCTGCCGTACATGGAGCTGTCGCCGGATGTGGCGATGGCGCCGACGCTGCTGCATTCGCTCAGTGGTGCGAATGAGGCGCGGCGGGCGCTGTTCGCATTTCAGCCGCAGTGCGTGGCAATCGAGGTGCCGCGGGCTGTACGAGCGGCATTCCTCCAGGGCCTTGAGGAGTTGCCGCGGGTCGGGATGATTGCGTTCAAGGAGCCGAAGGGGCGCTCGCCTCTGGTGCTGGCCATGGATCCCTGCGATGCGCGGATCGAAGCGGCGCGGCTCGCGCTGGAAAACGGCATTCGCGTGGAACTGGTGGACACGCTGGATGCAGGTCGCGGCGAAACGTATCGCTCGCATCCGGATCCGCTGGCTCTGGAGCGCATCGGGGCGGCGGCGTTCGCCGAGCAATGGATGAAAGCGATGCCGGATGTTGCCGAAACAACCCGGCAGAAGATCATGGCAGGACGGATCGCTCGGCTGGCCGGTGAGACGCGCACGCTCGTGGTTGCGGATGTCCAGCACACGGCGGCGTTCAGGCGTTTGCTGGCCGATCGAAAGAAGGCAGCGAACCTGCCGGACATCGATGCGGAACGTGAATTGGTTCGTCTGCTGCCGATGGGCGAGCGCCTTTTGCCGCTGCTGCTGGGCGAGATGCCGTACCTGACGTACCTATACGAGAACTTCCGTCAACAGGCAAGCGGCGATGAGCAGTTTGAAGTCCTGCCGGCACTTTCTGAAATCCTGAACAAGGCCTCCGCGCAATATCGCGACGAGTTTGACGAAGAGGTGAACCTGACGGAGTGGCGGGCGCTCTACCAGTTCGGACGAAATCTGTCGCTGGTGCGAGGACGTCTCGTGCCGGGAATCTATGAACTGGTCATCGCGTCGAAGGGATGCGTGGACGATGACTTTGGCGCGATTGCGTTGGAGATTGCTGCGTCCTATCCGCCCAACCAGGAGGATCAGGAACGCGATCCCTCCGAAGACCCGAGTCGCCATCGCAGCCTGGATCTGTACGTCGATGTCGGCGAGGGACTCGATCGCGCGGAGCCGGCCTATCCGCGGCCCGAGTTGCACACGGTGGAGTTCAACTTTAAGCGACGCCGGCACTCGCAGAGAGATCGTCTGCAGTGGCAACAGGATTTCGCGTCGCAGTATTTCTTCGGCCTGGGGATTTGCTCGTGGCCACCGGAAGATGAGCGGATCGAGAACTTCTTCGACTTCCTGCGAAAGCGTGCTCTGCAGTCGATCTCGGAAGATCACACGACCGTCGAGGAGTTCACGTCGTCGATGTTGGACGGCCTGGACTTTCGCGAGACGATGCGCAACTGGCATCGCGGTCGGCTATACGTTCGACGCGAACGCGTTCCGCCGGGCAATGTCGGCCCGGTTGTTCTGGTCTGGAAAGATTGCCTGCTGACTGAACAGCTTTGGCGCACAACGCTCTATGCCGAAAATCAGAACGAATCGGACATCTCGGTCTATTGCGCGCCGTTGGGCAAAGAGATGGTTGGCCCCATGATCGCCCGCACGGAGTACCACGGAATCCTCTCGGTGTTCCCTGCGAGGGGAATCCCGGATGTTTGGACGGTGCAGGAGCTATATCAGTGGCGGACGAGCGCACGGCTGCTACTCGCTTCAGCAATTCTGCTGTGCGAGGAGAAGTACGTGGCATGGGTTGCACCAACGCCGCCGGATCGCGATCTTGTCGAATATGCCCGACAATACAATGTGGGCATAATCTATCTGCCGCTCGCGTCGTTCTCACGCAAGACGCTCAAGCGCCTGCGCCAGGTTCACATCCTGGGCAATCGTCAGGCGCGAACCTGGGCGGCGGATTACATCAGCGACTGACAGTCGAACTTAGTCGACAATCACATTCACGTGCCGGCCGGCACTGAAGCGGCCAGGACGGAAGATGACCATCTGCCAACGGCCGCGCTTCTCGAACGGCAGCGTGAACTGCATCGTGCCTTGCTGGCCGGGTTCAAGTTTGACCTTTGCGCGGCGTGTGCCCGCTGTCATGCCGATGGCTGTCGTTTGCATGTTGGGAGCTTCAAAGAGAGCGTCTTCGAAGTCGCTGGCATCGGCGAAAGCGTTGTGACCGGCGGCCATCTCCAGTGTTTCGTCCGATGTATTGAAAAGGGAAAGGGTGACCCGCTCACCTGCTGGAATTCGCAGTGTATCCGGGCCGTCTTCACTCAAGCTGAGGTTCAGGTTGAGCTTGGTGGACTCTTCCGAAACAGCAGGAAGGTCTTCGTACGATGTAGTCATTGTCTCCTCCCGAGGAGAGTGTTTCTCGCCTCAAAAACATTGATAACGTAGCACACCTCGGGGACCGCGAAAAGTGCTTTCATTGACTTGACGAGTTTCACACACGGTTTTTGGACCGTGGGAGTGAGAAACTTCCGCGAGTAAACCGATTAAGTGGAAGCGGCGAGTTTGAAGAGGGCAGCCGGGTCGAGACCAATGGGCGACGCCTCTTCATATCCAGCGACGAGCGCGGCGGCGTGCTCGACGGAAGCGTCGCGACGTTTGAGGGAAACAAGAAACTGCACGAGTGCCTGACGGCGCTGTTCTGTGCTCACCGGCTTGCCGATAAACGCGCCATCGAGATCGATGAATGCGAAGCGCTCGAAAAGGGGAGCATCTGCAGGCGCGTCGGTGCGGTAGATGTGGTCCGTGCGATAATCGGCGTGATAGGCAGGCCGATCGTGCAGCGCGCGCGCCAGTCGTCCAACGTCCTTTAGCATTTCGAGGTCGAGGCCGTTCGTTTTCAGCCATTCGTTGAGTGGGGTCCAGGACTCCGGCAGCCCGCGAGTTACCAAGTACGAGAGACGCTTTCCCTGCGATGCAACAAGGACGGGCTCCGGCACGCGAAGGCCCTGATCCAGCCACTCGTGCGCCGTACGCCACTCGCGAAAGGTCTTCGGGCCGAGAAGGAAAGCGGAAACAACACGGGGAAGTGTCCGGGCAAGGGCGCGCTTGACGTAAAGCGTCTCGCCCTCATGCTCGATGCGGATGACAAGTCGGGAGCGGGAACGTTTCGCGACACTGTGTTCGCCTTCCAGGGGCCGCTTTGCAGCAGCGTCTTCCCAAGGCAACCCGGCGGGGTCGAGATCCTCGTAGCCGGGCAAAACGAGACCGCGGAGGGCTTCGCGTTGCCAGGGCTTGGGGGACATCTTGGCGGTCATGATTCCGGCTCCACTGTGACGTAGAGGATTGTGGCCGGCGCGTCGAGACTCCACGGGGAGCCGTAGTCGCCAAACAGGTCGACGCGATCAAAGCATGTCTTCGCGATATCCATCAAGTCCGCGCGATGGAGTGGGAGAAGCCTGACTTCGTTTTGGTATTCCACACCGCCGGCATGCAAGGCAGTTGTGAAGAGAAGGTGCTCGCCCTGGGGCGTGTAGGCTCGTTGGAAGTCGATCGGGGTGCCGTCGGCAGCATTCCGTTTGAGAACGGGGAACTCCCAGGTCCTTCGAGCCAGCACTCGATCGAAGTTCACGACCTGCACGATGGCTGCGCCCCCCGAGGCTAGGAGGGATGCCGTATGGCTGAAGAAAGCCCGAACTTCATCCAGAGAATCCACATGGGCAAGTACATTGCCGAGACAAGTGATGGCGCCAAACTGCCCACTTCCGTAGAAGTTACCAAGGTCTTGTAAAGCTCCCCGCACGATGCGTTCTGGAGAGCCATTGAGGCGGCGCTGTGCCTCAGCGACGAAGTCGGGATCTGGTTCGAGCCCATGAGCCTCGACGTGATTCTCCTCCAACCAGACGATCAGGTTTCCCGTTCCAGCTCCCACGTCGAGCCACGCCTTGTTGGTGTCCTGACATTGCTCAACAAGGGGATTGAGAAAGTTACAGAGCTTTTCCGACAGGGGAAAGATGTCGGAGTAATAGCGGGCCAGATTCTCGTAGGCGCTCACTGCGTCCCTCTTTAAATCTGCGTTTCGAGAACATCCGGATTCAGGATCGTCTTTGGCCAGTCGCCGCGATCGATTGCGAGGATGTTCTCGGCACAAAGCTCCGCCATAACGTCGCGGGTCTGATGCGTGGCGCTGCCGAGATGCGGAAGCATCACGACATTCTTTAGTTCGAAGAGGCCGGAATGAATCTTCGGTTCCTGCTCGAACACATCAAGGCCGGCCGCGCCGATCTCTCCTGAGCGAAGTGCGTCGACCAGCGCGTTCTCGTCGATGACTGCGCCGCGCGCTGTATTCACGAGGACAGCGGTAGACTTCATCAGTTTGAATTGCTCCGCCCCAAGCAGGTGGCGTGTCTTCGGCGTCAACGGACAGTGCAGCGACACGAAGTCCGACTTGGCCAGGAGCTCTTCGAGCGAAACCATCTCGCCGCCGGTTTGACTTTCGAATTCGGGACGACGCGCGTTGCCAGCGTAGAGGACCTTCATACCAAAGCCCCCGGCGCGCTTGCCCATTGCGCCGCCGATGCGTCCGGGGCCGACAATGCCGAGCGTCTTGCCCGTGATATGAAATCCGCGCATCTGCAACGGCCCCCAACCGGTCCATTCGCCGGAACGAACGTAGGCGTCGCCTTCAACGACGCGCCGTGCGGCCGCGAGCATCAGAGCCCACGCGAGGTCAGCCGTCGCGTCGGTCAGCACATCCGGCGTGTTCGTAACGGCGACATTGTGCTTTGTTGCTGCTGGAACGTCGATGTTGTCAAATCCGACGGCGAAGTTCGCAACGACACGCAGTTGTTCGTGCTGCGCGAGGAGATCCTCGTCGATGCGTTCCGTCAACATTGTGACGGCCGCTTCGCAGCCATCGAGCAGGCGCAGTAGTTCCTCGCGCGGAATCGGCGAATCCTCTTCGCGCACAATGACTTCGTGGCCGGCATCGCGCAGCCGCGTGACGCCGATTTCCGGAATGGGGCGTGTGACAAGGACTTTCATGAAAGCTCCTGGGCGCCCACTTCTTCGCCGGCGGCGGGACGCGGCGCCTGGTCGAGGCCCTGGTTCGCCATCTCGAGCGCACTCAGCAGACCGCGGGCCTTGTTCAGCGTTTCCTCGTACTCCGTCGCGGGGACGCTGTCGGCCACAAGACCGGCACCGGCTTGGACGTAGACGGTCTGGCCTTTGATCACGGCCGTGCGGATCGTGATGCAGGAATCCATCGTGCCGTTGAAGCCGAAGTACACGACGGCGCCGGCATACGGACCGCGTCGGACGGGCTCGAGTTCATCGATGATTTCCATCGCACGTATCTTGGGCGCGCCGCTCACAGTGCCGGCCGGGAAACATGCTGCCAGCACATCGAACGCATCCTTGCCGTCCTGCAGTTCGCCTTCCACATTCGAGACGATGTGCATGACGTGGCTGTAGCGTTCGATGATCTTGAAGTCGGTAACATGGACGCTGCCGTACTTCGACACGCGACCGACATCGTTGCGGCCGAGATCCACGAGCATGACGTGCTCGGCCAGTTCTTTCTCGTCGGCAAGCAGATCCTTCTCGAGCGCCTTGTCTTCCTCGATCGTCGCGCCACGCTTGCGGGTACCCGCAATCGGCCGGACGTTGACGCGTTTTTCCCCGCAACGAACGAGAATCTCGGGGGAAGAACCGGCGAGCTTCAAGTCGCCGCAACTGAGATAGAACATGTAGGGCGATGGATTGACGGCTCGCAGTGCGCGGTAAACATCGAACGGCTCGCAATCGATCTCTGTCTGCAGACGCTGGCTGAGAACGACCTGGAAGATGTCGCCGGCCTTGATGTATTCCTTCGCGCTTTCGACCGCCTTCTCGAAGGCCTCCTTCGAGTATGTCGACTTCGTCACGAGTTCGCGCGGATCGTCGGACGCAGTCGGCGTCGGAGGAACGGACGGCGCGACAACGCGCTCGTGCAGTTTGTCCAACTTGTACACGGCGCGATCGTAGGAACGCTGAAGATCATCCTCAACGTGCGCATTCACGATCAGGATCATGCGACGCTTCACGTGATCGAATGCGACGAGCGAATCCGCCACCATGAACAGGCAGTCCGGCAGATTCAGGTCGTCCGGATTCTCGTCGGGGATTTCCTCGAAGTAGCGAACCACGTCATAGGACATGAAACCCACGGCGCCACCGGTGAAGGGGGGCAGGTCCGGGTCCGGAACGGGGACGTAATGATTCATCAGGTGCCGCAGCGTCTTGAGGGGCGAATCTTCTGTGCGGAAGTCGCGCTCTTCGTTCTGGAAGATGACTTCCTGCTCATGGCCGCGGGCTTTAAAAATCAGAAACGGATCGGCGCCAAGGAACGAGTAGCGTCCGAGTTGATCGCCGTTCTCGACGGACTCAAGCAGGAAGGCAAAATGGCTGCTGTTGAGCTTCCGGAAAACGGAGACGGGCGTTTCGAGATCGGCGAGAATCTCGCGCGAAATGGGGACCAGATTGCCGCGCTCTGCGCGCCGGCAAAACTCTTCGAAACTTGGGGTGATCATTGATCGGCTCCGACGTTCAATCGGGAGGGGGCCTCAGGAGCGCCCGTATTTGCGGTCCATTGCTTCCTGTGTCACGAGACGTTCGCCGTCGTCGCGCCACTCGCCGTCTTCGACATGGCGATAGAAGCAGGAGCGGAAACCAGTGTGACACGCGGGCCCTTCCTGTTCCACCCGAATCAACACACAGTCCGCGTCACAGTCGAGCCGCACGTCCTTGACTTTCTGGACGTGGCCGCTGGATTCGCCCTTCAACCAGAGCTTCTGGCGCGAGCGGGACCAATAGCAGGCCGTGCGCTTCTCGAGGGTGAGAGCAAGGCTCTCGCGATTCATCCAGGCCATCATAAGAACTTCGCCGGTCTCGGCGTCCTGGCAGATGGCGGGAACGAGTCCCCGGTCGTCGAATTTGACGAGATCGATCAGCTCTTCGGTGCTCACGCGCAATCCTTCCGACAAATGGGTTTCCCTGCGACAATGCAAGGCCGCAAGGGTCGGCCGCTGGGGATGCTCCGAGCAAGGAGAATGTGGAATTGGGGACAACGAACGCGTCGAGGAATCGGGCTTCAACTCCGCTTGCCTGAGACGATCGAGCGGGTATGCTTCTCGCGGCGTGGCAAGAGCGCGATTTTTCTGATGGGTAACAAGATGGCGATTCTGGAAATTCGGAAGTACGGCGATCCAGTCCTGCGGGAGACGGCGAAACCGATTGAGGAAGTGACCGATGAGTTGCGGCGACTGGCCGAGGACATGGGCGAAACGATGTACTCGGCGGCAGGGATTGGCCTCGCCGCGAATCAGGTCGGAGACCTGCGCCGGATTCTTGTGATTGACGTTCGGCAGTCCGACGATGCGGACACGCCGCGGGCCCGAAAGGCGAAACGCTCGGGCGATCGGCCGCGCCACCTGGAAGTCTACCTGAACCCCGAGATTCTTGAATCGAGCGAGTTGGACGGCCCCTACACGGAGGGCTGTCTGTCGATCCCGGAGGTAGAAGGGGAAGTCTATCGCCCGCTGTCGATCAAACTGCGCTGGATGGATCTGGACGGCGAAATCCACGAGGAAGAAGTGGATGAGATACGCGCGAGGGTGCTGCAGCACGAGATCGATCACCTGAACGGGGTGCTGTTTGTCGATCACCTCGGCACGGTGAAGCGCAAGCTGCTGGCTGGGAAGCTGAATCGCATCAAGAAGGCAACGATGGCGATGATGGAAGGTTAGCCGTCGCGCCACTTCGCCGCCGGAACCAGGTTCATGGACGGGGCGGCGTTCATTCCAAAATTCGCATCTTTCGACGTCTCCGCGGCCAGGTGATAGCCTAATCCGGCGATCATGGCGGCGTTGTCCGTGCAGTATTCCGGGTCGGGAATCGCGACCTGAATCTTCGCGAATCGCTTCGCGACGGCGGCTCGAAGGCCGCGATTGCAGGCAACACCGCCGGCGAGCGCCAGACGGCTCAGGCCAGTTTGCTTGAGCGCCCGGCCGGTCTTCTTCAGTAGGACATCGATGGCCGCAGCCTGGAACGATGCTGCCACATCCGCGACGAATTGCTCGTCGAGCGCGTTGTGCCCGCCGGCTTCGCGTTCTTCGACGAGGCGTGCCACGGCGGTCTTCAGTCCCGAGAACGAGAAGTTGAAATCCTTCGTGTGCATGACGGGCCGGGGCAGGTCGAAAGCCTTCGGATCGCCATTCGTGGCCGCCTGATCGATCAGCGGTCCGCCTGGATAGCCGAGTCCCAGGAGCTTTGCTACCTTGTCGTAGGCCTCCCCCACCGCATCATCGAGGGTCTCGCCGAGGATTTCGAATTCGGTCGGGCCTTGCACGTGAACCAGGCTGCTGTGGCCTCCGCTGATCACGAGTCCGAGGTACGGTTCGCTCGTCGAGGCGGGTCCATCAGTCGGCTCACCCCAGGCGTTCGTTTCGCGACCAATGAACGGTGAGTACAGGTGTCCAGCGATGTGGTGAACGGCGATCAGGGGCTTTCCGCGGCGCAGGGCAAGGCCCTTGGCGTACTCGACGCCGACAAGCAGGCACCCGGCGAGCCCGGGCCCCCGCGTCACCGCCAGCGCGTCCACGTCGTCCAGGCTGGCGCCGGCCTCTTCCAGGGATTGCCGCATCAGTGGTACGCAGCACTCCAGGTGGGCTCGGCTGGCGATTTCGGGCACGACGCCGCCGAATCTGCGGTGCAGGTCGATCTGCGAGGCGATGGCGTTGGAAAGCACGCGGGTGCCATTCTCCACAACGGAGAAAGCCGTCTCATCGCAGGAGCTTTCGATGCCCAAAACCAACATGGGCGGCATCGTGCCGAGGGGCCGGGCCGGGCGCAATGGGACAGATGGACGGGGCTGTCGGTTTTCGACTTCCGAGGCAGCATCCCTCCCGCCATCTCTGCTTCATTTCCAGCATTGGCCGCGTTATTGCGGGAAGCGAATGATGGGAAACGGGCTGGTTGTGGGAGGTTTCGGGCTGGCACAGGGCGTGCCTTGTTCGGAAGCAAGACACTGGAGGTCCACATGGCCACGTCAAAAATCCGCCTGCTCTTCATCGACGACGACAAGAATTTCCGCAAGGTCACGGCCTTCGCCCTGCGCGAGGCAGGCTATGAGGTGACCACGGCTGCCAACGGACAGGAGGGCCTGGAGGCTCTCGCCGCGAATCGCCCGGACGTGGTACTTTGCGATGTGAAAATGCCAGTCATGGACGGGATCGAGTTCCTGGCGGCCGTGAAGGAGCGCATCCAGGATCCACCGCCCGTGATCGTGGTGACGGCATTCGGGAGTATCGAGAACGCGGTGGATGCGATGACGGCCGGCGCGTCGGACTACGTGACCAAGCCGGTGAATCGCGATGCGTTGCGATTCGCGATCGAGCGCGTCACGGAGAGCAGCCGGCTGCGGCGCGAGAACAGGCTGCTGCGGGAGAAGGTCGGCGGTCGCCCGACGGCCGATCGAATGATCGGCACCTCGCCGGCGATCAAGAAGCTGCGCGAGACGCTTCAGCGCCTGGCGGAGTCGGAAGCCACGGTGCTGCTGCGTGGCGAGTCCGGCGTGGGCAAGGAATTGGCCGCGCGAGCGTTGCACTTCGATGGACCGCGGTCGGCCTCGGGGCAGTTCGTGGTTCTCAACTGCGCGGCGATTCCGGGCGAGTTGCTCGAGTCTGAGTTGTTCGGCCATCGAAAAGGCTCGTTCACGGGCGCCGTCGTGGATCACACGGGAAAGTTCGAGGCGGCCCACAACGGAACGCTGTTTCTGGATGAAATCGGCGACATGCCAATGGCGCTTCAGGCGAAGTTGCTCCGCGCGTTGCAGGAAGGCGAGGTGACGCCGATCGGCGAGAACAAGGCTCGCCGCGTGGATGTGCGTGTGGTGGCGGCGACGAATCAGCCGCTGGAAGCGCGCGTCGAGGAAGGCGCGTTCCGCCAGGACTTGTACTATCGCCTGGCCGTTGTGCCGGTGGAATTGCCGCCGTTGCGAGCGCGCCGGGACGATCTGCCGATGTTGGTGAAGCATTTTCTGGCGCGGTATGGAGCTCCTGGCGCGGGAATTTCCGACGACGCGATGGAAGAGATGAAGGCCCACAACTGGCCTGGGAATATTCGCGAGTTGGAGAACGTGATCGCGCGGGCGTGCGCTCTAAGGCCGGGGCTGGAAACGTTGGAGGCAAGCGATCTGGCGATCGGCCGTGGGCCCAAGGCGCCGGGACAATCGAATCTCCTGGCGGGCGGCGGGATCGAGATTCCCGACGAAGGCGTGGAGTTTGAAGAAATCGAGCGGCAACTCCTCGAAGCGGCTTGGGAGAAGAGTCAGCACAATCAGAAGAAGGGCGCGGAGTTGTTGAATCTCCCCCGCCAGGCATTCATTTACCGACTGCAGAAGTACGGGATTATTCCCCAATACGGCGACAAGACGAAAGCAGAAGCAAGATGACGAAGGGAGTTCGCATCGGGATTGTCGCTTTCTTCGCCATCGGCGTAACGGTGGCGCATTATGTGATTTCGCCGGATGCGAGTGGAACGCACGAACTTCTGCAGCGTGTGTACTACATTCCAATCGTTCTGGCGGGGCTTTGGTTCGGGTGCCGTTGGGGCCTGATCACGGCAGGGCTGATCAGCATCGCGTACTTCCCGCATGCACTGCACGGATGGCACATGCCACATACCACTCTGCCCTTTCGCATTCTCGAAATGGTGATGTTCCATGTGATCGGCGGCCTCACCGGCTTCTTGTCTGAACGAGAGGAGGCCGCACTGGATGCCGAGAAGGAAGCGCGTGCGCAGGAGCAGAGCGCGCGACTCGGTCGAGAGCAGGCCTACGAGCGATTGCGCGAGCGCACGGAAGAGCTCTTCACGCTGGAGGAACAGTTGCGGCGATCGGATCGCCTGGCGGCGCTGGGACGATTGAGCGCCGGTTTCGCCCACGAGATTCGCAATCCACTCGCGAGCATCAAGACCTCGGTGGAGATCCTGCGCGATCGCTGGCGCCACGAGTGCCAGGAAGCACCGGAAGGCGCGAGCGGCGAGGATGACGATCCGGATTTCTATGAAATCCTGATCGAGGAAACAGAGCGTCTGAACAAGACGGTCGAACGCTTTCTGGAGTTTGCGCGGCAGGAAAAGAACCAGTCTGAAGATGTGCGCGCGACGTGCCTCGTGGATGAGGCCATTCGCAAGACGCGCGATCTTCTGATCCACGAAGCTGAGAAGCGCGGGATCGAGATTCGATTGGAGTTCTCTGAAGAATCTGTCGAAGTGCCGTATGCGGAGCCTCATATTCGTCAGGTTTTCCTCAATCTCCTCCTGAACGCGATGGATGCAGTCGGAAAGAACGGGTGGATTCGCGTGGGACTAGCGCGAAAGGCAGAATTCGCAATGGTGTCCGTCGAGGACTCCGGCCCGGGAATTCGAGCGGATATGGCGTCGCGCATCTTCGAGCCGTTCTTCTCGACTCGAGACACGGGAACGGGTCTTGGCTTGTCGATCGTGGATCGGATTATCTCCTCAAAGGGCGGCCGGATTCGGCTCGATCAGACTTCACTTCCCTCGTCGCGGTTCTGTTTGGAATTCCCCTACAGAGCTGAGGAAGAGGACTCGTTTGCGCGCGAGGTTGGGGTGGGCTGAGATTTCTTGAACATGAAAGCGCCGGCGAAGAGGGCTGGCGCCTGCTGGGCTTGAGCAAGGATGCTCAAGTCACCTCAAGTTCGTTCGAGATGTTCGGTCAGGGGAGTTCTAGATCGCCGCTTTTTCCCCCGGTTTTCTTGCGCAGGCGAACTGCTTCGATTCGCATATCTTTCTGAAGCGCCTTCGCCATGTCGTACAGCGTCAGCAATGCGACTGAGGCCGCGGTGAGGGCTTCCATTTCGGCGCCGGTGCGCTCCGTCACACGAACGGTCGCTCTCACGATTGCGCAGTCGCGATCGGTGGCTCGCGTGATGTCGATCGATGCATAGCTCGTCGCGATGGGATGACAGAGGGGAATGAGATCCGGCGTCCGCTTCGATGCGAGAATGCCCGCCACTCGAGCGGCTGCGAGTGCATCGCCCTTTTTCAGTTCTCCCCCGAAGAGCGCGTCGAGGACATCGGGGCGGGCATGGAGTTCTCCCTCGGCGATGGCTTCGCGAGCGGTCCTGTCTTTCTCACCAACGTCAACCATATGAACGTCGCCCTTGGGGTCGAGGTGCGTGAGAGACTTCTTCGAGTCTGCCATGGGAAACTCCGTCAGAGTGTGTTGCGCTGCACGAGAGCAATGACTTCGCGCATCAGCGTCTGCCAACGATCATCGCCGGTGTAGACCGCGTTTGTCAGCAAGACAACCGACACGCCCGTTTCGCGATTCAACCAGATCGCCGTTCCAGTGTACCCTGTGTGGAAGAGGGCCGCATCGCCTTCGACTCGCGGATCGATAGCGAATCCGAGCGTCCGACGAACCTTCCCGGTGGAAAGCACAAGCGCGCCCTCGCCGTCCCAACTGCCAAGATCGACCGGATTGGAGATCAGTTGCTTGGAGAGGCAATCGAGGGATTCGACATGAAAGGTCCGTGGCTGCAGAAGAGCCTGGCAGTAGATCGTCAAGTCGCCGGCGGTTGAGAAGAGGCCACTGTGCCCGGGGCAGCGATTCTCGTAGACGGAGAGAATGTAGTCGGCGAGCGGATCGAAGGGGCGGCCGGGCTGCTGGTCGTCGCTGGTGCGCGCAAAGACGATCCTATTCTCTTTGGTGGGCGTGGGAGGATAGAAGGTGGTGTGCGTCATGCCGAGAGGATCCCAGAGCTCACGGCGCAGAAAAGACTCGAGGCTCTCGCCGGCGGCGTCCTCGTCGACGCTCGCCAGGATGACGTAACCGAGGTTGCTGTACGCGAAGTAGCCGCGCCCGTCGGGGATTTCGCGCGCATTCACAGACGCGGCCAGGATGCTCTCCGCCGGTGAACTGCCCTTACCAAGAGCCTGCAGGTCGCGCCAGTCGATGTAGGCGTTCAGCCCGGAGGTGTGGAGGAGCAGTTCGCGCGGCGTGAATGGCCCGGCGGGATCGGTGAGTGACAGATGCTGGTGGCAGTTGAGCAGCAGAGTCGCGGGGGCCGTGGCGACGGGCTTTGTCAGCGAGGCGACGTCGAACAACGTCGCGCGGGTCATTGGGAGAGGATGCTTGCCGGAAGGATCCCGATAGCCAACGGCGCGCTCATAGAGAATTCGCCCATCGCGCGCGACGGAGAGAACAGCACCGGGAACAGAGCCATCCCGAACCGCCTGGTTCAGCAGCACATCCAGCCCGACGTTGGTGTCGGGCACAAACCCCAGGGATGCCGGATTGGCGCGAAGCGGCTTATCTCGTGCGCATCCGGCTAGCGCGAGGGTTGCTAAGACAAGGAACAGGAAGGCTGTGTGGGGCGTGCGAAGCATGTGTATCCTTTCGCGGCCCATGGAACCGATCGGGCCGAACCGAGGCAAGGGCAGTGTGCAGGCGCCCGGCCCGCGCCAGAGCCCCAGTGGTTGACAGGGCTGGGGGGCGGCCTCAGACTTTCAGGCTAGTTTCGGGGGCGCGTTTGCGACACCGGGTGATATCAGGATCGGACAACTGGATGGCTGCTGTGATCAACAAACTGAAGGGGTTGGGCAAACGCTTGGCTGGACGCGAGGAACCGCTGCCGTTTCCGGAAACGCTGAGCATTGAGTCGTCGTACGCGTGCAATCTGAAGTGCGTGATGTGTCCGCGGCATTTCGACGAGTCGCTTCAGGGCATGTTCCAGTTGCAGATGTTCAAGGATCGCATCCTGCCGGTGCTTCCGCGGTTCAAGTATCTCCATCTGACCGGGTGGGGCGAACCGCTGATGAACAAGGACCTGGTGGAGATGCTGAGGCTGGCGAAGGAAGCCGGCGTCTGGTCCTGCTTTACGACGAACGGCTTGCTGCTGAAGGAGCCATTGTCGCGCCGTGTGCTGGAAACCGGCGTGGATACGATCAACATCTCGTGTGATGCGTCGGAGCCGGAGGTCTACGAGCAGGTTCGCGGCAAGGGCACGTTCAAGATTCTGATGGAACGCATGGCGCACATGGATGCGTTGCGCAAGGAAATGAACGCACCGACCCGACTGGAGTGGACGTTCGTCATGATGAAGACGAACCTGCATCAGTTGCCGGACGCGATTCGTTTGGCGGCAGAGAAGAATTTCGAGCGCTTCACCGCGAAGCACATGGAGACGGGAATCGATCGCTCCGATCTGGATCATGCGATGTGGGATACCGGCATCGCTGCTGATCTGACGCCGGAATGGAATGAGAAGTACGCGGCGACGGTCGCAGAAGCTCGCAAGGTCGCAGAAGAGGTCGGCATCGAACTGATTGTGCATCCACGCCGGTTTGAGGTGAATGGCGAGTGCCTGGTGCGGCCGACGAACATGATCTTCGTCGACTACAAGGGCAACGTATCGACGTGCTGCTATCTGAATAAGCTGGACGTGAAGCCCTACATCGCACCGGAAGATCGCCCGACGGAAGACGGCGTCATCGGAAATCTGAGCCTGACGAAGTTCGTCGAGCTTCTGGATTCAGACGAATACGACCGGTTCCGGCGCCAGTGGAAACGCGGCGAAGTGCCGAAGGCGTGCTACGGCTGCGTGAATCTGAATCGCATGCAGACGAAAGAGTAGCGCGCTACTTCTTACGCTTCCCCTTCTTCCTGCTCGGCTTCTTGGAGCCCCCCTCGAGTGCCAGGGGGAGCAATTCCTCGATTCGATCGACGAAGTGGAAGTCCACGGCTTTGCGTACCTGCTCGGGAACGTCTTCCAGGTCGTTCTTGTTCTTGCCCGGCAGGCAAACGTCCTTGATGCCGGCGCGATAGGCCGCAAGGCACTTTTCCTTCACACCACCGATGGGCAAGACGCTGCCGCGCAGGGTGATCTCGCCTGTCATGGCAAGATAATCATTCACGCGACGGCCCGTGACAAGTGACGCCAGCACGGACACCATGCCGACGCCGGCAGAGGGACCGTCCTTGGGCGTGGCACCGGCGGGCACGTGCAAGTGGAAGTCATATTCGGAGAACTCTTTATCTTCGACTCCGATCAGGTCAAGATTCGAGCGCAGGTAAGTCATCGCGGCGGTGGCGGACTCTTTCATCACGTCGCCGAGTTGCCCCGTCAGGCGCAGGTTGCCTTTTCCAGGGAAGCGCGTGCATTCGATGAAGAGAATCTCTCCACCAACCGGCGTCCATGCGAGCCCGACGGCAACGCCCGGACGTCCCATGCGTTCGGCGACTTCTTTGTAGCCCCGCGGCGGGCCGAGGAACTCTTCGACTTTGTCCGCATCCACGGGGATGCGCTTGTGCTTGCGAAGCTTCTTGCCGGCTGCTTCGTCGGCGCTGTCCTGCTCGGCGTTCAGGCGCGCAACCTTGCGACAGATCGAAGCGATTTGTTTCTGCAGCGAACGCACGCCTGCTTCGTTCGTGTAGTTGTCGACCATGTGCCGCAGTGCGGCCAGATGGAATGATATCTCCGACTTCTTCAGGCCGTTGTTCCCGATTTCGCGAGGCACGAGAAAGCGCTTCGCGATTTCGACTTTCTCTTCGAGCGTATAGCCGGCGAGACGGATGATCTCCATGCGATCGCGCAGCGGACCGGGGATTGTGTCGAGCGAGTTCGCTGTCGTAATAAACATGACCTTGCTGAGATCCACGGGCATATCCATATAGTGATCGGCAAAGGTGTCGTTCTGTTCGGGGTCGAGAACCTCGAGCAGGGCGGAGGCCGGATCTCCGCGGAAATCAGCGCCGAGTTTGTCAACTTCGTCGAGCATGATCAGGGGATTGATCGTTCCAGCTTCCTTGAGGGCCTTGATGATGCGGCCAGGCATTGCTCCGATGTAAGTCCGGCGATGACCACGGATTTCGGCCTCGTCCCGCATGCCGCCGAGCGAGAAGCGATTGAAATGCCGGCCGGTGGCGCGCGCGATGGAGCGCCCAAGGCTGGTCTTGCCAACTCCCGGAGGACCGACCAGGCACAGGATCGGGCCCTTAAGGTCGCCGCCCTTCAGACGAATCACGGCGAGGAATTCGAGGATACGCTCTTTGACTTTCTCAAGGCCGTAGTGGTCCTCGTCCAGGATCTTCGCGGCTTTCTGCAGATCGATGTGGTCGTCAGTCTTCTCTTCCCACGGCAGGTCAAGAATCCAATCGAGGTACGTGCGAATGACGCTGTACTCGGCTGCCTGCGGAGCCAACACGGCGAGGCGTCCGAGTTCCTTCTCGGCGGTCTCGCGTGCATGATCGGGCATCGCCTTCTGTTCGAGGCGAAGGCGCAGTTCATTCATTTCCTGCTGATGAGGATCCTGCTCGCCGAGTTCGGTCTGCAGCGCTTTGATCTGCTCACGCAGGAAGAATTCGCGCTGGTTCTTGTCGACGCTTTCGCGGACCTTCTCCGAGATGTTGGAGCCGATCTCCATCACCTGGACTTCGCGCGTCAGCATCTCGAAGACCTTGCGGAGACGACGCTTTGTGTTCATCTCGGCGAGAATCTCGCGCTGCTGTTCCTGGTTCAGATTCGTGTTTGTCGCAACGAGGTCGGCCAGCTTTCCGGCGTCCTCGACGTTCAGTGCGGCAACAAACAAATCCTCCGGCAGATTCGCCAGATCGACGGCGCGGCGCAATGTATCGAGAGTCTGCTTCTTGAGCGCCTCGACTTCCATGTCCTCGACTTCACGCTCGTCGAGTCGCTTGATGCGCGCGATCGGATAGGGCTCCTGCTGAACGATTTCTTCGATCTTGATGCGGGCCGCACCATGCACGAGCAAACGCATCGTTCCGTCGGGAATCTTCAGCATTCGCAGGACGGCGCAGAGCGTCCCGACACGAAAGAGCGTGGCTTCCTGCTCGTCTTCGTCTGTTTCACTCGGAAGCGTCGGAAACAGGCCAATCAGGCGATCGCCTTGCAGCACGTCGTCGATGGGACCCTTCATGGCTTCGTCTTCCAGGATCACGGGCGCGATCATATGCGGGAAGACGATCGGGTTGTTCGTCGGCAGAATGGGGACCTGCTCCGGGAAGGGGATGCCCTCCTGGTGCGTTTCCAACGGCTTGATCGGCAGAATGTCGTCGGACTTGCTCACGATTCCTCCTGAACCTTGATACGAAGAGAGATGGGTTTGCGCGGTGCCTTGGCAGTCTTTCGGATGCGGATATTCAAAAAGCCGGCATCGTACGTGGCGGTGATTTCCTCCAGTTCCAGGGACGCGGGGAACTCGAAGACGCGTTCGAAGGGGCCGTACTGAATCTCCATCAATTGGTAACTGCAGTGTTCCTCTCGGGGCGGTGGAGAGCGATAGCCCTGGACGACGATCGTCTGCTCCTCCTGAGTGACGGACAACTCGTCCATCGAGATGCCGGCGACCTCCATCCGGATGAGGATAAACTCCTCGGATTCAGCGACGTCGGTCTGGGGGACCCAGGGCTGGCCGGCTAGGGAGAACCATGGCCGAACAGGCGTCGCGAGGGGGTCGAACGGCCCGCCGGAGGGACGGGACGGGTGTCGGCGTTTCTTGCTTTCGCTCATGCCGGACTGCTCCTTCCAGGCTCGCGCCCGAGGGCATACTTGGGCGGGATGACACACTCTCGCACGCAATCGGCCCCGAAATGCCGGGGTTTGCGAGAGCCATTCCATCTCAACACGAAGTGAAGTCTAGCGATTGTGTGGACGCGGGGCAAGTCGGAGTAAAACCCTGGAATCGGGCTAGCATTAACCCCTTAGAGCTTATAGGCTTTCTTCCTGCTTTCATTCCGATTTGGGGATCGTTGTCCACATGCGAAACTCTGCCCTGCGCCGGATCGCGGCGCCGATACTATCATTTGCGCTTCTTTCGGGGGCCGCCACGCTGGTGGCCGCGCCCGGGGATCTGACCAGCACTGGCACGTTCAGCCAGTCGGAGATGTTCTTTCATTCGCTGGACGGGAGCGGGAATCTGCTGTTCAGCGCGGGGACTGACCCATCGACCGGCGGCAAGGGTGTGACAGCCGATGCCAACGGGACTGGGACGTTCTCAACGACGCTGGGAACCGCCGCATCGTCTCCGAATTCGACGCAGAGCGCGATTTCGCGAAACGGGATCCTGGGCGTGGCAACATCGCTGCCATCAGGGAATGTCGATTTCTTCGATATCATTCCAGGAACTGGAGCGATCAGCAATGCGGGGACGGTGACGGTTTCGACGCCCCCGGACTACTGGGAAGAAATGGAGGTGGATCCGCTCGGGCGATTCGTGATCCTTCGCGGCTATACGACCGGCAGCAAAACGTACGGATATGTCTTCGGGGTCTCGCCCGACGGCGAATTCGCCAACTTCCAGAATCGCAATGGGTTGATCTACGACATCGATATCTCGCTGGACGGGTCGAAGGTGGCGCTGTTTCAGCCGGGCCGAAGCAGCGAAGCCCAACTCTATCTCTACTCGGTCGATCCCACGACGTACGCACTGACCGAAGTGGCGACTTACACGCGATCGCTGTCGATTCTGACGGGGGGGGCGACGTGTTTCTCCGACGATTCGGCTTACCTTTATCTCGCGATCCCGAATGGCTCGCTGCTGATGGGATTCGATGCAAGCCAGACGGGGACGTTGACTTCGATTACCGGCGATATCACGACGGCGGGTACGATCCGGGATGGCGACTTCATGCTGGCACGGGGTAACACGCTGGCCTTCGTAGGCCAATCGCCTGCGGGTGGATTGCCCGTCGGCGTTAATTACCTGACGATCAATAGCAATGGGACTTTGACGTATCGGGGCAGCTTCATGCCCGAGTCGGCCGATCTGCACCTGGGCGAGGAGAACGTCGACCCGCTGGTTTTGACCGGCGACGGCAGCTACGGCGCGTTCATGATGAAGACTTCGGCAAGCAGCGCTACTGCGGAGAGCCGACTTTATTCCTTCGATACTTCTGTCACAGGGACAAATACGTCGTGGATCACGCGGAAGACCTACTTTCCGGGCGGGCAATTCACCAAAATGTCGATTCGTCAGTCAGCGGACGGCGGCCGGATCATTGCGTTTCCTTCCTATAGCGGGTTCGGATTTGCGAACATCCTGACGCTGGAGTTGCCCGGCGCCGCGACGCCGACGCCAACGCCGAGCCCGACTCCCACGGAAACTCCAACCGCGACGCCGAGCGATACGCCTTCGCCGACGCCAAGCGATACACCAAGTCCCACGCCGTCAGATACTCCGAGTCCAACACCGTCGGACACTCCCACACCCACGCCTTCAGACACTCCGACTGCGACTCCGAGCGACACTCCCAGCCCGACTCCGTCGGATACTCCAAGTCCAACACCATCGGATACCCCAACACCAACGCCATCGGACACATCGACTGCGACGCCAAGCGATACGCCGTCGCCAACTCCCAGCGACACTCCCAGCCCGACTCCGTCGGATACTCCAAGTCCAACACCCTCGGATACGCCAACACCAACGCCATCGGACACACCGACTGCGACGCCAAGCGATACGCCGTCTCCCACTCCGAGCGACACACCCAGCCCAACTCCTTCCGACACACCAAGTCCAACGCCGTCGGATACCCCAACACCAACGCCTTCAGACACGCCGACTGCGACGCCAAGCGATACGCCATCGCCGACTCCAAGTGATACGCCCAGCCCAACGCCATCGGATACGCCATCGCCGACACCGTCCGATACTCCCAGCCCAACGCCGTCGGTCACACCGTCTCCAACCCCCATCGATTACACGGATACGGATGGCGATGGGTTCACGGACCAGATTGAGGATCTGCTGGGATCGAATCCGCACAATCCGAATAAGAAACCGTCGTACGGCGACTACAATGGCGACGGGGTAACCAACATGACGGATGGGATTGAGATGGCCCGGGCAGTCCTGGCTGCGGGCGGACTGCTAACCTACACATTCGAATGGGACGTGAACTCGGATGGCGTTGTCGATCGGGTCGATGCGGAAGTTCTGCTGGGGTGGTCGATCGGGATGGTTGCCTACCCAACGCTGCCATCGCCGTGAGGTCTTTCAAGGCTTGAAGAGGCATCAGGGGGCGCTTTCGGTTGATCCGGGAGCGCCCCTTCCGCATCGTCTCAGGCTGCCGGATGCAGGCCGTCCCAAACCGCCCAGAGGCATTGGGGGTCTGTTTCGTACCGGCGTGAGGCCTGCAATCCCAATACTCAAAGAGCGAACAGAATGATCCGCAAACTGTCCACCCTTGCACTTCCTATTATACTGATTCTAGCGAGTTTATCTCCAGCGCAGGAGGCTTCCACGGAAAATGTAGAAGCGAATATCCTGGAAGCGGAGGCGCTGCGGGACTCCAGCACCCTGAGTTCACTGCTGGAATCGGAGAGCCCGGTGCAACGCGAACGTGTGCTGCTGGCCCTGGGGCGCATTGGCGATCCGAACGATGCGGAGGCGATTCTGCCTTACTTGCAGGATTCGTCGGCGGAGCTGCGGGGGGCTGCAGCGTTTTCACTCGGCCTGATGTTCGATCAGCGCAATGTGCAAACCTATGGCGGAGAAGCGAACGAGGCGGTCGTCGAGGCGCTGGAGAGAGCATTGGCGGATTCCGACGAGTCTGTCGCGGCGCTCGCAGCCGAGGCGCTCGGCAAGATTGGCGCCGACGGTGCAGGCAAGCTGATCGGACCGATGCTGGGCGCGCTCCCGAATGAAGAATCGCCCGAAGTGGATGCGCGGGCTCGCTTGCTGGCGACGGCACTGATGCGGCTCAAGGCTGCCGATCAGGTCGATGTGCTGATTGAAGCCGCAAATCACCCGTCGCCCGCGGTGCAGGCCGTCGCCGTGACCATGCTGGGCCGCATGGCGAAGAGCATGGACGAAGCGACGCGCAAGCGGGCTGCAGAAGCAGTTCGAGCAAAGCTGGGCGGCGCGCCCTGGGAGGCAATGCCGCAGGTGGACGACCAGATGCAGGCGGAAGCAGCCAAGGCATTGGGGCAGCTTGGATCCGCAGAGGATGTCGCTGGACTGGCGCAGTTGATCGATCGGCCGAATCAACACCTGGGAATCGAAGCGACACGGGCCGTGGCGGCACTGGGCGGAGCAAAGCAACTGCAGGATGCATTCGCGGTGCTGGCCGATGAGGCGTTGGCCGATGAAAAGTGGGTGGTGAAGCAGGGATCCGCCGCGAATCGGCTGATCGTTCTGCTGCAAGGATTGGCCGTTGATGATGAGGAACTGGCGAAGGCGCTCTCTGAGGAAACACTGGATCGCATGAATCGTCTGCGGGCGCTGCCGAACCAGGTGGGTTTCCAGGCCATGGAGAGCTACTCCCTGGTGATGAGAGCGCTCGAGACGCCGGAACGCGCGATGGAGTTTCCCGACGGCTATCGCCTCAATACGATCCCCGCTCTTCGGGCGCACGTGGCAGCTCTGGCCGAGGTGGGGTCGCAGCGAACCAATTTCGAGCTCTTCCGCCTGTACGATGCGAAGGATGCCCCGGCAGTGGTCAAGAAGCGGGTCGAGGCAATCAAGCCGCATCTGGTCGGTGCCATTTCCAAGTCGATGTACGGCTTCGGAAAGTACGACGAGCGCATGGATTTCCTGCTGGGCGTGCTGCAGGCGTCGAAGAATCCCCTGGTTCGTGCAGTGGCAGCGGCGGAATTGGCGCCGGATGAGGAAGAACTGGAGAACTATCCTGCGGGATTGGCAAAGAACCTGATCACGGCTTACCGAGCGGATACGTCGAAGGATCCGGAAGCGCGTCTAGCGCTCCTGGAGGCTCTGAGGGCCGGGCTGGGGCTGGAGGAAGTACACGAAGCGTTTGAGGATGCGTTGGGCGATCCGAGCCCGATCGTCCGTCGGTACGCGCTGAAGATTCTGGATCAGGGCACGCCGGAGAATTACGGCAAGTTCCTGCGGGGAACAGGGCCGGACCTGGCAGCCGAAGCGGCGCAGGAGCCCTGGAAGTTCTACGGCGACGCGGCAGAGTTGGAGAACACGCGCGTGGTGGCGGTGGTCGACATCCAGGATCGCGGACGGATTGTGCTGGAACTGCTTCCGAAGCAGGCGCCCCTGACAGTGAATAACTTCGTTCACCTTGCCAAGAAGGGAACTTACAACGGCATCCCGTTCCACCGTGTTGTCCCGGACTTCGTCGTTCAAGGTGGCGATCCGCACGGCGATGGTTGGGGCGGACCAGGCTACATGATTCCGTGCGAAATCAACTCAGATCGATTTGATCGCGGATCGGTTGGAATGGCGCACGCCGGCAAGGACACCGGCGGATCGCAGTTCTTCATCTGCCACTCGCCGCAGCCGCATCTGGACGGCGGGTACACGGTGTTTGGTCGAATGATCATGGATTCCGACGATATGCCCCAGGAAGCCCAAGGGGCAAAGATCGATCCGGACTTCCTCGATGAAATCGTGGCCGAAGATGTGATCGAAAAAGTGACGATCCTGGACCCCTGACGGTTAGGGGGCTTCGTAGCCGGCGGCGAGGATGATGTTCTGAGCCTCCGGGCCCAACAGCCAGTCGCGAAGTTCCTGTGCTTTTTCCGGATGCGTCGTGGCGGCGATCACGCCCAAGCCCTGCAGGATCGGGTCGTAGGTCTCCGGGTCGATCGGCGTGAATTCCTCGATCCGGTCCTTGACCAGGGAGAGGGGCAGAAACGCGACATCGACGTTGCCGGTTTCGAGGAACTGCAAAACCTGGCCGACGCTTTCTCCGTAAACAACCCGCGGTTCGACGTCCTCCCAGATGCCCATCTTGGTGAGCGCCTGCTTCGCTGCCGTGCCGTAGGGGGCGTGCTCCGGATTGGCGATCGCGATGCGATGGCCGGAGTGCGCCAGGCCAGCCGGCTTGTCGACCTCTGGGCCCCGAGTCTGGGCGAGAACCAGGATGCCCTTGGCGTAGGGCGCTACCGATTCCGGCAGAATAACCTGATCCGCAGCCAACTCTTCGACCCGGCGCATGTCGGCGCTGATGAGGAGATCGAAGGGGGCGCCTTCCTTTGCCTGGCGCTGCAAAACGCCCGAAGACCCCTGAGAAATCACGATTTGGACGTTGTTTTCGGGCTCGTACGCCCCGGCCAGCTTCTCCATGGTGGGCGCGAAGTTCGCCGCGGTGGCGACGGTGAGCTCGGTACGGGGAGGCTTGGGCTTGCCGCAAGAAATCGCGAGAGTGGCGACTGCGAGGCAAACGAAGGTCAGAAGTGGGATTCTACGTAGCGTCATCGGATCATTCCCCGGGTTGCATCCAGCAGAGCGTTATGTTTGAAATGACATAACGCCTGCCCGGCGAGGGCAATGGCTTTTCTCAGCCCGGCGGGCAAGGAAAGGGCCTTGCTAAGGAGGGGCGGCCCACCGAAGGTGTCGCCCCCTGGGTTGGGTGCAGAGTCGAGTAAGGAATTCAGGCACGGAATGAACACGCAGAAGCTGAGTCGGTTGTGGAACACGGCGCTGTCGCTGACGGACAAGTTGGCAGGTCGGGATCGTGTGTGGGCGAATCCGCTGCGGATTCACCTAGAGGTGAACGACTTCTGCAACTTGAAGTGCCCCCATTGTCCGCGCGAGAATCCGGATATTCCGATCAACACAGGGCATATCCCGATCGAGGCGATCCGAAATCTGGAACCGTGGTTCAAGCGGACAACCTACGTGGGCCTGGCCGGCAACGGCGAACCGTTCCTGCACCCGGACATCATTGAGATTCTGGAGATCATCACGCGGGCCGGCGCGACGCCATCGGTGATCAGCAACGCGACGCTGTGGAAGAAGCGTGGGATGATTGACAAGATTGCAGGGATGGGGCCAATGCTGATGAATGTCAGCATCGACGGAGGAACGCGCGAGACGTTCGAGAAGTGGCGCAAGCGGGCGAATTGGGACGAAGTGCGGGAGAATCTGCGCGAGTTACGCGCGGCGAAGGAGAAGGTCGGATCGCCCTTCCCCGTCGTCACCTTCATCACGTGCCTGATGAAGGACACGATCGGCGAGGTGGAGCAGATCGTGGACCTGGCCGCTGAAGCCGGCGCGGCCGTCGTGACCTTCCAGAACATGTACCCCTACAATAAGCTGATGGATGATGCGCGCGTGCGGGACCTGAAGGCCTGTCGCGAGGCAATCAGCAAGGCCCGGCGCCGTGCGGAACCCCACGGAATCCGGATCGACTGGTTCCCAATGGGCGAATCGATCGAGGATCGCGGCTCGGCCGGGGGCAGCTATGGGGCCCTGAGCGCCGAGACGTCGGACCTTGAGGAAGAGCCTGCCAAGCAGAACGGCGCGCGGCCGCATTATCACTGCGACAACATCTGGCACCAGATCCACGTGGATGTGCGCGGTCGGATCAAGTTCTGCTGCTTCTGGACGGAGGGCGAAATCGGCGATCTGACGAAGGATGACTTCGGAACGCTGTGGAATGGGCCGGAATGGCGGAAGCTGCGGGCCGATCTGCACAGTGGGATCAAGCCGAAGCCCTGTCAGGATTGCCACGTCCTCGAGATTCAGAACCGCCGAAGGATCTTGAAAGCAGGCCTGGGCGAGTTGAAAGACGTATGGCGCCAGTAGCTTAGCAGATGAAATTCTCCCCCTCAGATTCTTCCTAAGACCAAGTCTCTCAATTTCCCGGTTGGCACGTGGCCCCGCCATGCGCCAGTTAATCCGCCCCGCCGGCCCAGGGTGGTGCGGCGGCAATTTCCTGGAGAAGTACTCGAACCATGGCTGACAAGACGCAACGCTCGGACGTGACGCTGGATACAATCGTATCGCTGTGCAAACGGCGCGGCATCATTTACCCCGGCTCGGAAATTTACGGTGGGCTGCAGGGGACGTTCGACTACGGTCCGATCGGCGTGCAACTGAAGCGCAACGTCAAGGCGGCCTGGTGGCGCGCCATGGTTCAGGAGCGTTTCGACATTGAGGGGGTCGATGCGGCGATTCTGATGCACCCGCAGACTTGGCGGGCATCGGGGCACGTGGATGGATTCACGGATCCCCTGTGCGACACGATGGGGCCGTCCAAGAAGCGTTATCGCGCCGACCACATCGAGGAAACGGAAGCCACGCAGTACATTCTGGTCGATGTGTCCGGCGACGAGCCGGTAACGATCCCGAACGCGGAGATTTGGGCGGGGTCGAAGAAGCAGGCGAAGCAATTCTTCAAAGAGTGGTGGGAGAAGGCGCTGGATCTGGAAGACAAGCGCGTGAAGATTGAAGAAGTCGAGGGTTCGACGAAGGTCGGGAAGTTCAGCCCGGACGATGGCGGCCTGCTGACCGAGCCGCGTATGTTCAACCTGATGCTGTCGACGATCGTCGGTCCGGTCGAGGAAAGTGGTGCGCGCGTCTATCTGCGCCCCGAGACGGCGCAGGGCATTTTCGTGAACTTCGACAATGTCCGCACGACGGCGCGTCGCAAGGTACCGTTTGGAATCGCGCAGCAGGGCAAGTCATTCCGTAATGAGATCACGCCGCGTAACTTCATCTTCCGCACACGCGAGTTCGAGCAGATGGAAGTCGAGTTCTTCTGCAAGCCGGGTTCGGTTTGTAAGGAGGGCGAGCGCACCGACGCGGACTGGTACGACTACTGGCGCAACGAGCGCTTCAACTGGTACGTACGCTACGGCATCCGCGAGGAGAACCTTCGCCTGCGCGATCACGACAGCGACGAGCTGGCTCACTACGCACTGGCGTGCTGCGACGTCGAGTACCTGTTCCCGATTGGCTGGCAGGAACTGGAGGGCATCGCGAACCGCACGGACTTCGATCTGAAGCAGCACATGGAACACAGCGGCAAGGATCTGCGCTACTTCGATCCGGAACTGGAGCAGCACTACGTGCCGTACGTGATCGAGCCGAGCGCGGGCGCGGATCGTTCGACGCTGGCGTTCCTTGTAGATGCGTATCGCGAAGAGGAAGTGAAGGGCCGCAAGCGCGTGGTGCTTGCGCTTCACAATGACCTTGCGCCGATCAAGGCGGCCGTGTTGCCGCTGCTACAGAACCGGCCGGAACTGGTCGAGATGGCGCGCAAGCTGACGACGGATCTGAAGCGCCACATGGATGCGGCGTACGACGACACGGGCAGCATCGGGAAGCTGTATCGTCGCCAGGACGAGATCGGCACGCCGTTCTGTCTGACGGTCGATGTGGAATCGCTCGACGACCAGGCGGTCACGGTTCGCGATCGCGACACCATGGAGCAAGAGCGCATCGGGCTCGACAAGGTTGTGGGCTACATCCGCGAGAAGCTGGGACAGGAATAAGGGCTCTTCGCGAACAAGAAAGCAAAGCCGCCGCGTCCGATTGGGCGCGGCAGTTTCTCATTTGTGGGAGATCAGATCAGGGACTGAACCCAGGCGCCGAATTGCTCGCCGAAAAAGACGTATTCGCCGAAGACGATGGCGGCGCTGATCAGAATCCAGAAGGCTGACTTCAGAACAGCCGCCAGGTTGAACTCAGCCTCCCCTGTTCCAACGCTCCAAAACTCCCAAAGCTCGAATGAGCGATAGATGGCGCCCACTGTCCCCTCGGCGAACTCCGCCCAGTCCTTGAACATGATCCATCCCAGCAGACAGTAGATTGGGATATTGCAAACGATCAGTGCCACCCAAGTCATAAAGGCTCCTCCCTCGGGGGTCCACCTCCCCTACTGGATAGCGGCTGCGATATTCAATTGCTCAGTCTACCTGCAGGTCCTTGGGCCACAGATTATAGGGGCCAAAACGCTTGGAAATTCGGAGCTCTCCTCCGGCAGCGGTTCCGGTATCAGTTAGGAAGAATTTCCCATCTTCATTCCGCAGATAGCCCATGGCCACGAGTTTCTCATTCAGTTCTGCCGTCTTCAGTCCAAGAGATCTTGCGAGTTTTGAGGTCGTGAGCTTCTCGTAGGTTGTCTCGGATTCCCCATTTGCTTCTTGACCTTCGTCGGCATCTTCATCCTGAGATTCCTGCTGCTGGTCGTCTATCTTCTCCGCACTCATGCGAACCTGCTCGCTGATTCGGATCAATCTCTGTGCCTCTTCCAGTGTTTCGCGATAGAGTTCGGGCTCGGATTCGCGATTGAAGTAGATACCCATTTCGTTGTTGTTGATCTGGCTGAATTCGTAGAGATTCATGGAGGTAATGATCGCCGCTTGCTCGCTGAGATAGCACTTCGCATGCAGATTCTGACAGAAGCTCGTGCGTACGAACTCCAATGAACGCAGCCAGTTCATCTCATGGGGATTAAGTTCGCTCTTTCCATAGACAATCCTGACATCGATCTTCATCCGATCCTTATCTTCCAGAAGCTCTTTCATGCGCTCATTGAATTTCAGGAACGGGCTGATGATCACAAGCCGCTCGCGACTGGCTTTGATCAATTCCTCCAGGAAGTAGTTCGTTGCGCTTGTGTTCAGAAACTTGGCCATGCCTCATCTCCCCCAGCTTTGCGAGTTTATTTACACCCCACACATCCTTCAAAGAGCAGGCGGGACGCAAGACGGAACACAGTGACAATATTGTTATCAGGAAGCCAGCGCCTCAGAGGCTGGGGAGTATTCCGTCCGTCGGCCCATCCGATCTGATTCCGCCGCTCCCCGCCGAGAGTCTGGCGTTGCGGCGGGTGGCCGGGCTGGCGACGATGCCGGGAGATGAATACCGGGCGGAGAGACGCGATGCCCACGGTTTCGGTGATTCTGCCAGTTCACAATCGGGAGTCCCTGGTGGGGCGCGCGATCGCAAGCGTGCGCGCTCAGACGTTTGAGGATTGGGAACTGATTGTCGTGGATGACGCGTCGACGGACGCAACGGCGGAAGTCGTGGAGCGCGCGGCGTCGATCGATCCCCGGATTCAACTGCTGCGTCACGAGAAGAATCGGGGGGGGAACGCCGCGCGTAACACGGGGCTGCATGCGTCGCACGGGCCATGGATCGCCCTTCAGGATTCGGATGACGAATGGCTTCCTCGGAAGCTCGAGGCGCAGATGGCGTTGGTGCATGATGCTGAAGAACATGGCAAGGCAATGCCGGGAGTCGTGAGCTGCTGGTACTTCGAGCAAGACTCTTCGGGCCAGCAAAGGCGCGTTGAACCTCGAATCGACGGCGACGCTTATGTGCATCTATTGAGGCAGTTTTTTGGAACCTCGGCGACACTACTGATTCGACGTGCGGTCTTCGACCGCGTCGGGGAATTCAACGCAGACATGTTCTCCTGCCAGGAGTACGAATTCCTTCTGCGGGCGGCGGAGGAGTTTGAGTTTGCGATCGTGCCCGAGGAACTGGCGATCACGCATGCGCACTCCGGGCGACGGGCGGCGGGCAACCCGCAAGGTTATCGCATGTTGTGCGATCGATACGCAGAGGAAATTCGCGCCAATTGGGGACGTTCGACGGTCGCAGCGCGAAGAACGTTTGTCGGTACGTTGTATCGAAACGCTGGGCATCCGGCGGCCGCGGCGGGGCAATACGCAAAGGCGCTGGCGGAGTGGCCGTTGGCCGTGGGCGCATTAGTGCGGTTGGCGGCGCTTCCGTTATACATCCCGAAGGCCTGGAACCCGACGTATCGGATGGACGGAGGCGGCGGTGGCTGATCGCGTGCTGGCCCTGTATCCGTCGGCCTACCTGGAGTCGACGCCATGCGTCTGGAATCTGCTGGAGTGTCTGGCGGAGGACGGCGTGGGGGTGGAACTTCTGACGCTGGAGGCACCGGGCGAACCATCAGATCCTGCAGGCGTGACGGTCGAGCGCTTCTCAACGGACGGACGCCTGCTCGATTTTGTCAGGCAAGCGGACAAGCACCTTTCCGGTCGGGCCGCCGAGTTCGCGGGCGTCCTGGCGATCGATCGCGGCGGGCTGTTGGCGGCATCGGGATTGAAGCGCCGCGCGGGGATCGCCGGTCCGCGGGTTTATCTCTCGACGGAGATCTTCGTCCCGCCGGTCTTCACGGGATTGAAGAACAAGATCGCCAACAAGTTCGAGGCATTGCTGGCGCGGCGATCTGCGATGGTCATTTCCCCCTCGGCGGAACGCGCAGCGGAGCACTCGCGCCTCTTCGGCATCTCGGCAGAGAAGACGGCGGCCTTACCCAACTCTCCGCGAGGGGACGCGGACGGCGCTGCTCGCACGGGAGAGTTTGCCCAACGGCTGGCCATCAGCCCATCGGCGCCGATTATTCTGTATGCAGGGTCGCTGACACCGCCGAATCGTATTAAGGAGCTTCTGGCAGAAGCGGCGGACTACTGGCCTGCGGAATGGACGTTGGTGCTGAACAGCCGCGTGCCTCTGTCCCGCACCGAAGCGTTGGCCATGGATGAATGGAAGAAGCGCGCGAAGTGCCGAATCGTCGTCTTTGACAAGCCCACGGATGCTGATGAGTTGCACCGAATGTGTCGGGGCTCAAACGTGGGGATCGCGCTGTATCGCGAAGATGGCCTGACGTTCCAATCGGTCGGAACGGCATCGGGGAAAATCGCGCAGTACTTCAAGGCTGGTTTGCCGGTGGTCGCAACGCCGCTGGCGAGCTTGCAGGACCTGGTAGAGGGTTCCGGCGCGGGCGTCTGTGCGCGCGTGGAGAAGGGGGAGTTGCGGGAAGCGATTCAGCGAATCCTGGCCGATGAGTCGGCATATCGCATGGCGGCGGCAAAGTGCTTTGATGAGCGCTTTCATTTCGATCGCGCTTACCGGGCGCTTGCGCCGCGGCTTCATGCGAGTCTGGGATTGGCGCCGTCGTCTGGCGCCTCGTAGCGTCGCCGATATAAGAGCCTGAAGGAGGAGCTTTCTGTGGGAAAGCTGACGACATGGTTCGCGTTACTATTGGCAGTGATGCTGGCGCAGGTTGCGCCCGGCGCGTACGAACTGGGTGGCGCTGCGGATGAGGGCATGCGCTGGGTGACGTTCGAATTCACGCCCGAGTTGCCGGTGAATCGAGTCGTCGTCGCGGGTTCGTTCAATCAATGGAGCCAGATCGCTCATCCCATGACCGATCCGGATGGCGATGGGACGTATTCGACCCTCGTGGCGCTGCAGCCGGGCGAGTATGAGTACAAGTTCGTCCTGAACGGCGAGACGTGGATTCCCGATCCGGATAATCCGGAAGCGCAAGAACCGTTCGAGAACTCCATCCTGCTGGTTACTCCCGCCACGCCTGGGACGCAGAGGGGCGACGCTCCTTCCACGGAGCCCGTCCCGGTGCGGATCGAGTACCGTGCCCCGGGCGTCGATCGCATGACGATTATCTGGGGACTGAACGGATGGGTGGGTCCGTCTGATAAACTGATGCCGGAAGGCAGCAACCGGCTGGGAGAGAATGCGGCGGAGACGCCGCTGCGCCAGACGGCGCCGGGGCGGTTCGTCCTGGAACTGACGATCCCGCGCGGTTCGACGATGGACTATGTGTTCCATCTGCTGGAGCCCAACGAGCAGTGGGACAACAACGGCGGGGATGGGATCGATTATCACGAGCGAATCGATGAAGCGACGGTGCTACGTCACTCGGGATCGCCGGCACCGCAGGCCGAGGGGTTGATCGGGATCGCCCGGAATGAGTACGGGATGGACATCGACGGCCCGCCGCGATTGGGCGCGGGGATGTTGACAACAACGCTGTTCTGCGCGCTGACGGGATTATTGATCGGGATCGGCCTGCTGCTCAAAAGTAGGGACGGAGTTGCGCTTGTGGGGTGGCGTCGTCTTCTGATTGTTGGCTGGATCGGTCTCCTGGCGTTCTCGGTTCGTTACGATCACATGGTTTCAAATGAGTACGAAATCGATGAGTTTGCCTACGTGCCGATTGCAATGACGTTCGCTCACGCAATGGCAGCGGGCGACTACTCGGCGTGGGTCTATGAGCAGCGCACCACGGAGCATCCGCGGCTGGGTGTGGAACTGTACGCGATAGCTATTCGCGCGGGCAATGGACTGCAGGATTGGGACAAGGCCTTCTACGCATCGCGCCTTGTGGCGGTGATCCTGGCGATGTTCACGGCGATGGCGATCGCGTGGCGTTGGCCTCTGGGAGGAGTGCTCTGGGCCAGCTCCGGCCTCGGCGTGTTCTACACGAGCATTGCCTATCTGGACAGTCCGGCAGCCTTCTTTGCCGTCGTCTGCGTGTTGGGATTCGTTGCAGCACGCGAAGGTGTGGAGCGCAATACAGGCAAGCGTTGGGTACCATGGGTATGGTTGGGAATCTCTGCGCTGGGTGCAGGCATGGCTGTGTCCACGAAGTACCTCGCGGCGGTCGCTCCGATGGGTGTGGCCGTCGGGATGGTCGTTTGGCTGGTGCAGGATGCGAAGCGGCGGAAGTGGCTGGTTCCGATCTTCATCGGGTACGTTGTCGGGGCGCTCGTTGTGATGGTTGCGACGGACGCGCACTTGTGGACCTCGGATCTGGTCTCGCGAATCGCGGGACGATTCCAGTTCCATAACGAGTTCAGCCACAGCGAGTTGGTCGTGGATGCGGAGTATCAATGGTATCAGCCGATCGTCTGGATGTGGTATTTCATGGGGTACGAGGGCCGGCCATTCTGGATGCTGATCGACCAGTCGATTCTGGTTTTCGGGTTGGCAGGTTGTGTGTTGGCGATGCGACGCCTGCCGGTGATTGCCGTCACGGGATGGATCACGTTGATTTTCCTGTTTCTTTGGCCGACCAAGTGGCCGCAGTATGAAGTTGTGCTGCTGCCATGGCTGTGCATCGGGGCGGAGGAGACACTTCGCAGGGCTTGTGTATGGGTGCGAGAGCGCTCGGGCCCGCGGAACGCACCGGTGGAAACATGATCGCTGAGCTGTGCGCTCGAATTGCCCAAGGAATGCGTCAGCTACCCGGATTCTCGCATCTGGGCTGGCTGTGGGATGGCGTACGCGTGCCGTACCGCGGCGCGATTCAATTGCTGACGTTCGGGCGTGGATTGCGAGTGCGCGTCAACGAGATGGATCGCTTTCGATTGCTGGGCGTTTACAGCGCGCGCCTGACGTACGAGCACGATTTCTACAGGGCCGCGATGAAACGCGTTCGCCCCGGAATGACGATCATCGACGTTGGGGCATTCCGCGGCGTGTTTGCGTTGGGCTTTGCCAGGCGCGTCGGGAAAGAAGGCAGTGTGCTGGCGATCGAACCCAATCCAACGGATGCGGAGTTCCTGCAGAAGCACATCGAGTTGAATGAGATGGGCGATCGCATTTCCACGGATGGACGTTTGATGGCTTCTGTTCCAGGCCGGCGCGAGTTCGCGTGCGTCACCGAATCGGATTTCTTTCGCGGCGGACACAGTACGGCCGTTCCTGCGACGGAAGGCCTGGAAGGACGGAAAAGCGAGAAGCGCCGAATCGAGGCCACGACGATCGACCGGTTGGTGCATGAGAAGAAGTTGGCCCCGAACATGATCAAGATCGACGTCGAGGGCTACGAATTCGAGGTGCTGCGTGGCGCCGAGCAAACGATCGCGCGCTATCATCCGCTGTTCGCAATCGAGATTCACCCGGAGGCTCTAACGAAGGCCGGGCATTCGCCGGAGGAACTGATCTGGTGGCTGGAGGACCGTCGCTATGCCGGAATAACGGAAAAGGGAGAGCCTCTGCCCAAGGCGCTGCCGGGCAACGAAACGTGGCGGGCGATTTTCCATCATGAGTGAAACGCGCACGCTGTTGATCTGGCCAGAACCGATCGAAAACTTCACGCGTTCGGACGCATATCAGCAAGTGCCTCGCGCACTGTTAATGCGGTCGAAGACGACATTGTTGTCCGCCAGCAGCGGATCGCCACCGGACGATATGGTCGATGACTTCGAGCGTTGGATTGCCGTATCCTCAGGGCGGAAGGCGTTCGTACGAGACGCCGTTGCACAAGGCACCGAGGCCCACCGTCATACGCCATTTGATCGAATTGTTTCGGCATTCGACGTTCGGTCGTTGGTCACGGCCTCGCGATTGTCCAAACGATTGCGCGTTCCCTGGTTTGCTGTGTGTGAGGATTATCCGTTCGGCGAGCGCTATCGCGATGCCGATCGAAATCAACTGCTCCGGATCGCACGGTCATTTCACACGTTCATGACGAAGCGCTGGCTGGCGCGCGCCAAGCGCGTTGTCACGTTTATCAATCCGGGCGTGCTGGATTTCCTGCAATTGCCGGAGGGCAAGATCGCGGCGCTTTCAAATGCGGCCGATCTGGCGCGGCTGGAACGATTCCGCAAGCCGCTGCACGAGGCGAGTGCAAATCGCCTGGGGTATGTCGGGTACGTCTCGCTGGACAAGGGTGCGGAGGAGTTGGCCTATGCACTGGCAGCGGTGCGAGAGAAGTTGCCGGGCATGAAGATGACGCTGATCGGCGAGACAATCGGTGCTGCAGAAATGAAGATGCGGAATATTTGCGCGGACGGCCTGGAATTCCTTGGCGATCGCAACCAGGGGAACGCCATGAGGGAGTTGGCCCATTGCGCAGTCTTCCTTCATGCCTATCAGCCGCGCCCATGGCTGTATCACAACCAGGTCCTTAAGATTTGCGAATACATGGCATTGGGGCGGCCGGTTGTGTCGGTCGATACGCCGGGAGTGCGCGATCTGATGTCCGATGGCGTGGAGGGTTTTCTTGTCCCGCACGGTGCCACGCCGGAAGAGACCGGGAAGGCGATCGCGAAGAATATCGTCGCAATCATGCGCGACGCTCGCCTGCTGAAGAAGATGAGTTCCGCCGGCATCAAGCGCACGGAAGGCGAGTTGAACTGGCAGAAGATGGCGGAGCGATTCTGGAATGTTGTGAAGGGCTAATTAGCTCTCCGATGCCGTCCATTGCGCTGAGATCTCGTCCACCGTTCCCTCTTTTGTGATCCTTCCACTTTCCATCAAGACAGCCTTCTGAGCGACATGGCTGGCGAACGGCAGGTCGTGCGTCACGACGATGAAGGTCGTCTTGTCGCGTAAAGCGAGAATCATCTCACCCAAGGCGCGCGTTGTGTTGATGTCGAGCGCCGAAGTCGGTTCGTCGAGCAGTAGGTAGTCGGGCTCCAGCAGGAGCGCGCGTCCGATGGCGACGCGTTGCGCCTGGCCACCGCTGATCTGCCCGGGATAGCTGTCTGCAATCTCAGGGATGCTAAGCTGTTCCAGAACGCTCTTTGCACGTTGAATCACGTGGGATCGCTCTTCCTTGTACACCACGGTCGGCGCGAGGATCATGTTGTCGATGATCGTCATGTGCGGAAAGAGATTGAGGTGCTGGAAGACAATCCCGAGTCGTTTGCGAAACTCCTCGCGCGGCATCTGCCAGATGTCTTTCTCGTGCAGGAGGATCTGGCCGGATGTGGGCTCAAGGAAGCGACCGATGCATTGCAGCAGCGTCGTCTTGCCCGCGCCGCTGGTGCCGAGAATCGCAAAGATGTCGCCTTGCGGAATGGGCAGGGTCAGATCGTCCACACCGATCGTTCCGCCGCCGTAACGTTTCGTCAGGTTCTTGATCTCAAGCATTCTCGTATCCCTTCCGGCGAATTCGATCTTCCAGGCGTTGCGAGGCCTTCATGAGCGGCCAGGCAACGATGAAGAACAGCAGACCCACGAGGGCGTAGAAGAAGAGTGGCCTGTACGTGATGGAGATGAGTTTCTGCGCTTCTGTGATGACTTCCGGCACAGAAATGACCATCAGCAGTGCCGTATCTTTCAGGAGGGCGACGACGCTGTTCATCAGTGGCGGCACCATGATACGGAAGGCCTGGGGCCAAACGACGTGGATGAATGCCTGAAGTTTCGAAAGGCCAAGCGCAAGAGCGCCGGTCGTTTGTCCCTGTGGCACAGCCATCAGGCCGGAACGAACGACTTCCGCCATGTAGGCCATTGCGTTGATTGTCAGCGTCAGAATACCCGCCTCGATAGGCGAGAGTTTGATTCCTATGGCCGGCAGCCCGGCATAAACGAAGAAGAGCTGAACGAGGACCGGTGTGCCTCGAATGAAGTCGTTCACAATGATGAGAAGCGTGCGGAAGGGCGCCGGAGCGCCCTTGATTCCAACACCCATTGGAATGGCGAGCAGGAAGCCACAAACGATGGCAACGATTGCACACAAGAGAGTGATGCCAAAGCCCTTCAGCAGTTTCGATGCAATCAGACCCCACGAGAGATTTGCCGATTCGATTTCCTGCTGTTCCGAATCCGATTCGGAGTCCTCAATCGGCACGAAGGTTCGCGTCGTCCCGAACCACTTCTTGTGGAGGCCCTGCAGGAAGCCCTCGCTCTCCATCGCTCGAAGGGCAGCGCTGATCTTCGGTTCCAGATCCTTGTTCTCGAAGGTCACTGGGATACCGATTCGTTCTTCGTAGAGCAACGGACCGGCTGGAATATAATCCTCGCCGGCGAGTTTTGCGTTGTATTGTCCGACGAGGCGATCGGTCACGAAACCTTTCAGGCGACCGGATCGCATGTCCTGGAAGATATCCGGCTCGCCCGGATAGGAACGAACAGTGATGTCGGGGTAGTTCTCCTCGACGTAATGCTGGTAAGTCGAACCGAGTGTGGCTCCAACGGATTCGCCTTTCAGATCGTAGATGCTGTGGATTTTGTCGGCGTCATCGGACTTGATGAAGAGCTGCGCGCCCGAGATGTAATACGGGCGCGAGAAAAGGACGGCTTTCTGCCGGTCGGGCGTAATCGCCATCGAGCCGATGATTGCATCATAGCGTCCCGCCTGCAATCCCGCGAGAATGCCGGCCCACTCTGTGGTCACGATCTCGCATGGACGCCCAAGGCGACGAGCGATCTCTCGCGCGACATCGACATCGAAACCCTGCAGTTCGCCCTCGTCGTTGTAGAAGCTGAATGGTGGGTACTTGCCAGTCAGCGCGACCTGGAAGAGCTGCGCATCGCCTGGTACAGCCTCTTCCGCATCATCGAGCATCGGGACGAATGTCTTTGTAGTCCCGAACCATTTCTTGTGAAGCGATTGAAGGAACCCATCGCGCTCCATCGCATCGAGCGCATCGTTGATCTTCGGCTGCAGGTCAGAGTTGTCGAACGTGACCGGAATCCCGATGCGCTCCTGGTAGAGAAGATCGCCTACGGGGATGTAGTCTTCGCCTGCGAGCTTTGCGTTGTACTGCCCGACGAGGCGATCCGTCACGAAACCTTGAAGGCGGCCGGAGCGCATGTCCTGGAAAATGTCCGGTTCGCCGGGATAGGAGCGAACGGTGATGTCCGGGTAGTTATTCTCGACGTAGTGTTGATACGTTGATCCGAGTGTCGCGCCGACGGACTGCCCATCGAGATCGTCAATGCTGTGAATTTCGCCGGCGTCCTTTTCGTTGATAAACAACTGCGCCCCCGAGATGTAGTAGGGGCGCGAAAAGAGGACGGCCTTCTGTCGTTCGGGCGTGATCGCCATGGAGCCGATGATCGCGTCATAGCGCCCCGCCTGCAGTCCGGCGAGGATGCCGGCCCACTCCGTCGTGACGATTTCGCTGGGACGTCCGAGGCGGCGGGCAATCTCGCGCGCAACATCGACGTCGAAGCCCTGCAGGTCGCCTTGCTCGCTGTAGAAGCTGAAGGGTGGGTACTTTCCGGTCAGCGCAACGCGGAAGGGTTGATTCTCTGAAACACCCTCAGCCGATTGCTCATCCTGCGCGTGGAGGACACTTCCCAGTGTCAGAATCAGCAGGACAAGAAGCGCGAGATATCGTTTGGGATGCAAGATGGTCTCCTTTCAAACAGCTCACCCCTGTTGGAGGCGAACCATCTCCCAATGATCGCTGTCGCTGGACCTTATGGGCTGGGAATGGGCATGTTCAAGGATTCATTCCCGAGGCTCGGCGTGCGGGATGTTTCACCAATTTGTCCCATTGCGCCGCTGGTCGGACTGAGAACAGAGTGCCACGTGGTCTTGAAGGACTTCCAATTCGGGGCACTTCTGTGGGAGAAGTCGTACTGACAGTCGACGATCTGGCCGTGGCGATCGCGGGGACACGGTTGCTAGAGGGCATTTCGTTTTCCCTGCACGCAGGAGAGTGCGTGGCGTGCGTCGGACCGTCGGGATGCGGAAAGTCCACATTCCTACGTACGGTCTCCGGATTGATCGACGCAGATGACGGGAATGTTCACCTGAACGGCAAGCAGCCCTCGGATCATTGCTGGCCCGTATTCCGGCGGCAAGTCGTCTACGTGACTCAGCGACCGACGTTGCTGGATGAGTCGGTGCTGGGGAACTTGAAGCGTCCATTCGATTACGCGATTGCGAATTCGGGATTCCCGGAACACCGCGCGAAGGATTTGGTGGCCGAGCTGCGGCTCGAGAACGGGGTTATGGAGAAGAACGCGCGGGAATTGTCTGTTGGCCAACAACAACGCGTGTGCCTTGTGCGCAGTTTACTTGTGGAGCCAAAGGTGTTGCTGTTGGACGAACCGACAAGCGCCTTGGATGAAGAGGCCGTCGCAATTGTCGAAGAGTTGTTGGATGCGGAATCGAAGCGCACGGGATTGGCATTGCTTGTTGTGACGCACAATCGCGCGCAAGCGGATCGCTGGTCGGATCGGATCGTGAATTTGGGCGATCATGTCGTGCCCAGGGAGGGCGCCGATGAGTAGCGCGACCTTCGCAGCCGGAGCGATCGATCTGTCGGCCGTTGACCTGATGATCTCCGGCGGCCTGGTCCTGGTCGCTGGAATCGTCAGCATCGCAATGAAGTTAGACTTGGAGAAGCGCCTGGCAATCGCGGCGATTCGCACGGTCGTGCAGTTGTTGATGATCGGTTACATCCTGAAGTGGGTCTTCCAACTGGAAAATGCACCGGCTGTATTTGGAGTTGCGGGGATCATGATCGCGGCGGCAAGCCGCGCGGCGGTGCAACGTCCCAGCCGCACGTTCCGCGGCGCAGCGATCTATGCGTTTGCAACGCTCCTCCTTACGGGGTTGCTGACGATGTTCACAGTGACCGGCGCCATTGTGCGTGTGGAGCCCTGGTTTCGGCCCCAGTACACGATTCCGTTGCTGGGGATGATTCTCGGCAATGGGCTCACTGGGATTTCATTGAGTCTGGATTACTTGCTGGAGGCCTTAGCGGAACGACGCGAAGAGGTCGAGATGGAGTTGTCGTTGGGGGCGACGCGTTGGGAAGCGGTCCGCCGTCCGATGGCAGGAGCGGTTCGCCGCGGGATGATTCCAATCATCAACACGATGATGGTCGTCGGGATCGTATCGCTGCCTGGAATGATGACGGGACAGATCCTGGCCGGCGCGGATCCGCTGGAGGCGGTGAAGTATCAGATCGTGGTGATGTTCATGATCTCTGCGTCGACGTCTGGTTCCTGCATTCTGCTGGCGTGGCTGGTTTACCGGCACTTGTTCAACGAGCGCCATCAACTGCGGTCCGAACTGATTCAGAGGAAATCTGAAGGCGCTTAAGCCTCGGTAGGTAGATCTTCGACACCGGGACGCGGCGGGACGCCGTTTTCCTGGTCGAGCATCTCGCGCAGGCGGTCAACCTGGCGATCGGAGAGACGAAGGCGCTCGGCGCCGAAGTGATCGACCAGGAGAACCACGGCTGTCTTTCGAGAGACTTTCTTTGCGCGAGCCACGAGATCGATCAAGTCGCCGGGTTGGTGCGCGGGGCAGGGCTGGTGTTCGCAGTGGTGGGTGTTTCGGCGTGGGTTCACAACCAGCGTGCGGAAAATCCGCTCTCTGTGTACGGGACAAAATGCACGCCACAGCTTGCCAACGCGATTGGCACGCTCGGGATAGTAATCGACGAAGTCGATGACCTCCCGGGCATCGAGGGCGCCGTTGACTTGGGCGCACAGGATTCCAAATTCTCGTTCGCTGTGGATCATCTCTTCCCTAACCGATGAGCAGATGATGGTATGAAGACGTTCCTGGGGCCGGAACGCGAGAGGAATTTCGGCTACTGGTCTTCAACCGTTTCAAATCCAGGACGGGCGTTCAGCACCTGTTCGTAGATTTCCGGGTCGACTTCTTCGCGCGGGCGACCGGCAGCAATCCACTGATCGATGGCCACAAAGAGCTCATCCACCATCTCGCCTTCCGAACACTTCTTCAACACCTTGCCGAGGCGATAGATCACGCCCTGGCCTCGTCCACCGGCGATGCCGAAGTCGGCAATCTGTCCCTCGCCTGGGCCATTCACGACGCATCCCATCACGGAAACACTAATATTCTCGGTCGCGTAATTCCGCAGGCGCTCCTCGACCTCGTAGGCGGCTTTCTCGAGAGCGATCTCGACGCGCCCGCAGCTCGGACAGGAAATCAGATTCGGGCCGGCATCGCGGAGGCCGACGAACTGGAGCAGCTTCTGGCCAACGAAAATCTCCTCCTTCGAATCGCCGGTCAGCGATACGCGAATCGTGTCGCAAAGCCCCTCGTGCGCAAGCATACCGATGGCGATGCAACTCTTGATCGTACCGGTGCGGACGGTGCCCGCTTCGGTGAGTCCGACATGGAAGGGGTACTCGCATCGTGGCGCAAGAGCGCGATAGGCACGCACGGTGGTATCAACGTCGGATGCTTTGAGGGAAATCTTAATCTCGTTGTAGTCGAGGTCCTCGAGAAGACGAATGTGTTCGAGGGCGCTCTCCGCCATGGCCTCGTGGGTGGGGATCTCGCCGCTGAACACCATCTTCCGCAGTCGTCGGCTGAGCGAGCCGTTGTTGACGCCGATGCGAATCGGGATGGTGCGCTCGCGACACCGATCGACGATTTCCGGCAGCTTGTCTACGCGGGCCAGGTTGCCGGGGTTCAGGCGAATCCCGTCGACGCCCGCATCTAGCACGGCGTTTGCCAGCCGATAGTCGAAGTGAATGTCGGCGATGATGGGGACGGGGGCTTCCTTCATGATGGGGACGAACGCTTCGGCTGCCTTGGCATCGGGACACGCCAGACGAACGATGTCAGCGCCGGCCTCGGCAAGCTCGCGGAGCTGCGTGAGCGTGGCGTCGACTTTCCGCGTATCGGTCTTGGTCATGGTCTGGATGCTGACCGGGGCGCCGCCGCCGATCTGGACGTTGCCGACGCGCACCGGACGCGTCTTGCGACGGGTAATGCTCATGAAGGTGCTCCTGTGTCTGTCTTTGTCCCCTTCGGACGCGAGGTAGTCTTTCCCCCACAATCCCACGCCTGCAAGGCCGAAGCCAGCAGTGTGCCGCTCGATTTCCTTGCGCCCGCCGAGCGTCATTTACGATTGTTTTGCCACCATGAACTCCGAAACCCGCAAATCCTGGGGAGGCCTGTTGCTGCTGCTGGCAGTGGTAATGCCGGTCGATCTGTATCGGATATCGATCCAGCAAAGCTTCTGGATCGACGAAGTCTACTCGGTTCTGATGGCGAACTTGCCATTGCGGCAAATGATCGAGATGACAGCGGCCGATCGTCATCCGCCGGGTTTTTATCTGCTGCTCAAGGGGTGGCTAGCCCTGGGAGATACACTGGGATCGGAGCCGAGCGTGTTCTATGGCCGGCTTCTGAATTCTGTGTTGCTGGCGATATTCGGAGCGATCGTATGGTTCGGCGGGCGGCGCTTGCTCGGTCGTTCCGCGGGAACCGCGGCTGCCTGGTGCCTGGTGGGATCAGCCCAGGTCCTCCAGAGCGCCAAGGACATTCGAGGATACCTGATCGGCATCGTGATGGTGACGACGTGTTTCCTGCTCATGATGATCCTGGACAGCAGGGAGCCAGATGATCGACGTACCGAACGGCTTTGGGTTCTGTATGGATTAGCTGCGATTGCGGCGATGTGGACGCACTTCTTCCCATCGCTCGTGATTGGAATGCTCGGAATCCTTTGGTTGGTGAGAACGATCTCGAAGAAGCGTTGGAAGACGAGGTGGTTTCATTGGGGATTGGGAGTACAGGTCGTGGCTCTCCTGGTCTTTCTTCCGTGGCTAGTCGTCATTCGCCACCAGCTTCGGTCGCTGAGTCAGGGCACGGACTGGATGACGCCGGCGACGTGGGTGAATCTTTGGCATGTCTTCTCCTTCTGGTATCCGCTCGGGCGTCTGAATGCAGATGCGCCGTGGAGCAGCAACTGGCCCATGTTCATCGTAGGAATCCTGACCTTGGTTGTTCCATTGGCATTGGCGGCTATGGGCGTGATTTGCGGCCGGAGTCGCAACGGTACATCTCCCCTGCTGGCGACTGCTGTTGCGGGGATTCTGATGACCATCGTGAATGTGCTGATCCAGTGGGGAGTAGATTACCTGGAAATCGCGCCCATCTTTCATGGTCCGCGTTATCCCGTCTTCACAATCGGCCCTTGGATCATCGGGCTCGTCGCGCTAGGTGCCTGGGGAATTGCACGACTCGGCGGCCGGCAAGTCTGGGTATGGATCGTTGTGATTCCGTGGGTCGGGGCCGCCGTTCTGGGACAAACTCAGAAGACGCAAATCGAGTTGAAGGAGGGAGGTCTGTACACCTGGAGGCAGGAATCGGCATGGCTGTTTCCGCCCGCCGGGGAAGCGATCTACATGATGCCGGAGGAAATGATCCCCTACATGAAACCGGCGCTGAAGGACTTCGATGTCCACCCCATCGATGACCTTGCGGAGCTTCCCGATTCGGTCACCGATGTGACAATCGTACGAGCAAGCATCTGGATGGACATCGAACGGCTCAACGAGGGCCTGCTGCGCTCCTCCGCGGAGAGCGGGGATCTGGCGGAGAAGACGGACATGGGCGATTTCCCAAGGTTCGCCGAGGAATACTCCGTCTATCGACTTCGAGGAATCAAACACAGCCTCGCGCGATCCTTGGCCGAAGGAAATCCCCTGAGCCGTCAAGTCCCCGATGACGCAATAGCAGTCGCGACTCCAGAGGCTCAGTCGGCGTTCGATGGCTGGTCAGGGCTCGAGGGAAACTCGCAGGCTGTCTTTCGATGGGGCGTGGATGGTCCGGTCAGGATTCGGTTCGACAAGCCTGTGCCTGCGGGTCGCTACAAGTTGACCATCGCAATGTACCGACCGCCGTATCCTGAGGAGACTGTGACCTTCGGGATATCCGTTCCGAAGGAAAGTACGAAGTGGAAGCAGGAAATCGGAAGCGGAGCTTCGGACCGGACATTCGAGATTGAGTTCAAGAAGAGCCACGAGCAACTGATCCTGGAACTCGACCATCCGACGTGGGTGCCACGAGACTCGATGGAAGACTCCGATGACGAGCGAATGCTGACGTTCTTATTCTCGGGCGCTTGGCTGCAGCCGACGGATTAGCGCACCGGCAGGTTCCGAGCTCTGAGTGCTTCGCGGACTTCGCCGATAGGAATCTCACCGTAGTGAAAGATACTGGCGGCCAGGACAGCGTCAGCCTTGCCGATCTCTATCGCGTCGGCCAGATGATCGATGGTCCCCGCCCCACCGGATGCGATGACGGGGATGGTGACGGCTTCGCTGACGGCGCGAGTCAATGCCAGGTCGTAGCCGGCCTTTGTGCCGTCGGCGTCCATGGAAGTCAGCAGGATTTCACCGGCACCGAGTTCTTCGACTTCGCGCGCCCATTCAAGCACGTCGCGCCCGGTCGGCGTGCGGCCGCCATGGATGTAGACCTCCCATCCGGCCGGATCGGGCTGACGAAGATCGCGAAGTTGGCCTTCGGGAAGCGGCGTGCGACGGCGTGCGTCGATCGCGACAACGATGCACTGGCTGCCAAAGCGACTGGAGGCTTCGCGAACGAACTCCGGGTTCTGGACCGCCGGGGTATTGATCGAAACCTTGTCGGCGCCGGCGTTCAACATGGCGCGTATATCGTCGATGGTGCGAAGGCCGCCGCCAACGGTGAGTGGCATGAAGCAGTGGCTGGCCGTCTCGCGCACGACGTCGTGCATGATTCCCCGGCGCTCGTGGCTGGCCGTGATGTCGAGGAAGACGAGTTCATCCGCCCCCGCAACATCGTATGCGCGGGCACACTCAACGGGATCGCCGGCATCGCGGATCTCGACGAATTTGATGCCTTTGACAACACGACCGTCTTTGACGTCCAGGCAGGGAATGATGCGTTTGGCCAGCATGGGGAAGATCCTTTGGGGCTGGATGGGACCAGGACGACAAGCCCCGTCCGCCCTATTGGTCCCATGGAGCCCGCCGGCCGTCAATGGCTCGGAGAGTCGTAATTTCCCTTTCGCGGGAAACGGGCGTTCTTTAGCTTGAATGGCGAAACAACTGAGGAGTTTCCCAATGAAGACCACACCGGCCGCCCGGCAACCAATCTCCAAGGCTGCAAAGTCGATTTCCGACTGGATCATCGCCCGGCGGCGTTTCCTGCACGAGCACCCGGAACTGAGCTTCCAGGAGGAGAAGACGGCAGAGTATGTGGAGCGCGAGTTGAAGTGGCTCGGCTACACGACGATCCACACGAGGCTGAACGGCAACTACGGCATTTGCGCCGAGTTGCTCGGGCGGGACCTGGAACGTTGCATTGCGCTGCGGGCAGACATGGATGCCTTGCCGATCCAGGAGGAAACGGAGTGGGCACACAAGTCGAAGAAGGACGGTGTATCGCACATGTGCGGGCACGACTCGCACACGGCGATGCTGCTAGGGGCCGCTCGGCTTCTGAAGGAGCGCGAGGCGGAGCTTCCGTGCACGGTGCGGCTGTTCTTTCAGGGCGGCGAAGAGAAGTTCCCCGGTGGAGCGCGAGACTTCATCGCGTCGGGAATGCTGGAGGGCGTGGACTCGGTCTTCGGGCTGCACGTTCACCCATTGCAGGACACGGGGACAATGGCACTGCGGGATGGTCGTCTGATGGCCGGCGTCGATGAGTTCACGATTACCGTGCGTGGAAAGGGTGGCCACGCGGCGACTCCGCACGAGACGCGCGATCCGATCGTGGCGGCGTCCGCGATTGTCCTGGAACTGCAACACATTATCTCGCGGCGGACGGATCCTTTCGAGCCGGGGGTCGTAACCATCGGCCAGATTCATGGTGGGTCGGCGTTTAATGTAATCCCCGAAACCGTGACCTTGAACGGCACCGTGCGCAGTTTCCGGCCGGACATGCACGAGCACTACTCCGGATTGGTGGAGAAAATCGCGACGAGTGTTGCGCAGGCCCATGACTGTGAGGCGAAGGTCGATATGCCGGAGGGCTATCCCGTCCTGACAAACGATGTGGATGCGACGGAGAAAATGCGTGCCGCGGCAAAAGAGGTGCTTGGTGAGGGAGGAATCTCACTGGCCATGCCGATTATGGGAAGCGAGGACTTCGCGCTGTACACCCGCGAACGGCCGTCGTGCTTCGGGTTCCTGGGCGTCTCAGCCCCGGCCGACGAAGACCGCTATTTCCTGCACCATCCAAAGTTCCATATCGACGAAGATGCATTGTGGCGTGGCGCGGCGGTACTGGCCCAGGTTGCGATGAATGGATAGCAGAAGGCCTTCCTGAATACACAAGCCCGGGGAACATGCGCAAAGCAACATGCTTCCCCGGGCTTGCCTCAGGAACAGACTTGTCCGTTCAGAATTACATCTTCGGTGGGACTGACAGAATCCAGTTCATGCTGTCGTTGGCCAGGCCGGTGTCGACCTTGTTAGTGGAGAACTCCGGTGGCTCGACCCAGTATTCGCCGTCAATGACGAATTTGAACAGGTGCTCGCCAACTCCGCCAACTTCCTCGTAGGTCTTCGTCAGCGTGAAGATGCCCGATTCAGGATCTTTCGTCATCGCCCAATCATGACGATCCCAGCCGTTGAATTCACCTGCGATGTAGACGGAGCCGATGCTACCGTCCCAGTCCATCCGCTTGTCGGTGCCGTTTTCCGTCACGTTCTCGGCAAAGATGGGCTGGAAGTAAAACAGCACGGTGCTGTCCTCTTCATTGACGTGGTATCCGACCTTGTCGGGGCTGGGGAGCTTGGTAGGGTCGAATTCGCCTGCCGCACAGCCGGTCAACGCGGCCATCATGACCAGAAGACTCATCATTGTTACCGTTAACAGAAGCCTGCGCATAATCACTCACTCCTCGTGGAGATTTGAAACGTCCAGAAGGCTGGAGGCGATTATCCGCCTTTTGGATTGGGGCACAAGTGTAATAAGCAGGTCCAGGATCAGCCTGGAGGCCAGTCCATGCGACGGCCGCCAAGTAGGTGCAGGTGGATGTGGAAGACCTCCTGGCCACCGCTTTCCTTGCAGTTCCAGACGAGGCGGTATCCTTGCTTGTCGATTCCCAATTTCCGCGCGATTTGTACGGCGACCCAGGTGACGTGCCCGAGGAGCGCCGTATGCTCTTCGGAGGTATCGTCGAGCGTCGCGATGCCGGCCCGGGGAATGATCAGAACGTGCGTGGGAGCCTGAGGGCTGATGTCATTGATGGCGATGCACTGATCGTCTTCCCAGACTTTGTCCGCCTGGATTTCGCCAGTGAGGATCTTTCCGAAGACAGTCTCGGGCATACGGATTTTCCCCCGTTTGTTGGGATAGCTGGAGTTGGTGCATTCAATCGGTGAGCTTGAGGTGGTGGGGATTCGGGTGGCAAGAAGAGAGTGGGGCGTGTTGCCCAGCCGGGGCAAAAAGGCTCGGAAATACTGTTTGCCCATCCCGATTGATGCTGTATATCCATGAGCGGACGCACGGCGGGGCTCGATGGCGCGATATTGCCCCGAAAATCGAACATGAGAGAGTCTGAGTAGCCATGAGCGATGCAAGTTTGTTGATCGATGGACCAGGAATCTGGGCATACCACAAGCAGTTGGCGAAGGGAGCGCGAACCACGATTGGGCGCACGCCGAATAACGATGTGGTTCTGCCTGACACGCAGGTTTCGTCGACGCACGCGATTGTGTTCGACGTCGAGGGGCGCTGGGCCATCGAAGATCAGCGGAGCCGCAATGGCACGTTTGTGAACAACAAGCGTATCGGAAACGAAGAACTCCAGACCGGAGACCACATCCAGATCGGGCGGACCGAGATCGTCTTCCGATGCAAGGCCTTCGAGACGGCGCAGGCCGACATCTGGGGCCAGACCGTGATGCGCATCCATCGTCACGAGGAAGCCGTGCGCGGCGCCATCGCCCAGGCTGAAGAAGATGATGTGATCGTCATTCCCGAACTGTCTCTCTCCGATCGCGAAAGCATCGTCGAAGATGATGAGGATGAGAACGATTCGTTCATGCCATCGGACGAATTGCTCGGCGACACGAAGCAAGTTCGCAAGCCGCACGAACCGGTCGTCCCGCCTCCGCCGAAGGAATCCCACGAGGATTCGCTGTGGGTGGCGGAAAAAATGGCCTCGATTCTCGGCGAACTGGCGACCCAGCGCGGCAAGGGGCGCTCGGAGTTGTATCGTATGGTGATCAGCCGTCTGATGGAAGCCATCGATGCGGAGAACGGATTCCTGATGATCCCTGACAAGCGCGACCGCCGCTGGGTGATTCGCGCATGGATGGGGAACGAAGAAGAGTGGACGGTGTACGAGAAGAAGCACCCGGTTCCCTTGACCGTGGCGAACCAGGCTTTCAAAGAAGATCGCCTCGTCTCGAACGCCTATCGTTATGCGACGGACGAGGACAAGTCGAGCGAGAGCATGCACTTGCTGAAGGTACACTGCTACATCGCGATGCCGCTGCATCGAAAGGGCAAACGCGGCGGGCTTCTGTACTTCGATACGCGCAAGTCGCTGCGCGAGTTCCTGCCGATGCACGTGAAGTTGATTGAGAAGGTCGGTAACTACATTCTGGAGATCGAACGCTCTGTGGGTTGATCCGGCGGTGCCGATGATCCGAATTCTCGTCTGTCTGTTTGTGTTTTGCGTCGGACCCGTGGCTGCCACGAGTCCGACGCTTACGCTTGAGGCAGTCTTTGCGCGGTCGGAAGTCCCATGGACGCCGCCACAGCAGTGGCGCACGTCCGATCCCGACGGCCCTCCTTTCGAGGCGCCCGCCGCAGAGATGTTCCACGTCGAGCCTTCCCCCACGCCCTCCCCCACCGGAACGCCCGAACCCGTTTCTGAAGTCGATCAGATGATGGCGCAGATCGGACACGTGGCCTCTCGCATCGAAGGCGGTCGGCGCGTGACGCAGAAGGAATCGAAACCGCTGCTCGAAGAACAAGGTCGGATTCTCTCGACCGAACCGCGCGGCGCGATCGTGGAAGTCGTGAATGAGTTTCGCGAACTGTGTGTGCGGCTGACTTTCGAGCCCGAGAATGGGGACGAACCGTTCGTCCTGTTGCTCGGCCCGGAAACAAGCGATGAGTTCGATCTGCCGCCCGGGGAGTACAACGTGATTCGGGAATCGTGGACCGAAAATGGAGAGGGGCTGGTCCGGGAGGAGTTCCCAGTCCAGCCCCTGAAAGAAAGCTGGCGCTATCGGATCGAGCAGACGGCATCCGAGGAGCGTCGACTGATCCGACAGGGCGGTCGGAATTTCACCTGATCGTCAGGCTTCCCAGATGCGATCGAGGATCAATTCGAGCGGCTTTGTCGGCTCGTCCCCAATGACAATCGCTTCGTCGAGAAGTCGCTTGCACTCATTCAGGCCCTTCTCATCACGGTGGTAGATCGTCATGATCTCATCGCCCGCCGACACCTTCTCACCCACCTTGCGATGGACATGCAGACCAACGGCCAGGTCGACCGTATCCGTAGTCTTCATGCGTCCGGCCCCGAGCGTATTGCCCGCGACGCCGATCTTGCGCGTGTCCATGGACTGAATGACGCCGGAGCGGGAAGCCTTGTATGTCTCCGTAGTCTTGACCTGGGGCAGCAGGCTGCGGTCGCGGATGATGTTGGCGTCGCCGCCCTGGGCCGTGATCCACTCCTCGAACTTCGCCATCGCTGAGCCGTCGTCGAGCAGCTTGACGAGAGTCGCGTATGCCGCGTCGGAATCTGCGGCCTTGCCGGCGTGAACGAGCATGTCCGCACCAAGGCGCAGCGTGCATTCGCGTGAATCCGCCGGGCCTTTGCCTTCGAGAAGATCGAGCGTCTCGAGGATTTCAAGGCTGTTGCCAACCATATCGCCGAGAGGTTGACTCATCTGAGTGATCATCGCGCTCATCTTCATTCCGAGGGCTGTCCCGATGGCAACGAGTTGGCGCGCCAGCGCGCTGGCTTTCTCGAAGGTATCCATGAATGCGCCCGAGCCGCATTTGACGTCCATCACGAGAGCGTCGGCCCCGGAAGCGGCCTTCTTGGAGAGAATCGAGCCGCAGATCAGCGGGATCGACTCGACAGTCGCCGTCACGTCGCGAAGCGAGTAGAGGCGCTTGTCGGCGGGAACGAAGTTCTCTGTCTGGCCGATGATTGCGCAGCCGATCTTATCGAGCTGCGCCTTGAATTCGGCCTCGCTGAGCGCCCAGCGATAGCCGGGGATCGCGTCGAGCTTGTCGAGAGTGCCGCCGCTGTGTCCCAGGCCGCGCCCGGAAACCATGGGGTCGACCACGCCGGCCGCCGCCACGAGGGGGGCCAGAATCAGGGAGACCTTGTCGCCCACGCCGCCGGTCGAGTGCTTGTCGGTCTTGATTCCGGGGATCGAGGACAGGTCGAAGGTATCGCCCGAGGTCATCATCACGCGGGTCAGCGCGGCGGCTTCCTCTGGCGTCATGCTCTTGAAGAAAACGGCCATCAGGAAGGCAGAAATCTGGTACTCGGGCACGTCGCCGCTGACGTAGCCTCGGATGAGGAACTCAATCTCTTCGCGTGTCAGTTCGCCGCCCTGGCGCTTCTTGTAAATCAGTTCCGGAACGTTCATTGTGTAGGTGCGCTCTCCATATCATCGTGGTCAAAACCGGCTATGTAGGCAGAGAGCGGGGCCGATGGCAAGACCGACTTGCGGGGAATGGCGAATCCGTAATTGAGCGCCAGATGCGCGCACGACCAGATTGGGACCAAGGCATAGACAGGCGTCTTGTTCGACTCTGGCAGGCTCGGATGGCTGGTCGGGGCAGTCAGGACGCCCAGGAATTCCGGATGTCAGTGATGGTCCAGATGCCGTCGACTTTCTTCAGGAAGACCATGTCGCCAAACATGTGGAGGCCAAGTTCGCGGTCCGTTCCGGCGTGATAGACGTACACGACGGCTTCCGGGGGATCGGCGAGCATGTCCTCGCCGGGCAGCCAGAAGTAAAGATAGCCCCGGTTGTCTGGAAAGGTCGTTTCGTACTTCCCCTTACGAACCAGATTGTGGGCCTCGTTTCTTCCGATCAGAACGACGTTCTCATAGTGCAGAGTGCCGGGGAACTGGAATGGAAGGTTGTTCCGAGTCTCGAAGTTGCGCGTTGCCATGCTGCTCTCTTCGTACCACGGCCCCAGTCCCCCGGGTTTGTAGGGCTCACCCTCTGGCGTTTCGGAGAGTATCGCCACGAAGGGTCCGGTATTATTCGGGGCCCAGGGGGTTCCTTGGGTAACGTAGTGCTCGCAGACGGCCTTTATGATGCCGAGGTCCTCATCGCCGACCGCCGTGACGATTCGGGACGTCGTGTGGCTGCCCGCGCAGGCTGTCGCCAGGATGGCCATGACCAGCAGAGCTGGGGAGAAGGCGTGGGAGAAACGCATCGTGAGGGACCTCGTCCAAGGGGATTGGCTATTGTGAGCGTCGAGACGCCCCGTGGCGTCAATCGGTTCCCCTTACCGCGGGGCGAGTCAGAGGCACTCACAAAGAGAGAATCTCCTTTACGGACAGGGCATATCCAGGTTCAACTAGCCCAAATTAACGACTTGCGATCAGTCGCGCTTCCGACATGAGGACGGGAGCGAACTTCGAGGATTGGGAGGGGAGCCATGAAACGTTCCCTCAAGGCCCTGACCAGGGTCCGATTCATTGCATTTGTGTCACTTATTCTATGTACAGTCTGCCTGGCCGGTAGGGAGGATATGACTCCCACCAAGGGCGACGTGTCGGGCGATGGAGACATCGATGGGCGCGATGCGCTGCTGGTCTCGCAGTCCATCGAAGGCGTGGAGGTACTGACTCCCGATCAGCAGGACGCGGCCGACGTGGCGCCGTTCCCGGGAACCGGCGGAAGATGGACGGGCGACGGCGTCATCGACGAAGACGATGTGCTGCGCCTGCTGTACAAGGCCGTGGGATTGGTGCCTGAAGGCGAGTTCACCGGGGACTTCTCCGGATCCGGGCCGGTCGTGCTGGATTTCTCCCCGCGCGCAGGAACGGTCGGAACGCAGGTGACGTTGACCGGGGCGAATTTCCTGCCCGGGTTACCAAACGACAACGAGGTCCGTTTCGGGTCGACCATCGCATCGATCGATTCGATGACGAATACTCAGATCGTTGTGACGGTTCCTGCCGGCGCAGCCTCTGGGGTCGTCACCGTACAGACGCCCGGCGGCGAAGCCGTGACGCCCGCGGAGTTCGTCGTCACGCAGTCAACACCGGGGCAGTTCGTTCCCCCCGCCGGCGTGGACGCCTCGGCGCACACGATCGTGTGCGTGTACGATGAAGTCCAGGCGGATGCGTCGGGCAACTTCCAGATCGAATTTCCAGACGATCGCGTTGGTCTGATCGGAGCAGCTCCTCCAGGTGCAAGTCAGAGCACCTACCTGGCGCTTCGTCCGCCGGCCGGTTCATCGGCTCGGCGTGCAGACGATGTGCTGATCAACGCGGAGACTACAGCGGAGACGTTGGTCTTCATGCATCCGTTCTTCATCACACGCAATCCTCAGCGCGTGGAGACGTTGCTGAACACGATGGAGAACGTCCCGGAGGTCGCGCAGTTAGCGACCGTGATCGCGGAGCGCTATGCGGTCAGCGATCTTGGCCTCGACGATCCGCAGGTCACCACGGCGTGGAACAACGCGGTAATCGCGATGATGAACGCACTGCCGTCCGGTGTAACACATACAATCGGCGCCGTGCGCGGCGAGCGCTCGACTGATGACTTCGACACGACGATCCGCGAGTCCGCCGGCATTCGTGCCGATGGCGATATCCGTGTTCGCACGATGGGAATCGACCTGGATTACCTGTCGTTCCGGCGCGAAGGCGATGCGCTGGAGGTTACTCCGAGCCTCAGCGTGGATTACAGTCCGGTCGATTGGCTTGTCGCAATCTATCGTCTGGATCCGACGGATATGCCAACGGGATTCAGCGAGTCGTTCCGCGGAATCAAGGCGCGCAACATTCGCCGTACGGGCTATCAGAAGTCGACAATGGTGGCGGGGAATTTGTGGACGGCAAAGATCGACGTGCTTGGCCAGGGAATGGATTTCGTGATGGATTCCGTTCTGGATTGGGTAGGCATGGGTGGCGATGCGGTGCTGCCGCTGCAGAGCGACGAAGATGCGATCTACATGATTCGCGCGTTCAGTGGCTCTTACAAGGACCGCTGGGCGTTCTCTGGCAACGATGCGACAGCGATCAGTCAGGTCGATGGCGATCGGCGCCTGGCGAACACGGCAACGGGCATCAACGTGACGTTGGCTCTGGTCGACGTTTGGGGCCTGGTGGCAGGCGAGGAAGGGACGCCGAGTAAGGAAGCCATCAAGGCAGGCATGCAGTCCGGCCTCGCGGCGATTTCCACAGAGATGGGGAACAACGCACTCGGCGAATTCACCGAAGAGCAGGCGCTGGATTCGATCCTGAACATCATCACGGAGGTAGGGAAAGGCATCGCGGCCGCTTACGCGAATGAGGGCATCAGCCAGGCACAGGACAAACTGCAGGGAACACTCAAGAAGGCTCTCGGCAAGGCGGTTCCCTTGCTAACAATCCTGGAGAAGATTTCCTCGATTGGACGCGTGGGTGAACGCATTGTGGGATTGATGGGCTACATCGTCAGTCCCTTGGATCTAGAGATTGTTCAGGGACCGACGCCTTTGGAAGCGGGCCTTGTATTGGTGGGCGATCCGTTCTCTCCGATTGTCGAATCGATGGATCCGACATCCGGCGGACCAGGGACGGAGGTAACGATTACAGGCCAGAGATTCAATCCCAGCGCCACGCAGAACAAGGTAAAGTTCGGCAATGTCGAAGCAGAGGTCGTTTCGGTCAACGCGCAGGGCACGCAGCTTGTGGTGCGCGTACCGAGCGGCTTGTCGAAGTGGTCGAACCCTTACACGATCTCGGTCGAGACGCCTGCGGCAATGAGCCCAAAGGGGATTGCGGGATTCACGTATCGAGAGATTCCGGTATTGATGGAGTTGTCTGTCACGGAAGGCTATCCGGCATCATCGAACCCGACAGGAAAACCACACGCAGATTTCGCGGGAACGGAAGTTCGGCTGATCGGCCAGAACATGAACGTCCCATCGGAAGGACCGAATCACCGCGTCTACTTCGGTGGAACGGAAGCGACGATCACCTATCAGACGACGACTTCCATTTACGTCAACGTACCACACCTGACGTCGAGCGGAGCACATGATGTCTATGTGCGATTCACAACGGAGAACGGCGAGGAGTCGACTCAGCACCTGACGTTCAACGTCTATGGCGACCCGACGATTTCCTCGGTCGCTCCGACGGAAGTCCCGGCCGGTGCGACAATCAGTATCCAGGGCACAAACCTGTACGACCCGATCCAGGTGATGATCGACGACGTTGGCGTTGGTGGACAACTTGGCGTGAATGGAACGATCTACCTGGCTTCGATGCCAAACATCGGAGATGAAGGACAGCAGTTGGCTCTGCAATTGTGGACGCCTCGCGGCGTGGTCGAGCGCACCATCACCCGTCAGGCCGGAGTTCAGGTTGATGATCTGACTCCTTTGCCGGCCGGCATCTCAATGACCGTCACGACGGCTGCGAGTGGCATGACGCCTGACGGGGAAATCTCGCTGGCAGAAGCCGTTGCAATGGCAAACGGCTCGCAGAATTTCTGGGATGGTGGAGCATACGACGACAAGAACAAGGAAGAGACGGTCGATTATTACGAACGGCGCGGCGGCGAAGATCCGGACTTCTATTACTACTGGGAACAGGGAGGTTCGAGCGAAACGACTCTGGAAGAGAACAACGGGACTGCACATGAAATTAAGCAGTTCTATCGTGTCGATCACTTCCATGCCGATCATGGGGGCGGAACAAGCGACCGGTACCCGAACGGAACCGAAGATCTGGACAGCGGAGTGGATAATGATCACAAAGTCGAGGAGGGCGATCGCTGCTCAAACAAGGGTGGTGTGACGGATTTCGCCCATTTCAACGGAGCGAACTTTGCCGACACAATCACGGAGAGCACCGGAGCTCGCACGTATGCGTTCGGGACGACACTGGCTCTGGGTGTGCAGGATTATTTTAGCCTGACAGATTCAACGCTGAATATCACCGGCGGCGTGACGCTGCCTGAAGGAACGGACTTTCTGGGCAAGACACTCACAGTAACACAGCCCATCGCATGTTCCGGAAGGTGGGTCTATGTCGGATTCCAGGATGTGACTGCGACCGGGGATGCAGCCTTCGAATTGACGGATGGATTCCAGGTCGAGATCCGCAACATGGCCATCCATGCGACCGGCCATGCGATCAGCGGTTCAGGCGGCGGGAAGAACACATTCTCGAATCTGACGATCGACTCGCCCGGCGGAGATGGCATTGCGATGTCCAACTCCGACGAGAATACCATCCAATCTGTAGATATCACGGATGCGGGCGGAAGGGGCATCTACCTCAGCAATTGCGACCAGACTCTGATTGATCACGGTTCGATCTCCGGTGCAGGGGGCGACGGTATCGGAGTCGAAGGTGGCCGATACAATAAGATCAGGTATGTCAGCACGATCGAAGATGCAGCCAATGGAATCAGCCTGAAAAACACTGAACAGGCCCAGGTAATGGGGCAAATGACCATTCAGAACTGCACAGGCGACGGCATTCGAATCGATGGCGGCGGAATGCATCAACTGAATGACGGCTACGTTCAAAACATCATGGATAACGGCGGCGATGGCCTTGTGATCGTCGACAGCGAACTGAATCAGGTGCGCAATCTTCGACTCGCGGGTAACAGTGGCAGCGGTGTGGAGTTGCGCGGCTCGGGTTCGCAACACAACGATCTGGCTGGCTTGAATGTTGGCATGTACTACTCCCTCGATTCGGGGAATTGGGTCCTGAGCGGCAACAACAGCTACGGCATCCATGTTTCAAATGGCGCGAACAACAACCGCGTCGGAAGTTACATGGGCGGCACGAACAAGGTCGTGGCCAACGGCAATCATGGCGTACTGGTTGAAGGTGCGGGGACATCGTACAACTCGCTTGGTATCGAGGGCGGCTTCTACGGAGCGTCCGGCGCTGTCCAAGGCGCGAACCAAGGCGATGGCATCCGCATCCAGGGCGGCGCGTCCGACAATGAAGTCGTGATGGGCTTCATTCACGGGAACACTGGAAACGGCATTACGATTACGGGCTCCGGCACGGACAACAATCTGATCGAGCAGAGCGACATTGGAACACTTATTCTGAATGACGGGACCAATCCAAAGCCGAATGGCGGTCTGGAGATCGTGGTCTCCGGCGGCGCGCAAGGCACGCAGATTGTCGATACCGATGTGGGTGCCAATCCAAACGGTGGTATCTTACTCGACCAGATTTCCAGCGCATCTCTCGACAATGTCGATATCGGCGATGAGGTCGTCTACACGCGAGGAAAACGCATTGCGGCGACGGGGGTCGGCTTGGATCTCGTGAGTTGCAGCAACGTCGATGTTGCAAGTGTGTGGGCCGAGGGCTTCGAAACAGGCGTGCGGGTGGCCGGTGCGGGATCGAGTAACATCTCGTTGGATGCCTACGCGCAGTACAACTCGGGAACGGGTGTACTTGTGGATGGCGTGTCAGGTTTCAATGCTGTGAAACTGCAAGGCTTCAACAACCTTGGCAGCGGCATTGAATTGCGAAACTGCGAAATCGCGCCGGAAACCATTAGCGCGAGCTATAACGGCGCCCACGGTATCCTGGTGGAGAATTGCTCGCCGGTGACTCTTCAGAATCCGAATGCTCTCGACAATCTCGAAGATGGCGTGCGAATCGACAATTGCGCGGATGTCCTAGTGACCAACCCTGCGACGGCCAACAATGGGCAGCACGGGCTGCATTTCCTCAACGGTTCGTCCGGTATCGATGTCATGAACGGTTACCTGGAAAGCAATCAGGGCTGGAATATTGCCCTGGATGGCGTCAGCGATGTCCACATTGGCAGCGATCCGGGCGATTACCTGAGCATCGACGAAGGACTGCAGGGCGGACTGCAGGTCAAAGATTCCACAGACGTGTTGATCGGCAACGAGCGTGACGAATATCAGTGCTTCTTCAATTCGCATCCAACGACAGATATCGAGATCGGGGGATCATCGAACAATGTCCAGGTTGTCGGCACCTACTTCGGAGCGAATTCCGGTTCGACTGGCGACTCGTGCATTCATGTGACCGGTGGTTCCAACATTAAGATCGGCTCGGATCGGGCCGAATGGGGAAACTACTTCGTCTCACCAGGGCGCGATGCGATCGTTGTCGATGGTCCTGCTTCAAACGTGGAGATTATCGGCAATACGTTCGGGGCTGCCTCGACGAGTGGAAGCAACACCTACTACGGGAATCATATGGGTATCGTGCTGCAGAACGGCGTGACCGGGGTGGGGATTTATGGAAACTGGATCTTCTCCAATGATTCCCACGGCATTCTAATCCAAGGCGGTGCACACGGAAACATCGTCACACGCAACCACATCAATTCGAATGGCGGCGACGGTGTTCACATCACTGGAACGGGCACAACGGGCAATCGCGTGACCCAGAACAAGATCTTCCACAATGGTGGCGCGGCGATTGGATTGTCAGCCGGTGGAAACAATCAGATTCCAATGCCGGTGATCACGAACGTCTCGCCCGACAGCCACGCCCTCGGTGGCGTGGTGAATCCGGCGCCACCGGATGGGAGTTGGGTTGAGGTATTTGCCGATCGAGATGATGAAGGCTATCAGATGCTCGGCCGCACGCCGTTCCTTGGAAACAACTTCTATCTGAGGACGAAGATCCCTGCCGGCAAGCAACTGCACGCCGTCGCCCTTCATCCCGATGGCAACACGTCAGAGTATGGCCCTGTCGATGAGGTTCAATTGCCGCGCGAGTACGGCGTCATCTTCGCCTCTGGAATGGATACGCAACGCGACGCCTACTTCCTCGATCCAACAGATCCAGTGCCGCGTCAGATCACTCAGAACACGGCGGACGACTACTGGCCGGCGCCCATGCCACAAGGCCTGGGAACACTGTTTGTTTCCGATCGCGAAGGTTCTGCCGATCTTTGGATGGATTCGTTCCAAACGGAAGGTCTGATGCGTATTGCAGGGAATCCCGCCGAAGATACGCAGGCGGACTGGAGCGGCGCGACGAACGACATCGTCTTCGTCTCGCGACGCGATGGGAATGCGGAGCTCTACAAGACCAACGTCGATCCCGCAAGTCCCGACATTCGCTTGATCAACTCCACGGGCGACTTCGGCGATTGGGATTCGTACCCGACGGGATACTCGGCTGCGACGGTTCTTGATGCGGATGGACTGATCCTGACGGATTTGCACTTCTACGTTTCGACATCTTCGGCCGGCTTCGAGTGGAGCGTCCTTGAAATGGGGGCGACGGAACCAGGCGCGGTACTCACCAGCGGCACAGTTGCATCGACGAGCTTCGGCTGGGTCGATGTGCCGATCTCGCCCATCGCGGTCAGTGGCCAGGTTGCTGTCGCGATGACGTACGTGCAGGATTCGACACCAATGCTATCGACAGGCACGTCCGGCCCGGACAACCGCTACTACCTCTACAATCCATCAACGGGTTGGGAAGCGCGGCCGGACTACTTCTGGAGGATCGAGGCATCTGCCGCGCCGGGCGATCCGACAAGACTGACGAACGACCCCGCGGAGGATTTGCATCCGCGCTGGTCACCGGATGGATCTCGGATAGCGTTCGACAGCGATCGCGGCGGAAATCGGGATGTCTGGCTGATGAATGCCGACGGTACAGGTCCGACAAAGCTGACCGATGGCACGGGCTCGAACCACTCCCCCGCCTGGAGTCCCGACGGGCAGTCGATCGCATTCGTCTCCGACCGCGACGGCAACAGCAACATCTACACGATCGGCGCGGATGGGACGGGTCTTGCCGCGTTCACGGATGATGCCGCGGAAGATGTCGGGCCGGATTGGACGTGGGATGGCAACGCGATCGTGTTCGCCTCGAACCGTTCGGAAGGCTACGAAATCTACCGTCGCAATGTTTCCGGTTCGTCGAATGCCAAGCGTTTGACGTTCATGATCGGCGATGCGGAACAACCACGGACCGTGCCGCTGGATTACATGTATGGCTTCAACATCGACCCGACAGAGGTCCAGGTTGCGGTTCGTCGCGACGTGCCGCCGGTTGCGCGCGGCGGCGGGCCAACGACGGTGACAATCGCCAGCACGCAGGCCGTGCCGGGCGGGCAGTTCACACTGTCGCTCTTGATCGATGGCGCGGACGACATGGGCAACCTGGGATTCGAGCTCGAATACGATCCGGCCGTTCTGGAGATTGTCTCTGTCCCGACGTCGAGTCTGGGTACGGGATCGATCTACGCAATTGGCCCGGACACGTTCCCGGACGATTCGGGTTCAGTGCGCTTCGAGTGGATCCAACCGACCGGCTACATCGGCAGTGCGCCCGTGCTGGAAATGCCGATGCGCGTAAAGGCCAGCGCACCGTACGCCAACATACCGCTGACGCTGAAGGCGTCGCATCTGTACGACTCGTCGCTCCTGGAAGTATCGCTTGATGTGATCAGCGGCGTCGTGACGATCGGCGCGCAGACATACGAGGGGTGCTTCTGGATGTTCGTGGGCGACTGAGGTCGCGTGCTGGAGTTTCCGGAGCGAATCCATCTGCGCACGAATTTCGCTCCGGATGCTGCCAGCCAAATGGAAAGGAACATCGCGACCATGGAGAAGGCCACATTTGCAGCGGGGTGCTTCTGGGGAGTCGAGCAGGCGATTCGCGAGTTGGATGGCGTGGTTGATGCGCGCGTCGGGTACATCGGCGGGCACACGGAGAATCCGACCTACAAACAGGTTTGCACCGATGGCACAGGGCACGCCGAAGCGGTCGAGGTGACATTCGATCCGGAGAAGGTCAGCTACGCCGAGTTGTTGGATTACTTCTTCCGCCTGCACGATCCGACGACGCTGAATCGCCAGGGTCCGGACGTTGGTTCGCAGTACCGGTCGGCGATTTTCACGCACAGCGATGCCCAGGCGCAGGCGGCTGAAGCTGCAAAGGCAGAACTCGCCGCATCGGGGAAGTTCGGCGACCGCACGATCACGACCGTGATCGAGCCGGCCCCGACGTTCTGGGAAGCCGAGGAGTACCACCAGCGCTACTTCGAGAAGAACGGCGGCGGAGGCTGTCACATCGTCCGGTAGCCCACGCGCCCGCGAATCCACCTTGCGACCGCACATGAACCCTTGGTCAATTGGTCCATTCCATTGGCCGAGGGTTCTTCATTTCAATGAGGCGATTGCTGAGTGGACGGGGGCCATTGTGGGTCGCGGGGGTGCTATGTCTGCTGGCGCTGGTCGCCTTGATGTTGCCGACCCTCTTGCCGATGTTCAGCCCCAACACTCCGGCTTTCCCGCATGACGACGTGCGGAACGCATCCTTCGCAGAGGGGAGATTCGTCGACAATCAGACTGCACGCGTTGTCACGTGGGAACCAACGGGGCGCGAGGCGTATCGCGCAAATCCGGAACATCCTTGGACGAGCATCATTCGGTCGCATTGGTCGCAGAGATACATCCATCGGGAAGATGAAGTGTTCTCACGAGACTGGGCTCCCACGATCTCGATGCCAAATGATGGTGAACTGGAGATCCTTGTCGCTGTGGCTCGGACATCTGGCCATGAACCAATCTGGTTGGATCCGGAGCTGCAAGAAATTCGTGCCGAAGACGCCAAGGCCCGGCTTGCAGACTTCGGGTTAGTCGGCCTTGCTAATCTGGCGCAATCACCGAATCCCTTCTCATATGCCCGATTTCAGTTCTGGGCAAAGGCGAAGGGCGAGTTCGTAACTCATTGCAGTCGTGCCTCGCTCCGGGACACCGCAAACGGATATGAGTTGGCTGGTAGTCCTTGGTCTCTTGTCGAAACCAGTTCCGATGGGGTGGAGATCAGGACTGCCGGCTTCGACTACGCGGTCTCACCGCCCGGTCCACTGACTCTCTGGCTCGAGTCTGTTCCACCGCCGACCTCCTACTACTTGGGAGGGGCACCCGGTTCTCGTGCGATTGTGGATGGTGCGGAGGTCATACTCGAGGATGTCATCTATCCCGATGAGAATGGTTGGCTGCACATATTTGATGAGAACCAAGGCTCGACGACAGCAAGAGGGAGCTTCGCAGTCGCCATTGATCGGCCACCACGGATCGAGGGAAGCCGTTCACCGAGGCTGATTGCACATTTCCAGGATGGCAGTTCGCAGGTGTATTCAATGTCAGCCGAAGAGTGGTGGATCTTCGATAAAGGCGACCCCGAGACGGTTTCTGAATACGAGTTTGAGTTCGACAAGAGCCACAGATTCCTGAAGATTCCCGTTCCTGACCTGGAGAAGCTCTTAGGAACATCGCATTCTATCGAAGACTTGGCTGCGGTAGCGATTCCAACTTACAGCCTGAATGGAATGCCTGATCTCGCAGAAGTTCTCGGGGCTGCGCTCGAGTCGAGGGTGGTGATAGACGGACAGCACCTGTCCGGACTGGCCCCAGTCGGACCGGCAGCGCAGACTTGGCCACTCAATACGAAAGGAATGAATGCAGGTGAATTACTCAGGATATGGCGCAGCCAGTATTCATCTGAGCACGCGGTTCTATGGGCAAACGAAACGCGATCAAAGCCATATGTTACACTGACGCCGCCACAGTACATGTGGGATAGATCTCCCACATTCCGTTCGCAAGCCTTGCGTGCCTCCTCCAACGCCTGGTTGATCCTCGCCATTCTCGGCGGATTGCTTGGCGCGCTCAAGTTGTGGTCGTTGATTCAGGCGAAGCGGTTGCACGATCACCTGCGCAATCGTGGGTATGCGTGGATGGGATTCTTCCAGGCGGAGTGGCTCTATCTTCTCCTCGGCCGGCGGGCGTGGCGGATTCCGGCGTACGATGAACTCGGCGCCGTGCCGCACGTGACCCCGGACGACGTGAGGTCCATCGCGCGCGTGATGCGCGAGGCGGAGGAGCCCTGACTCATGAAACGCCGCGCGATCGTCTGGGCGCTGTTGACGAGCAGCAACTCGATGCGTGGGGCGCTGCTGCTGACAGCTCTTGCAATCGCCCTCATCGCGACGCCATGGGCGATGCGTATTGTCCAGCCGCACACGCCCGTGTTCAGTCGAAGTATGGTGCGAAATCCGAACTTCGTGAAACCCTATCGCAAACCGAAACAGCAGGAAGGACTGCTCGTCTCGTGGGAGCCCACGGGGCGGTTCGAGTACTCGTCCGGGGCATGGGGCCATGGCCCGCGCCGTGGTATTACCAACAGCTACCCTGGTGAGTTCAGCCGACTAGAAGAGAGGCCACTGAGTATTCAGAAGCGCGTCTACCTGGAGGAGTGGAAGCCTGCGATAACCCTGCCCGACGGTAGATGCCTGGAGTTCCTCGGTGCCGCGATTTCGTATGAGCATGGCGAAACTCTCCTGCTCGGGCCCGATCTCAATCCGCTCTCTGATTCCGAAAGGTCCGCGCTGGATGCTCGACTCACATCGGATGGACTCACGCTCGCGCCGCCTCGTCACTACGCGAATCACAGTGCTGCGATTAGGTTGTGGCTTCAAAGAACACCCGAACTCTGGCGCGAACAATCTTATACGTGCATTCGATTGCGCGATCGCGAGACGGGATGGCCGATGTACGAAGGAAGGAGATTCTTGCATTCCCGTCACGGTGTCGTTCACCTGAAGGGCAAGACGGAGAATGCCATCCTCAAGGTTGACTGTCATCTCGTCGCGCCGCCTTCCGGCCCTTCTCTCCTCTGGGTCAGCCTGGAGGGCGCCGATGTAGCCATCGCCTCGAATCGGCTCGACCGACTCCTTGGCTACACACAAACGTACGAGGACCTCGCCGATGTGCCATTGCCTTCGCGTGTGCTGCGCGAGGAGGGGGAACTGGAGGATCTACTGAGCGCCACGTTGCAGGCAGATGTCTCCTCTCCGATGGGCTTCCTGAAGGCTCTCCCTGCAGAGGAGTGGCCTGATGAAGTGCTGACAAATCCTGTCGATACAACCGGCATGACGGCGGGGGACTTGTTTAATCTGTGGCGGGCACGCTATCCCGAGCATGCCGTTGTGTGGGTGCGGGGCGCCAACTACTTGCTTCCCTGGGTGTCACTTGCCGCGCCAGGCTTGATCTGGGAGCGCCATCCAACCCGGTACTCGAACTTCCTATCGTTCCTGATGTCGCCTTGGAAAATCACTCGCATTCTTCTCATTGGGTACGCACTGCTCTGGCTTTGGTCGTTGCTCCAGGCGATGCGCCTCCGCGACCACTTGCGGCGCTGCGGCTACACGCGAATCGGTTTGACTCAGGCGGAGTGGCTCTATCTTCTTCTCGGCCGGCGGGCGTGGCGGATTCCTGCGTACGATGAACTCGGGGCCGTTCCGGACGTGAACCCGGACGATGCGAAGTCCATCGCGCGCGTGATGCGCGAGGCGGAGGAGCCCTGACTCATGAAACGCGGCGCGATCGTCTGGGCACTGTTGACGAGCAGCAACTCCATGCGTGTGGCGTTGTTGTTGACTGCTCTTGCGTTCGCGCTTCTGGCGACGCCATGGGCGATGCGTATTGTCCAGCCCCACACGCCGGTGTTCAGTCGAAGCATGGTGCGAAATCCGCATTTCGTGGAACCGTACGATTCTTCAAAGCAACCGGACCGCCTCATTGTTTCCTGGGAACTAGCGGGAAAGCACGAGTACAGATGGTCCGCCTCGGATCCGAGCTTCGTCTACAATCGAAGTGGAATCTGGCAATCATCACGCTGGGATCTTGATTATCCAGATGGCGTTCAAGATCAAGTTCTTGTCGCGGATTGGGAGTCCCCAATCGCGTTGCCGGGCGGGCGTGAGTTGAGAATCCTCGGAGCCGCCATTGCGCTTGAGGGTGGAGCACGTTACATCCTGGGACCGAATCTGGGGCCGATTTGGGACTCCGAGCGAGTATGGTTGGAAGACAGGCTGACTTCGCAGGGGCTTGAGCTCTCGGTGCCGAAGTTGAAACCGAATCGTTGCGCTGCCATTCGACTCTGGATACTGCGAACGCCGGACATCTGGAATGAGAAGGATTTTGCACTCGTGCGGCTGCGCGATCGTGATACGGGCTGGCCAGTATACGAGAGGAAATCACAAATCCTCAGCTACCTTGGCTATGTCGACATGAGCCGTGTGGCAGAGCAAGAAATCGCCGAGATCGAAATCAATCCGGTCGCGCCGCCAACGGGAGAATCGTTGCTGTGGGTTCATCTGCACGATGTCGACGTTGCGATTCGTGCCTCGAAACTGGACGGCCTGCTGGGTTATACGAAGACCTATCAGAATCTCGCGGCGGTGCCGCTCCCTCCACGAACACTGAATAGCGATGAGGAAATGATGGATTTGCTGAGCGCGGTGCTGCAGGGCGAGGCCCCCGGTATTGGCCCGTCCTTTCTCGATGATCTCCCGGAGGAGGACTGGCCAATTGAAGCGGCGCGATTCCCTCTCGATACCAGCGGTATGACGGCGGGCGACTTGCTGAACGCGTGGCGCGCGCGCAAACCTGATCATGCGGTCGTATGGAGCCGAATCAGGAGTTCGCCAGTTGCGACGATTTCACTCATTGCTCCGCAAGTGCTATGGGAGCGCTATCCAACTCGTTACACGAATTTCCTATCGTTCCTGATGTCGCCTTGGAAGATCATTCGCATCCTTCTCATTGGGTACGTACTGCTCTGGCTTTGGTCGTTGCTCCAGGCAATGCGCCTCCGCGACCACTTGCAGCGCTGCGGCTACACGCGAATCGGTTTGACGCAAGCGGAGTGGCTCTACCTTCTCCTCGGCCGGCGGGCGTGGCGGATTCCGGCGTACGATGAACTCGGCGCCGTTCCGGACGTGAACCCGGACGATGCGAAGTCCATCGCTCGCGTGATGCGCAAGGCGCAAAGAGAAGACTAGACTGAAGCGATCGCAGTCTTAGTGACTATGCCCGGAGCAGGCTGCCTGGTCGTCGAATTCGGCGAGTTGGCCGGCTTTCAGGGCTGCCAGATTGTCGCGCACGGTGCCGGGAACAGCCTGGAAAACGCGCACGCCGCCTTCGCGCATGTTCGCGAGGGCACGACGCCCGAGGCCGCCGACAACAAGCGTGTCGATGTTGTGGGCGCGCATCGTCTTCACGGGGTGGCAGCGGCCGTGCTCGTCGTGGGTGTTGTCGTTCTCGAGCGCGACGGTCTGGTCGGTTTCCGCATCGTGCAGAATGAACATGGGTGCCGAGCCAAAGTGGCCGGAGATTTCGCTGTCGAGTCCGCAGTCGACGGCGATGGGGAGACAAATCTTCTTCATTGGATATTCCTCATCCTCTCATATTCCTCCAAAATGCACGGCTCCTCCAGCCGCGCGGTCAGGATACTGGAATGGGGTGCGGGGAATGGCAAGGGGATTGGGGGGGAAGCGGCCAGGCTGTCAATTCGGAGCCAATAGGCGTGGCCCGGATTCTGCATGGCTGGGGGGTGTCCCCGCCGGGGCGGCGGTTGGGGGCAAAACCTGAACAGGATCAAGGCTCTATGATTGCGCTCCCAAAGACGATCGGTCAGTTGAAGGAATCCGGGTACAAGCCGGTTTCGGTGAAGGAGGAGATGCGGCGGAATCTGATCCGCAAGCTGCGTGCGGGCGAGGACCTCTTCCCGGGCATCATTGGGTACGACAAGACGGTGATTCCGCAGATTGTCTCGGCGGTGCTGTCGAAGCACGATTTCCTGCTGCTGGGTCTCCGCGGTCAGGCGAAGACTCGTATCATCCGCCAACTCGTCGGGCTGCTGGACGAGAAGATGCCGATTCTGCACCAGAGCCCGATCAACGAGGATCCGTTCCATCCGCTGACCAAGCGCAGCCGCGAGATGAACGAGGAGTTGGGCGATTCGACTCCGATCGACTGGGTAACGCGCGACGCCCGCTATCACGAGAAGCTGGCGACGCCGGACGTTTCGATCGCGGATCTGATCGGCGACATCGATCCAATCAAGGCCGTGGCGCGGAAGCTGGATTTCTCGGACGAGGAAGTGATTCATTACGGAATCATTCCGCGCACGAATCGCGGCATCTTTGCGATTAACGAGCTGCCGGATTTGCAGGCACGCATTCAGGTCGGACTGCTGAATATCCTGGAAGAAAAGGACATCCAGATTCGCGGCTTCCCCGTCCGGTTGCCGCTGGACCTGGTGCTGGTCTTCACGGCGAACCCGGAGGACTACACCAACCGCGGCAACATCATCACGCCGCTCAAGGACCGCATCGATGCGCAGATCCTAACGCACTATCCGGAAGACCTGGAGCATGCGAAGGCCATCACGCGACAGGAAGCCTGGACGGATCGCGACTCGAATGTGCAGGTTCCGGAATTGATTCGCGAGGCGATCGAGCAGATCGCCGTTGAGGCGCGCCATTCGGATTTCGTGGACAAGTCCAGCGGCGTGTCGGCCCGCATGGCGATTTCCTATCTCGAAACGGTGTACTCGACGGCAGAGGCGCGTGCGCTGCTGCACAATGAGAGCAGCACGGTTGCCCGGATCAGCGATCTCTTCTCGTCCATCACGGCACTGACCGGCAAGATCGAGCTGGTCTACAAGGGCGAGCAGGAAGGCGTGGCGAATGTGGCGCTGCACTTGATCGGGCGCGCGATGAAGCATCTCTTCAACAGCCGCGTGCTGCCGAACTACAAGCCCGGCAGGGATCGCAACGCGGACTGGACCGGATTCCAGCCGATCATCGATTGGTTCGAGGAAGGCAATCGGCTGCACCTAACCAGCGACATGAGCCAGCGCGACTACGAGGTGGCGCTGGAGGAAATCAAGGGGCTGAAGAAGATCACGAAAGATCTTGGTTTCCACACTTCGGACGCCGAGTTGCCGGTCATGATGGAGTTCGTCGTCGAAGGCCTGCACCAGAACTTCCTGTTGACCAAGCACATCAAGGACGCCCGGATCACGTACACGGACGCTGTGAGCTACATGATGAACGAGCTGTCCGAGTAGCGTGGACGCCGAGCCGAGGCTTGGCGCCCCCAGGAGACTTCATGGACTGGCGCCGGAAGCTGACGCAGGTTTTTCAGCCCGACTCGTATTTCTGCGATAAGTTGTGGGCGGCCGTTTCGGTGCGTTGGAACGGCGACGTCGAACCGTGCTCCTGCGCCTATGGCGAGTTCGAAGTCCAAAACGCGTTCGATTCGTCTGTACATGAAATCTGGAACTCGGCGCCGTACGTGGCGACGCGCCGGTATCTGAATGAAGAGGCCGCCGGTCAGACGCCGGAGGCCACGCCGGAAGTCTTTCCCATCTGCACAAATTGCCCCGTGCCTCTGATCGATCGAATGCAGGTCGTGCGCTGGCGCCTGAAGGGCTTCACGCCGCGGCTGTGGTGGAAGTCTCGCGGCGATGAGTTGTGGAGAACGAAGTACAAAAACTACCGCCAGTTGCAGCGACATCTCGCGACACCGTGCGAGACGATTCCGTACATGCCCATCATCGCCAATATCGACGTGGCGAACATCTGCAATCTGCGTTGCCCGTTTTGCGTGGCCGGGACGGAGAGTCTGACTCATCCACGGGGCATGATGAGCATGGAACACTTCGAGCGTTTGCTGGAGGAGCTTGGGCCGACGCTTCTGTACCTGGAGTTGTACCGTTACGGCGAGCCAATGCTGAACAAGCACTTGCCCGAGATGATCGAGCTGGCATCGCAGAAGTACAAGATCGCGACGCGGATTTCTAGCAATCTGTCGATGCCGCTGAAAGACGATACAATCCAGCGTCTCGTCCGCAGCGGTTTGGATGAACTCTTCATCGCTGCGGATGGAACAACGCAGGAAGTGTACGAGCAATATCGGCGTCGCGGGAAACTCGACGTTGTGCTGGAAAATGTGAAGGCGCTGGTGGCCGCGCGTCGAGCCGCCGGGCGCAAGACGCCGCGGCTGGTGTGGCAGATGCTCGTCTTTGCGCACAACGAACATCAGGTGCCGGATGTGTATCGCATGACGCGAGAGCTCGGCGTGGACGATGTGCTTGAGATCCAACCTCAGATTCCGAAATTCGACGACTCGCAGAAATGGGCCAGCAGCCGCGGGGCACGCGATGCGAAGGACGAGCGCCTCGTTCGGCAGATCCGCGACGTGCGAGTGGAACGAGTGAAGGATCGCCTTCGAATCGAAGCGGACACGATCAATACGACGCGCGAACAATGGGTGCGGACAGGCGCGAATCCCTTCCGGGTCGGGGTGAAACTCTACGCCGCCGACAAGACGACATTCTTGCACGAACTGGGGCGACTCGAACTGCCGGAGAATCTGCTGCCTGGCGAAGAGGGAACTGCCACAGGTGAATTGCCCTCCCCCGCCGAACCGGGCGACTACTGGCTGAAGCTGGATGTGCTGCGCGAAGATCTCTACTGGTACGAATGGCGAACAGGGCACCGCAGCGAGCCGGCGTGGGTACAGTTGAAGGCCGAATGAAGCCTTGAAGGGGACCTCCTTCAACGTCTATGAAGGACTAAGTGGCGATCCCGCCGCGAAGCCCATCAGGAGTGTTTCGAAGTGTCCTTCCATCTCGTCCGCCGTTCTCTCATCTTCATCTTGCTTTGTCTACCACTTGGAGGCTTCTCGCAGATCCCGCGGGAAGACCTCTGTGTCGAAGCTCGCGATACGATGAAGAAGGCGGCGACGGTCTTTTACGCCAAGGCTTCCAGTCATGGTGGCTACGTCTACTACTACAGTCCGGACTTCACGACCCGCCTTGGAGAAGGCGAAGCCACAAAGGACCAGGCGTGGGTAGAACCGCCGGGAACGCCGATGGTTGGAATGGCTTTCCTGAAGGCCTACGAAGCCACGGGCGATCCATTCTACATGGAGGCGGCGACAGATGCGGCGAGGGCGCTGATCTATGGACAGTTGAAATCCGGCGGTTGGGCGGCAGAGATCGATTTCGATCCGCAAGGAAATCGCTCCGCAGACTATCGCAATGGGAAAGGGCACGGCAAAAACAACACAAGCCTGGACGATGGGGTCACACAATCTGCCCTTCAGTTCATGATGCACATGGACAAGGCCACCGATTTCAAGAACGAGGAAATCCATGAGGCGACGCAATACGCGCTGGATGCCTTTATGAAGGCGCAATTCCCCAACGGGGCCTTCCCCCAGGGATGGGACCAGCCAGTTGCTCAAGACTTGCCGATCGTGCCTGCAGCGTTTCCCGACTACGATTGGCGAACGGAAGGTCGCATCAAGGAGTACTGGGATCTTTACACGTTGAACGATGACGTGGCGGGCTATGCCGCCGATACCCTGATCGATGCCTACCGGATTTGTCAGAATCCGAAGTTTTTGGAGTCCCTTCGCCGGCTGGGGGATTTTCTGATCCTGGCCCAACTGCCCGCCCCGCAGCGGGGTTGGGCCCAGCAGTACAGTTTCGAGATGATCCCCGTCTGGGCACGGAAGTTCGAACCGCCCGCCGTCGCCTCCGATGAAACTCAGGAAGCGATTTCGACGCTGATGGACATCTACGAGGTGACCGGCGATCCGAAGTATCTTCAGCCTATCCCCGCCGCGATCTCCTATCTGCGAGAGTCTCTCCTGCCGGATGGTCAATTGGCCAGATTCTATGAACTGCAGACGAATCGGCCCCTCTACATGGTTCGGGATGGCAAGGGCTACAACCTGACTTATGACGACTCCGACTTGCCCAGCCATTATGGATGGAAGATCACGCCGAAGGTGGATCGCCTGGAGGAAAGGTACAATCGGCTGCTTGCAGGCGCCCCTGAGGAGAAGACGGAGAACTGGGAGACGAGGGCGCGCGAGATTCTGGTTTCGAGTTGGGTGACGACTTACGAGGGACAAGGCTTGAAGGGACAGCCCAAGTTCAAGACGGGTGAGGAGTTCATTTCCAGCCAGGAATTCAGCCGAAGGTTATCGGATCTGAGCGAATTTTTGATGGCAGACTGCCAGGCCGACTGAAGGCCGTATTCGCAGGGACGAAGCGGGATTTGTGCTCCGAATTTGCGTTCTCATTGGATTGACGGCTTTTTCCGCCAATTTCTCGCAACAAGTACTTGACACTGTTGGGTGCCTCCGTGCCCTTTTCGAAACGAGTGTGGTCAAGGTCTGACTTCCACTTGGGATTTTTCTAAGGAGGCATCGCCAACTAGACGAACTTCCCTGCACCGGGCAGCACCTGTTCCATATTCCCCGATCCTGTTCGAAATCTTCCCGCTCCCGAGGAGAGTACCATGCCAGAATTTGTTCTTGAAGACGAGCCCGCAGGGTTCGCGCGAATCAAAGTTGTCGGTGTCGGCGGCGGAGGCTGTAATGCCGTCGATTCTATGTTCGACCTGGGCCTCCAGAACGTCGAATTCTTCGTTATCAACTCCGACTTGCAGGCTCTGAAGCGCAGCAAGTGCCCGAATCGTATCCAGATCGGCGCTGAACTGACGATGGGCCGTGGCTGCGGCGCCGATCCGTCGCTGGGCGAACGTTGTATGGAAGACGCCCGCGAAATGATGATCGAGACGCTGACAGGCGCGGACATCGTGTTCGTGACAGCCGGCCTGGGTGGCGGCACCGGTACGGGCGCCGCTCCCGTGATCGCCCGGATTGCCAAGGAACTTGGCATCCTGACCGTGACCGTCGTAACGCGGCCCTTCAAGTTTGAGGGCCCCCGCCGCACGAAGTCGGCCCTCGAAGGCCTCGAGAAGCTGCGCGACGCCTCCGACACGATGATCGTCATCAACAACGAGCGCCTGCTCGAGGTCGTCGGCCCGAAGGTTCCGATGAAGGATGCCTTCGCGACCGCCGACAAGGTCTTGAGCCAGGCGGTCGCTTCGATCAGCGACCTGGTCACGACACCGGGCCTGATCAACGTCGATTTCAACGACATCCACACGATCATGGGCGGCCGCGGTGGCGCCGTGATGGGCGTTGGCCTTGGCAAGGGCGAGTCCCGCGCCACGGAAGCGGTCAAGAAGGCCACCAACAGCCCGCTGCTGGACAAGGTCGTGATCGACGGCGCCACGGGCGTCCTGATCTGCATCACCGGCGGCCCGGACATGACTCTGGCCGAGGTCAGCGAAGCAACCAACCTGGTTGCCGAAGCGGCCGATCCGGATGCGGAGATCATCTTCGGCGCGGTGATCGACGAGTCGCTTGAAGATTCGATGCGCGTGACGTTGATCGCCACGGGTTTTAGCGATGAGCTCCATCGCCGGCGCGAGTTGGAGCAAGCATTCAAGTCCGCGCCGACTGCCCCGCCGTCTCGCCTGACCAAGCCGGACACGCCGGCTCCGATGGCCGAGATGGAAGAAGAAATCTCCGTCGAGGATGAACTCGACGATAATCCGATCTTTCGGGAAGAATCTCCAAAATCCCGCCCGCGGCGCGTCGAGCCTGAGCGCCCGAAGCAATCCTCCCTTCGTGAGGCCCTGGAAAGCATGATGGAAGAGGATGGCGAGTCCGAGCCCGAGCGTCCGCGTCGGGCGGAGCAGCCTCCGATCCGTGTTGCCCGGCCCCGCGTGAACGGTGGACCGGCTGTCCGGCCGGCGAACCCACAGCACGCCTCCCACGAGCCGCGCGTGAAAGCCCAGCGCCACGACGAGCCGGCACCCAGCGTGCCGCAGTACAGCCCTGTCGGCGAAGAAAAGGCCCAGGAGGACGACTACGATACGCCGGCCTTCCTGCGTCGTCGCCGCAGCCTGTTTGACTGATCCCTGAAGTCACCCACCGCATCTCCTGTCGAATCGCCCCCGGTGCAAGCCGGGGGCGATTCACGTTCGTGGCTGTAGTCAAATAGGGTTTTCTGCTGGACGCGGTCTGGCGTTCAGGGATTCCGTTGAGGAATGAAGATCATCCGTGTCGTGGACAAACTGAGTCATGGCGGCGTGCAGCGAGGCGAGGTCCTCGCGGCGGCCGAACTGGTTGCCCGCGGCCACGAGGTATTGGTCCTGTGCACGGAAGAAGAGGGCGAACTCGCGGCAAAGGTCCGTGAGTCGGGAGCACGCGTGGACGTCTTTCCGATGCGGCACTGGCGCAGTGCGCGAGACATCTGGCGCCTTTCCCGGTTGTTCCGGCGGGAACGGCCCGATGTAGTGCACTCACACAAGTTTCGCCAGAACATCCCCGCGACATTCGCCGCGTGGCTGGCCCGCGTGCCGAAGATCTTCGCCCAGGTTCATTCCATCGACTCCATTCGCGGCCGGGGGAAGGTCCGCGCGGAACGCATCGCCGCGCGACTGCGAACCGGTACGATCGTGGTTTCCGAATCGGTCGCGGCGGATGTACGAAAGGCCCTGGCACCGTGGGAGATCCCGCGCCTTCATCTCATCTACAACGGGATCGAAACGGAACGGTTCGCTTGTCCCGAGCGGAAGGCGACTCGCGCTGCGGTGCGGGAAGAATTCGGCCTGCCGCCAGATAGCCTCCTTCTGTTTGCGGCGGGACGGCTCTCGCGCGTGAAAAACCAGGAGATAATGGTCAAGGCGATGGCTGCGCTGAAGGACGATTTCCCCATGGCGCATCTCCTGATCGCGGGCGAGGGCGATCGGCGGGAGTTGCTGCAGAAGGCGATCGAGCGTCACGGCCTCGAGCAGCGCGTGGTCCTGGCTGGATTGCGCAACGATGTGCCGCGCCTGTTGTGCGGTTCGGATATCTATGTTTTGTCCTCGAATTCGGAGGGATTCTCCTATGCGACGATCGAGGCAATGGCTTCCGGCATCGCGATCGTCCATACGGACGTGGGAGGAGCGCGTGAGGCGCTGCACGAGGAGCGAAACGGCCTGATCGTACCTCCCGGCGATGTGGAGGCGTTCACGGCCGCCTGTCGACGCCTTTTGGAGAATGAGGAACTCCGGCATGCGATGGCCGACAACAATCGCGCGGATGCAGAACGCTTCAGCTTGCGCGCGATGATCGATCGGACGCTGGAGCTTTACAGCGACTGACCAGAGCGGCTTTTCGATTGGTTCCGCTGCTAAATCGCACCGATGATGGATTCTACTGTGGACTGAAAGGTCGCCGAGTGCCCCAAGAAGTCAAACCCCGACCGAAGGAGAAGCTGTTCCGCCGCGATGCGGGACACGTCGCTCGCGTGGCTCTGGGTGTGCTCGCCATTCTGCTCCTGCTGCTGAATCTGGGTGCGTGGGCGATTCTGCGAAATGTGCTTCGTACGCAAGAGCACTTGCTGGAAGAAAGTCTGGAAACAGGAGCGGCGCTGATTGCCGGTGCGATTCCGTACGGCAATCTCTTCATCCTCGAAGCCTCCTTCGATCCCACGGCAGAAACAACGAACATCGAGACGCTCGTCTACTACGCAGGGTTGGATATTCCGTCGGCCAATGCGCTGCAGCGATCGATCGCAGACGTCTCGAAAGGGGCTGAGACTTTCAACGCAGAGGTGCTCTCGCTGGACGGGAAGCTCCTGCTGGATGAATCGGGGTTTCATCTGGATGGTGCAATGGCGGCGGGCGTTGAAGAGGATGCGGACTTGATGGCAAGGGCCGCGACCGGCCAGCGCGTCTCTAATGTCATCAATCGAGAGGATCGAACGAAGCGAACCTACCAGCCTCTGCGTTCAGAGGACGGCACAGTGATCGCGCTGCTGCGCTTGACTTCGGAGCGGCTCAATACGTTCCCCGGTCGTCAGCAGATTCGTCGCCTGACAGTCGCAACGCTGCTGGCAACGGCGCTTATCGTGGCGTTGTGGTTGGCGCTATCTCGCCTGATCAAGCGCGCAGTTCTGGCGGAACGAATGGCCGACCAGAGCGATCGCCTGCGCGCATTGGGCACGGCGACTGCCGGGATTGCTCACGAGATCCGCAATCCGCTCGGGATTATTCAGCTCTCGGTGGAGGAACTGGCCGCCACCATTCACGAGGTGAAGGATCCGGAAGCGCGCCGTCGCCTGGAAGCGTTGTCGAGCGATCTCCAGGAAGAAACGGTTCGCCTGCGCGAGTTGTCGGATCAGTTCCTCGACTTCGGGCGCGAAACGCCGCGCTCTGAGGGTGGTCCACTCGATCTCGCCACCGCCACGGACCAGACAGTGAAACTCTTCCGCAAGGGGCTGCCGCCTCAAGTCGAGATCGAATTGCTGTGTGGCACGGGCGATCTGAGTGTCGTGTTTGGCGAGAATCGCCTGCGCCAGGTGCTGCTGAATGTCCTGCAGAATGCGAGCGATGCGCTGGGCGAGAAAGGCGGACGCATCACCGTGCGAACGCGGCGCGAGAAACGCACTGCTGTCGTCGAGATCGAGGACGACGGCCCCGGCATGGACGCTGCCACACTAGCTCAGGTGTTCGATCCGTTCTTCACAACAAGGCCGGAAGGAACGGGACTGGGTCTTTCACTCAGCCGTTCGCTTGTCGAAGCTGCGGGAGGGAGCTTGAGCGCAGAAAGCTCCAGGGGCGTAGGAACGATCGTTCGCCTCGTGCTGCCACTGCGATAGGAGCGTCTTGAATATCGTCCGCCTGCGAGGGTAGGGATAGTAAATCCTAAAGGAGGCACGATTTGGAAGGCTTGATTGCGCTCGCAATTCTGAATATCCCTGTCTATTTTTTGATCGGGTGGGTCGTCTTCGATGGATGGGGGGATTTCTTCGAATCCATCATCTTCTGGTTGAAGCCCGACTTCTGGTCATTCCTGAGCGGTGAATTGATGGAAGACTGGTGGGCGGAGATGAAGATTCTCTTCTTCCTGCTGCTCTGCGGACTTGTTCTGTTTGGAGAGTACCAGACGTTCGGGAACGCAGTCGGGAATCTCGTGAAGGGCCTGATGTGAGGCCCCTTCTTCCCCCTACTGCCCCAAAACCAACCTGACCGTTTCTGTTCCCGGCTGATTGATCAGTGCCTTGCCGGCGGCAGTTCCTTTGCCGCGCTTGGAGGCTGAAATCGCGAGGGGTTTGCCCTTCGGAACTTCCAGAAACGCGCAACGGCCGTCCGCGGCGGTCACGCCGGGGCTGCTGCGATCAGCCATGCGGACGGTGGCATCGACGACTGGATTGCCAGAACCGTCCACTACGGTGACGAGCACATGAGAGGCGAGTTGCGTGCGCTGGGTCGCCAATGCACCTCGCCCGGAAGATGCCGAACCGAAGAGCGCGGGATAGCTCCCGTCGTGCTGGCGCATCCGAGTCAGCGAGAAGATCGATCCGCCGTTTCCGGTCGAATCGGCGACCCGCCATTCGCGCGAGAGTTCGCTCCAACTATCCAGGTGATTGCCGCCCATGCCCGGGAGGATTCGCATGCCCGAGGCTTCGCCGGCGAAATCCCGCGCCAGTTCGCCAAATACCGGTTTACCGGGAATCCTTGCCTCCGGCCAGTAGATCATCGGACAGACGCCGTCCACCGTTCCCCGACGCAGCCAGCCAAGGGAGTCCTGGTAGAACTGGTGATAGCCGGAGGAGAACTGCTTGTAGCCGGGAAGACGGGTGTTATCGCAGATGCCCCAAACAGCCGCTGTCAAAGGCAGGCCGGGTTTCTCTTCATTGATCTGCGCTTTCAACGTCTCAAGCAGCCGCGTGACCTGGTCGCGCTGCCAGGATTCCCAGTCCAGCTTCTCCGGATTGCCGGCACCTTTGAAGCGTGCCTCCGAAACGTCGTCATGGCTTGTGTCGGCCAGCGGATACCGCACGCGGTCCACGTGGATGCCATCGACATCGTAACGCCGCACGACGTCCATGACGACGCGGCGGATGTAGGCCTGGACCTCAGGGTTGCCAGGCGAGAAGTAGAAATAACGATCAATGTCCTGAAAGTCCGGCGGCTGCCCGTCTGCGCGTTTGATTCCCCAGTCTTTCCGCCCGCCGTTGCCCATCACGACATAGAACGGGTGGATGGGCTTCGTTCCACGGGCAGGCCAGGGCTGATCCTCTTCCCACTGCCATACGGGATAGACATTCATGTAAGCATGCAGGGCAATGCCACGCTTGTGTGCTTCCTCGATCGCGAGCGCCAACGGATCGAATCCAGGGTCTCCGCCGATCAGCGGGGACCACGGTTCGTAGGGCGATGGATAGAGGACGTCGGCCTGGCCGCGAACCTGGAAGAATACGGTGTTGAAACCGTTGCGCGCCAGGATCTCCATCGACTCGATGATGTTGGCGCGGGTGGCAGCGGGGTCGTTCTTCACGGGCCACTCGAAACGCGTCACCCACGCGGCGCGGATTTCTCCGGCGGGGTGAAGGTGCTGGCGGTTGGCTTGTTCCAGGTTCTTGCTCAAGAGCGACGTCTCGCGGACTTGGGCTCGGGGCAGGCGAATGGTCTCGTCGCCGAGGGCGATCTGCACCACGTCGCCATTGACAGCCACGATGCGGCCGTCCAGCACGCGGCCGTTCTTCAGAACGATGGGTGCAGCCAGCACCATGGCCGCCACAATCGGCCAGAGAATCATCAGCAGGAACAGGCGGCGGCGGGAGATCATCAACGCTCAAAACCCCACAGGTCTAGTTCCCGTTTGCGTGGCGGTTTTCAGAGAACACTGTCAAGAAGTTCAGCGGGGGGATTACCCCTTGAGGTGAGGCGCCGGGGCTCCCTAGCTTCTTCGGACGTTTGACTGGGAGTCGCTCGTGCTGCCTGCCGTTGCTCTGCTCATCATTGGTGCCATCATCTGGGTCCTCGGATCTGGATCATTTGGACGCGCTCAGACGCAGGCCTGGATCGATCGGGTGCGCAGCCGCCCCAAGATTTACGAGTGGCTAAATCGCCACCATGGGAAATTCCGCGCATCGGCGCACTACATTGAGTTCGGTGGACTCTTCCTGATCTCGTATTGGTGCTGGGACTCGTGGTTTGGGGACGGAATCCTTGCGTGGCACCCCTGGAGAGCTGTGATTATTGGGGTTATCGCGGCCATTGGGGCCTACATGGATGAAATCCACCAGTTGCGTAGCGGCACCCGTCAATTCCGTCGTGTTGATTTCCTGCACAGTCTTTGCGGCATTTCGATCGCTGCTTGGATCATGTTTTACCAGGCGTGGTTTCGATTTTCTTGAGACCAAAGCCGAACTTGGAGCGTATGCTGGGGGCTCGCACCGCATTGACACTAGTATATTTAGTTCTCAGCGCGGTCGGGCGAGTCATCAGCCGAGTGCCATCCCATCCTGGCCTTGCGCATCGCCCCAGCCTGTTCTAGCCCAGCAATTGCTAGACGCGTGAGAGTACCGGTTCGCCCCACAGGCCGAACCTGAGTTTGAAAGGACTGTTGATTTTTCATGCCTAGTCACCGAGAGCCTGCGATCAATGTCGCGGCTCCTGCCTGGAAGTTCTTCGTTCCCCTGGCGGTGCTGACGATCATCGCGGCCATCTTCTATTGGCCGTTCGCGATCGTTTTCGCCATCCTGGGGCTTTATGTGTTGTATTTCTTCCGCGACCCGCGTCGCCGCGTGCCAAACATCCCGGGCGGAATGGTTTCGCCGGCGGACGGCAAGGTGGTCTCCGTGATCGAGGTGCCCTGCGAGCAGATGCCGGACGGGCGGGCCTTGCGCGTCGCGATCTTCCTGAACATCTTCAACGTTCACATCCAGCGCGCCAGCCATGCCGGCAAGGTGATCGAGGTCATCCGCAAGGAGGGCCGTTACCTGAATGCCATGAACGAGAAGTGCAGCGAGGAAAACGAGCAGTGCACGATCTGGCTGGAGAGCGAAGAGGGTGTGTTCGGCATCCGCCAGATCGCCGGCGCGATCGCTCGCCGGATCGTCTGCGATGTGAAGAAGGGCGATTCGCTGGAGCACGGCGAGCGCTACGGCCTGATCCAGTTCGGTTCGCGGGTGGAGTTGTTCCTGCCTCTGGATGCGACAGTGAAGGTCGAACCCGGCCAGAAGGTGGTCGGCGGCGAGACGTGTCTGGCAGTGCTATTCGAGGAAGACGTCCGCAAGGGGCGCCGTCCAAGCCGCGAGTCCATGGAAGCGAACGAGAAGGTCGCGGCAGTGAGCTGATTCCGATTCTGGAGAAGACTGCGTTCGGATTTTTGAGGGATTTGCCGTTCGTCAGCCCCCGACACCCGTCGTCAATCACGTCATTCCGATGCCCCGGCACGCCCGGGGCGTCTTTTTTCGTTGAGAACCAAGGCGCCGGGACCCAATAACTAGCCTGACCACAGAATTCTGGAGTCCGCCCCGCGATGACGACGTATCCGAAGAAGCTGTTCTACCGCATCAACGAGGTCGCCAACATCATCGGAGTCGAGCCGTACGTGCTGCGGTACTGGGAAACACGCTTTCCGCAGTTGGCTCCGGAGAAGGACGGAAGCGACCAACGGCGCTATCGCCAGAAGGACATCGATGTCCTGCTGCGGATTCGCGAGTTGCTGTACGAGGAGAAGTACACAATCGCCGGTGCCGTGGAGAAGTTGAAGGAAGAGAAATCCAGCGGCCGTGGCGGAACTCGCACCGTAACGCGCCCCAAGAAGTCCCAGAAGGTCCAGGACCTGTTCGACGACGCGGAACCGCCGGACGGCGTCGATTCCGCCACGCCGACTTTCGATGCCAAGGAGACCGGACTCTCCGAGGATCAACTCGATCGCATCCGCCGCGTGCGCGAAGAGCTTGGTCTGCTCAAACGCGAGATCGAAAACTGGCGGGACGAACTGGCCTAAGCTCCCCTACTATTGCAGATGCTCCGGCACGACCTCGTGCTTTGTCAGGTCGCGCGCAGTTTCGCGCCGACGAATGAGGTGTGCCTGTCCGCCGTCGACAAGCACTTCGGCAGGCTTCGGACGTGAGTTGTAGTTGCTGGCCATCACGAACCCATACGCGCCGGCATCCAGCGCGGCCAGCAGATCGCCGGGCCTGGGTGCAATCATCTCGCGCTTCTGAGCCAGGAAGTCGGCGCTCTCGCAGACTGGCCCGACGATGTCCATCAAGGCCGTCTTTCCGCGACGCCGATCGACGTTCAGTATCTCGTGATAGGCCTGGTAGAGCGCCGGGCGAATCAGTTCGGTCATCGCCGCATCGATCACCGCGAACGTGCGATCGTGGCCCGGCTTGATGAATTCAACGCGAGTCAGCAGCGCTCCCGCCGGACCGACGATGGAACGACCGGGCTCGAGGATGAGCTTCAGGTTGTGGCGCTTCACAAGGCCGACGACTTCTCGTGCGACGGCCTTCAGGTCGAGCGCCTTCTGCCCTGGCTCGTACGCGATGCCAAAACCGCCGCCGAAGTTCAGCGTGTGCACTTCGATTCCCTCAGAAGCCAGCCCATTGATGAACTCGTCGAGCACCGCCACGGCATTTCGGTGCGGCTCGGCATCGAGAATCTGAGAGCCGATGTGCGCGTGGAGCCCTTCCAGGCGCAGGTTCGGCAGGTCGCGAATGCGCTGCGCAAGTTGGGCGGCGTCTTCCAGCCAAAGACCGAACTTGTTTTCCTTACGACCGGTGGAGATGAACTTGTGCGTGCGCGCGTCGACGTCCGGGTTCACACGAATGGCAACGGGGGCGATTCGCTTCATGGAGGCGGCGACGTCATTAAGACGCTCCGCTTCGGCGGCGGATTCGAGGTTGAACTCGAGCACGCCGGCCTTCAGAGCCTGCCGCATTTCGGCGACCGTCTTCCCCACGCCTGCAAAGATGATCCTGTCCCCACCAACGCCTGCGCGACGGACGCGATCCAGCTCGCCGCCGGAGACGATGTCGAAACCGGCGCCCTCCGCCGCCAGGAGCCGTAGAATCGCGCCGTTGGTGTTGGCCTTGGTGCTGTAAGCGACGAGCGGCCTGGCCGCGGCGAATGCCTTGGCGATGCGGCGGAAGTTCCGGCGAATGGTTCCCGCCGAGTAGACGAACAGCGGCGTGCCGAATTCGGCGGCGATGTCCGAGAGCGGAACGCCGTCGCAGGCGAGCGCGTTGTCGCGATACTGGAATGGTCTGTCGTTTCGGGGCATGAGGAACTCCTTCGGTCTGGGAGCGAGACCAAAGGGCCTGGCAGGGGCATCTGTCAAGGTGCTGGTCTGTCAGTGGCGGCACCCGCGGCGAATCCTGTCACTTCCACTTGTGGCCCCCCGGATGGCGTGGATAGGGTCCGGCGGATAGAAAATCCGGGGAAAAGAGGAGTATCTCAGCAAGATGACAACTCACAAACCTGAACCGCCAGCGGTGGGAGATGAGCAGTCGTATCATGCTCCCGCGTTGGAGCTTCACAACGAGTTTCCGGTGCCTTCTTTGGAGGAATGGCGCCAAGTCGTTGAGAAGGACTTGAAGGGCGCAGACTTTGACAAAAAGCTGGTCTGGCGCACGCACGAAGGGCTGGCTGTGAAGCCGCTCTATGCGCGGCCGGATCTCGACAGCGTCCAGCACCTTGGCGGCCTGCCGGGACAAGCGCCGTTTACGCGCGGCACGGATGCGCTGCAAAATGTCGCGGAGCCCTGGCTCGTGCGGCAGGATTGCGTGCTGACCGATCCGGCGGACGCGAACGCGACGATCCGTCGCGGGCTGGAGCGCGGCATGACGGCAGTAGGGCTGCGGCCCGACGATGCGGCACGTGCCGGCGTCGATCCCGACGGCAACGATCTCGTTGGGCGCGGCGGTGTTTGCCTGCACACGCTGGCAGATATGCAGACGGCACTGGAAGGCGTCGATCTGGCCGCAGTGCCGGTCGCGATTCGCGCGGGTGCGTCAGCGCCGGCGATGCTGGCAATGCTGGTAGCGCTCGCGGATGCGAAGGGCCTCGACCGCAAGTCACTCTCAGGCGTCGTCGAATGCGATCCGTTGGGCGATCTGGCCCGCGGCGGCAAGAGCCGTGCGGCCCTGGATGCATTGCTCAACGAAGCGCACGCGATGGCGGCCTTTGCCGCAAAGGAATGTCCGAAAGTCCGCACAGTCACCGTGGATGGCAGCACCTACCACAATGCGGGCGCCTCGGCCGTTCAGGAACTGGCTTACGCGATTGCAGCGGGCGCGGAATATCTGCGGGCGCTGACCGAGCGCGGAATAGACGCGAATGCCGCGGCACGTTCGATCGCGTTCAACTTCAGCGTCTCGACGAATCTCTTCATGGAAATCGGCAAGCTGCGCGCGGCGCGTACGGTTTGGGCAAAGATTGTTGCGGCCTTCGGCGCTGATGACGCCGAAGCGCAGAAGATGGTCATGCATGTTCGCACGAGCTGCCACACAAAGACGGTCTTCGATCCGTACACGAACATGCTGCGTACAACGATCGAAGCGTTTGCAGGCGCCGTCGGCGGTTGCCAGTCGATGTTTGTGGCACCGTTCGATGAAGTGCTGGGCAAGCCTGACGAGTTCAGCGCGCGTATCGCTCGCAATCAGCAAATCGTGCTGCGCGAGGAATCGTACCTAAACAAGGCAGTCGATCCGGCGGCCGGTTCTTACTACGTGGAAGCGTTGACGGACTCGATCGCGAAGGCGGCGTGGGATCTATTCCGCGAAGTCGAGAAGACCGGCGGCCTGGCAGCGGCTTTGAAAGCAGGCACGCCTCAAGCCGCGATTCGAGATACCGCTGCGAAGAAGCGCAAGGCGATCACGGGACGACGCGATCCCATCGTCGGCACAAGCAACTATCCGAATCCGACGGAAACGCTGCCGAAGAAGGCGCCGTTGGATGGGGCTGCCGTTGCGGCAAATCGCAAGGCGCACTTCGAGAACTGTCGTGCAGGCCGCGACGAGGAAGCGTTGGCGAAGAAGCTGGCGCAGTTGACCGACGCGGCCCGTGAAGCCAAGCCGGAAGCCGTGGCAATCGCAGCGGAAGCGTTGGCGATGAATGCGACGATCGGCGAAGTTCTGGCCGCGCTGAATGCCGCGGCGAGTGGCGATGCGGAATCAATCGAGAAGCTCGAAGCACATCGCGCAGCAGAGCCGTTTGAAGCTCTTCGCCATCGCGCGAACAGCGCATCGGAACGCCCGCGGGTTCTTCTTGTGCCGATGGGACCGTTGGCAATGCGCAAGGCACGCGCCGGATTCTGCTTCGGCTTCTTCGGTGCGGGCGGTTTCGAAGTCGAGGAAGCGGCTGCTCCGGATTCGACGGACGCAGCCGTGAAGGCGATCCTCGATTCCGGCTCGCGCGTCGCCGTGATTTGCAGCGACGACGCGTCCTATCCGGAAGTCGTTCCGCCGATTGTCGAAAAGGTCAGAGCGGCGAAGAAGGATGTGCTCGTTTACGTAGCCGGCTATCCGAAGGAGAGCGTCGAGGCGCTCGAAGCGGCCGGCGTCGACGGCTTCGTTCACGTGCGCTCCGACGTTGTGGAAACTCTCTCCGCGCTGCAGGATCGGCTCGGACTCGCCTGAAACCTGGAGGATGAAACCAGAAGGGGTTAGCAATACATGAAACCAAACTTTGCAGAGATGCCATACGACCTGGGCGAGTTCGGCGGCGCGTCGATGGAGGATTGGCGCAAGGCCGAAGGTAGCGACCAGACATGGGCAACGCCCGAGAAGATTGACGTGAAGCCGCTCTACACGGCGGCGGACCTGGAAGGCATGCAGCACCTCGACTACCTGTCGGGCATGGCGCCGTTCCTGCGCGGCCCGTACTCCACGATGTACGCGATGCGTCCGTGGACGGTGCGCCAGTACGCGGGATTCTCCACGGCGGAGGAATCGAACGCATTCTATCGTCGCAATCTGGCCGCCGGCCAGCGCGGCCTTTCGATCGCGTTCGATCTGGCAACGCATCGCGGGTACGACAGCGATCATCCTCGCGTTGTCGGCGATGTCGGAAAGGCCGGCGTTGCGATCGACTCGATCCTCGATATGAAGGTCCTGTTCGATCAGATCCCGCTGGATGTCATGTCGGTCTCGATGACGATGAACGGTGCGGTGATTCCGATCATGGCGCTGTACATCGTAGCCGCCGAGGAACAAGGCGTGCCGATGGAGAAGCTGACCGGAACGATTCAGAACGATATTCTGAAGGAGTTCATGGTCCGCAACACGTACATCTATCCGCCGGCACCCTCGATGCGAATCATCAGCGATATCTTCGCGTTCACGTCGAAGAACATGCCGAAGTTCAACTCGATTTCGATCTCCGGCTATCACATGCAGGAGGCCGGTGCGACGGCGGACCTGGAAGTCGCATACACGCTGGCGGACGGTGTCGAGTACATCCGCGCCGGTGTGAACGCGGGGCTCGATGTGGACGCGTTCGTGCCGCGGTTCTCGTTCTTCTGGGCGATCGGCATGAACTACTTCATGGAAGTCGCCAAGATGCGCGCCGCGCGCGTGCTGTGGGCGAAGCTCGTGAAGCAGTTCAACCCGAAGAATGCGAAGTCGATGGCGCTGCGCACGCACAGCCAGACGTCCGGCTGGTCGCTGACCGAACAGGATCCGTTCAATAACGTCGCGCGCACGGCAGTCGAAGCCCTCGCCGCGGCGCTCGGCCACACGCAGTCGCTGCACACGAACTCGCTGGACGAAGCGATCGCGTTGCCGACGGACTTCAGTGCACGCATTGCGCGCAATACGCAGCTCCTGCTGCAGGAAGAAACGAACATCACGCGCGTCGTCGATCCGTGGGCCGGTTCGTACTACGTTGAGTCCCTGACAAAGGGCCTGATGGAACGGGCCTGGTCGCTGATCGATGAGGTCGAACATCTCGGCGGCATGACGAAGGCCATCGAGACGGGACTACCCAAGATGCGTATCGAGGAAGCGGCTGCGCGCAAGCAGGCGCGCATCGATTCCGGCAAGGACACGATCGTCGGTGTGAACAAGTACCGGCTCGATCAGGAAGAACCGCTCGACATTCTGGAAGTCGACAACACGGCGGTACTGAAGTCGCAGCTCGAGCGCTTGCGCAAGCTGCGTGCGGAACGCGACGAAGCCGACGTGAAGGCGGCCCTGGAAGCCGTTACAAGCGCGGCAGAAGGAAGCGGAAACCTGCTCGAAGTCGCCGTCGACGCGGTACGCAAGCGCGCGACCGTGGGTGAAATCTCCGACGCGATGGAGAAGGTGTTCGGACGCTACAGCCCGACGATTCGGTCCATCAGTGGCGTGTACTCCAGCGAGGCGAAAGACATGAGCGAGATGCAGAGCGCCATGGATTTGGCGAAGAAGTTCGAGGCCGCAGAAGGTCGCCGGCCGCGTATGCTGGTCGCAAAGGTTGGCCAGGACGGCCATGATCGCGGCGCGAAAGTCATCGCCACGGCGTTCGCCGACATTGGCTTCGACGTCGACATCGGCCCGCTGTTCCAGACACCGGAAGAAGTCGCGCGCCAGGCGGTTGAAAACGACGTGCATGTCGTGGGCGTGTCGTCACTTGCGGCTGGACACAAGACCCTCGTCCCAGCCGTTATCGAGGAGTTGAAGCAGCTCGATCGCGAAGACATCCTTGTGGTCGTCGGCGGCGTGATCCCGGCTCAGGATTACGATCATCTGTACGAGGCCGGCGCCGTGGGCGTCTTCGGCCCCGGAACGGTGATTCCGAATGCCGCAAAGAAGATTCTCGAACTGATGTTCCAGCAAATCAGCTAAACGAGTTTTCCACCAGAAACACAAAGGGCCGCCGAGCAAACACTCGGCGGCCCTTTCTTATTCAGTGATGTTACACGCTTACTTTTCTTCCTGCTCGCGCATGGGCTTGAAGACGAGGCAGCTAAGCGGCGGAATGGTGATGTTGATCGAGTGATAGTGGCCGTGCAGCGCCCAGTTCTCGGACCACACGCCGCCGTCGTTGCCAACGTTGCTGCCGCCATAGAATTCGGAGTCGGTGTTCAGCACTTCCTTGTAATACGCAGGGAGCGGAACGCCGATGCGGTAGTTGTGGCGAGCGATCGGGGTGAAGTTGCAGACGATCACGACATGGTCGCCGTTCTCTCCCCAGCGAATGAATGCCAGCGAGGATGACTGCCAGTCGCTGCAATCGATCCAACTGAACCCGCGCGGTTCCGCATCGTGCATCCACAGCGACGGTTCTCCGTGATAGAGGCGGCCGAGATCTTCGAAGAAGCGCTCGATGCCCTGGCGGTTTTCGTGGCCGGCTTCGTGCCAATCGAGGCTGCGGTCAAACTTCCATTCCTGGCCCTGGGCGAATTCGCAGCCCTGGAAGACAAGGTTCTTTCCGGGGTGCGTCCACATGTAGGAAAGGAACAGGCGGTAGTTGGCGAATTTCTGCCAATCATCGCCGGGCATCTTGGATAGCAGCGAGCCCTTGCCGTGTACGACTTCATCGTGGCTGATCGGCAGGATGAAGTTCTCTGTGTACGCGTAGATCATCGAGAACGTCAGGTCGTTGTGGTGGTAGCTACGGTGGATGGGGTCTTTGCTGATGTAGCGCAACGAATCGTTCATCCAGCCCATGTTCCACTTGAACGTGAACCCGAGGCCGCCAACGTACGTCGGGCGGGAAACCGCTGGGAACGATGTGGATTCCTCGGCGACGGTGAACGCGCCGGGGAATTGGCCATGGACTTCTTCGTTCAGGCGGCGCAGGAAATCGATCGCCTCGAGGTTCTCGCGTCCGCCGAACTTGTTCGGAACCCACTCGCCTTCCTTGCGGCTGTAGTCGAGGTACAGCATCGACGCGACAGCGTCCACACGCAGGCCGTCGATGTGGTACTCCTCAAGCCAGAACAGCGCGTTGCTGATCAGGAAGTTGGCGACTTCGTTGCGGCCGTAGTTGAAGATCAACGTACCCCAGTCGCGGTGCTCTCCCAGGCGGGGGTCGGCGTGTTCGTAAAGGGCCGAACCGTCGAACTGGCGAAGGCCGTGATCATCCTTCGGGAAGTGCGCGGGAACCCAATCGACCAGGATACCGATTCCGTTCTGGTGCAGCAGGTCGATCATGTACTTGAAGTCATCGGGATCACCGAAACGGCTGGTCGGCGCGAAGTAGCCGGTGACCTGGTAACCCCAGGAGCCGTCGAAGGGATGCTCGGCGAGGGGCATGAACTCGACGTAGTTGAAATTGTAGCGCTTGCAGTGATCGACCAGCTTCGGCGCCATGTCTCGATAGGACAAGAAGCCATCCGGATCGTCCGGGCTGCGCATCCATGACCCGAGGTGGACTTCGTAAATCATCATTGGGGACTTCAGCGGATCGCGCTCTTTGCGCTCGGTCATCCAGCCGGAATCGCCCCACTTGTGCTTGCCGAGTTGCCAGACGATGCCGGCGGTTTCCGGGCGGCGCTGCGTGTAGAACGCGAACGGATCGAGCTTCAGCTTGATGTCGCCGGAAGCCGTCTTGATCTCGAACTTGTACATCTCGCCCTCGCCCAGCCCGGGAACAAATAGCTCCCAGATTCCGGACGAGCCCATGCTGCGCATCGGGCACAGGCGGCCGTCCCAGCGATTGAAGTCGCCGATGATGCTGACGCGGCGGGCGTTCGGAGCCCACACGGCGAAGGACACGCCCTTGACGCCATCGACGGTGCGAACGTGAGCGCCGAGCTTCTCGAACAGGCGCCAGTGCCGGCCTTCGCCGACGTAGTACAGGTCCATCTCGCCGAGAGTCGGCATGAAGCGATACGGGTCCTCGCGGATCCAATCGTTCCCGTCGGAGAACTGGAATCGATAGCGATAGGCGGCGGGGACAGCGTCCTCGGCCAGGAAGACCTCGAAGACACCGCCATCGTGAATGCGGGTCATCTCGTGGGACTTCTTCCGGCCGTCGATGATCAAATCGACGCCGACGGCGTCCGGGTGGAAGGCGCGGAAGACGAAGCCTTCCTTGCCCTTCGGGCCCTTTCCTGGGTGGACGCCCAGAATGTGATGGGGATCGCCGTGCTCAAGATTGGCGAGCGCCTGGAGTGCCGTCTGGTCGATGGTGCTCATGCTGAGTCCTCGAATTGGGGTCTTTGCGGTCGTTCGAGGGAAATCATGGGGGAGCCCCCCGGGACGGATAAAGGGAGAAATCGCCCTAAGGTGGAGCGGTTTGGTAAAAGGAATTACTGAAATCGAAGGGAGGGCGGCCGGTGGCTACTCTCTATCGCCGCCTTCGGCATCGCGGCGACCGCGGGGTTTTTCCGTGTAGCGGATGATCTTCCAGCCTTTGTGGGTCTTCTTCAGCATGTAGTTGACGATCTTTGGCCAGACGCGCCCGTCGATATTGTCTTCACGCTCGGCGATGATCTTAGCGACGTTTCCGCTGACCTTCTCCTCGAGCACCTTGGTGATGGTCTGCGTGCGTGTGTGCCCCTTCTCTTCGCGGTAGGTCTGGTGCCGGCGGGCGATGTAGTCGTTCAACGTGAGCTGGCCGGTCACTTCGGCATCCAGGCAGCGATACTCGGTGGCAAAATCGTGCGCGTTCCAGGCCTCTGCGTAGGCGCGGGCCACTTGGGCGGGGGTTGCATTCTCGAGTTCATCGGGCGACACCGTCTTAGGGCGATTGACGGCCGCTGCGCTTTCCTCCGAATCGAAGTCGGCGCTGGTGGAACGATAGTCCTGGCGGCGGAAGATGTACTCGACGCGACCCAGCAAATCGAGCGGATCGAAGGGCTTGGCGACATACTCGTCCACGCCGAGGCCCTTGGCCCAGTAAGTGTCCGGGCGATCGTCGTCGGACCCCACGGCGGACAGAACAACGATCGGAACGGTGCGAAGGCGCTGGTGCTTCTTGAGGCGCTTGATAACTTCGAGGCCGGAAACCTTGGGCATCATGAGATCGCAGATGATCATATCCGGGCGGTCGTCTTCCGCCATGCGCAGACCGTCTTCACCGCTCTCGGCAGTGCGAATCTTGTAGCCCTTGGTCTTGAGAACGCTCCGGACAACTTCCAGGACGTCTCGTTCGTCGTCGATCACCAGGATGTGTTTCATGGTTTACCAGTCACAACCGTTCACCCGGCAGAGCCGGGAGTACTCGTTTATAATTCGCGAGAACCTGCTCTCTCCCCCCGGACACGTCAACCGTGAAGTCAACGAAGTGTCGAGAGTAGCCGTGCAAGAGGCCTTCGTCGTGCACAACTATGCATTGACAGCCATCAATTCGTTCAAAACGGACATCACTTCATCAAACTGGGTGCGTGACTCAAAGCCAATTGTGAAAATGTCGAGGAATGGCGATTCTGTGGCAGACAGGAGGCCGAGATGGCGCTTCGCCTCCGTCGAGTCGCCGGGTATCTGCTGGAGGCCGGCAGCGAAGATCTTCATGCCGATCACGCCCTTGCCGGATGCCTTCATACTGGTGAGCACATCCTTGACAGCACTGACGTTACGCGTGTCCATGTTGTGCCCCCAGGGATTAATCCGAGCCAGGTCGACGTCCACCCAGGGCTCCTCCGCGGCGACCTTGAGCTCGTGGAAGCCATGGCAACTGGTCCCGTGAGACCGAATCAGGCCCTCTTCCTTCATCTTCGCCAACTCGTCCATCGCCCCGCGGCACTGAACATTCCAGTCCCCGCGCACATCGCCGATGCCTACGTGATGGAGCAGGACGGTATCCAGATGATCGGTGCCGAGTTCGCGGAGGAAACGCTCGACGCATTGGCGGACGTAGATGTCGTCTGCGATGTTCGGATCTCCGGAAACACGCCCGCGCCAGTCGCGATCCATATTAATCTTGGTCATGAGCATAATTTCGTCGCGATCAATCGTCCCGCCCCCCGACTTCAGGGCCTTGGACACAAGCCCGTGCGAACCGTACTGGTCGGCGGCCTCGAAGAATCGCACGCCGCGATCGTATCCGTACTCCAGCAGATCGACGAGCCCCTGGCCGAGACGGACCTGAACGGAGGATCCGCCAAAGCCGTTGGTGCCGGTCCCCATGCCGAGGATCGTCGTCTCGATACCCGTGGCGCCGACCTTTGCGCGGGGCAGAACGAAGTCGGTGGCCGAAGCGACGGCGGACTCCGACTCGCCCCACAGGCAACCGGTTGTCGTGGCCGCCAGCGCGCCGGCCAGGGTCAGCTTGATGAAGTCGCGCCGAGTGAATTGGATGCTTCTGTCAGTGCCCATGATTTGTGGTCCCCCGAAAGAGTACCTGGAGCATGCCGAATCGTGGATTCGTGGTCAAGTCGGTTGCTGATCTGTGGAGCTTCCGGGTTGTGTCCCGGGAGCCTGCGCGGCACGTTCGCCCCAACGGACCACAGAAGAGGAGATCACCATGCAAGTCAGCCGAGGCGAGTTGAATGTGTATGCGACGAATGTCCCGCACAGCGTGGCGTTCTATTCGCAGGTGTTCGGGTTCGAGCCATTCTCCGACAACTACATGGGTGCCGGGGATGGCGAGAAGTGGCAGCGGCTGCGATCCGGCGACATTGTCTTGAACGTTTTCCAGGCAGAAACGGACGATCAGGCGCCGCCTCCGGGCTTCGCACCATCACTGTCGGCGGACCTGTTGATAGACGATCTGGATGAACTGGTTCGGCGACTCGAGGAGTTCGGAACACGCATGAGCGAACCCGCCGAGTTTCCCGGCGGGCGCTATATTCACTTTATGGATCCGGATGGGATTGCGTGGGAAGCGATCGAGATGGGGACGGAGGCGGTGCCCCCTCCCCCACCCGAGGAGAGCTAAGCCCTGAGCATGCGCTTCTTGATCAGATGATCGACTGAGAGCCGGCCGGGCCCCATCAGGGCGAGCGCTGCAAATCCCATCAGGTAGAGCATCGGGAATTCGACCTTCGAGAAGAAGGGATCCCCATTCGCCAGGTGGACGAGGAAACCCGCCACGAACATCGTAATCATGAGAGGAATCGCGGCGAATCGAGTGGCGATTCCGAAGAAGACGAGGATCGAGCAGAAGAACTCGGCCCCCACGGCGAGAGCAAGGGAGGCGGCGCTGCCGATCCCCAAGGGATCTGAGAACGAGTCCATCTTATCGTTGAAGTTGAGCAGTTTTCCAAGTCCATGCCCGCCGAACATCATGCCGGCGAAAAAGACTCTCAGCAAGAGCAGACCAACATCATTCAGGGCCTGCTGAGTGCGGGTGTTGAAAATCCCCTCCCAGGTCTTTACCATTCCACGTTTCATTGCTGATCTCCGATCTCTGATTACTTGAGGCTCGCAAGGTGCTCGGCCAGACGGCGGCCGATGCCTTCGGCGCGATCACGCAATTGCGCGTCCTTTAAGTCCTCGCCCTCGAACTGCTGGTGTGCGCTGGAGACCGTGACGTAGTCTGCCAGCACGGTGACGCGAATGTTCTGCAATATATCGCGAAGATGGAACATGCCCCGCAGACCACCCAATGCACTGGGGGACGCGGACATGAGCGCCGCGGTCTTTCCGGCGTAGGCGGAGACCATGGGCTCGTCGGCAGTTTCTTTGCGCGACGTCCAATCGATCGCGTTCTTCAGAACGGCGGTGATCGAGCTGTTGTACTCGGGCGAGGCGATGAGCAGGCCGTCGTGCTGGGCGATCAACGTCTTCAGGGCTTTTGCTTCGGGCAACATGCCCTTCTCGGCTTCGAGATCTTCATCGAAAAGCGGCAATGGATAGTCGCGCAGATTGACGTCGGTGACTTCGGCACCTGCCGCTTCGGCACCGCGCGCTCCGATCTGAGCCAGACGCGTATTGAACGATTCGCGGCGCAGACTGCCTGAGATTACTAGGATTTTTGGGTGATTTGCCATGTCTTTCAGTTTCCTTATTCGTCTCTCGTACTCTTTCATTGTGGAATGGGAATCAATTACTGTGCCTGATCCGTCGCACGACCAGGCGAATTGGAGCGGCGCAACGTCGCAAGGCGTCGCAGTGGACGTCGCGAAGATGCGTCTGAGGCGGTTCTCGCATTGTGCAATCAAGTTTACACGATTGATTCCAAAAGACTTAGAGGCCTGGCCCGGCAATGTCCGAGAGTGGCACAAACCCTGTAATTAGATAGGGCGCCGAAAGGGAGAAATCCCGGAGGCGAGAAAATGACAACTCACGATGATTTCCATAGGAGGTACGATCATGAGAATGTGGGATGCTTTTGAAGGGCTCGATGTCCTTCGCCGTGAACTGGACCGCGTGTTCGAAGATTCGGGACTGCCGCGCGCAGGAAAGTCGATGCCGCGGTTCGCGTTCCTGCCCGGACGCGCCGCGCGGGGTTACCCGCTGGTGAACCTGGACGAGAATGCCGACGCGATCGTTATCGAAGCGCTGGCGCCGGGGCTTGACCCGGAATCGCTCGAGATTTCGGTGGTCGGCGATCAACTGACGATCTCCGGCGAGAAGCCGGGCTTGGGCGAGAAGGTGCAGTCCGAATCCTATCACCGGAGCGAGCGCTCCGCCGGTCGATTTGTCCGGACGATCGAGTTGCCCGCCGCAGTGAATCAGAACTCCGCGAAGGCGGAGTACAAGAACGGCCTGCTGCTGGTGACGCTGCCGAAGGCGGAAGAGGCCAAGCCGAAGAAGATCGCGGTCAGCGTGACCTGATGCAAACCGCTCGAACGACAACCAACGACTCGCAAACGACGACATGGAGGTATAGAAAGATGGCTGAGAAGACGATTCCCGAAACCCGGCAGAGTGTTGAAGCGGAAACGGCAGAAACCCGTGAAAGGGGTCGCTACCTGGTCCCGCCGGTTGATATCTACGAAACGGAACACGAACTGGTGGTCGTGGCAGACATGCCCGGCGTTGCGAAGGAAGACGTGAACGTCCACGTGGACGACGGCATTCTGACGCTCGAGGGTCGCAGCAAGCATGCGCTCGAAGGCGAGCCGCGCTTCCGCGAGTACACGCTGCAGAACTTCTATCGCCAGTTCCAGTTGGGCGAGCAGATCGACCAGGAGAAGATCAACGCCTCGCTGAAGAACGGCGTGCTGACGATCGCGCTGCCGAAGGCCGAGAAGGCCAAGCCGAAGCAAATTGCGGTCACGGTGGCGTAGGGAGAATGGCCCAATTCGAGAACCGCCATCCCAGGACCGAGCATCGCGACGCCCTGGGATGGCACGCTGAAAACCGCGCTCTTGCTGAGCCTGGAGATACGAGTTCGAGTACCGCTGCGCTGAGTGAGAGTACGAGTACGGCTCTGCATTGCGGATAATAGACCTTCAGGGGGGATCCGATGGACATTAACAAGCTGACCCAGAAATCGCAGGAGGCGTTGGCAGCCGCGCAGAGCCTGGCCGTGGAACGCGGCCATCAAGAGGTGGATTGCGAGCATCTGCTGCTGGCGCTGATGGGGCAGGAAGAAGGTCTGGTGCCGCGGCTTCTGGCTCGGATGGATGTCCAGCGGGATGGATTGCTGAACGCCACGGAAGGCGTGCTTGATACGCGGCCGCGCGTTAGCGGTCCGGGGATGGACCCGAGCAGCATTCGCATTACGCAGCGTCTATCAAAGGTTCTGTTGTCGGCCGAAAAGGAAGCCAAGCGGCTGAAGGACGAATACGTCTCCGTCGAGCACCTGCTTATGGGCCTGATGGACGACGACAAGGCCGGAAAGCTGCTCGGCCAGTTTGGTGCGACTCGCGATCGGTTCCTTTCAGCGTTGACCGACGTCCGCGGAAGCCAGCGCGTCCAAAGCGCCAACCCCGAAGCGACGTACGAGGCGCTGGATCGTTACGGGCGCGACCTGGTGAAAGCCGCCCGCGACGGGAAGCTCGATCCAGTGATCGGTCGCGATGCGGAGATCCGTCGCGTCGTGCGCATTCTGTCGCGAAAGACGAAGAACAATCCGGTGCTGATCGGAGAGCCCGGCGTCGGCAAGACGGCGATCGTCGAAGGACTGGCGCATCGCATCGTACGCGGCGATGTTCCGGAAGGCCTGAAGGACAAGACGGTATTCTCGCTCGACATGGGCGCGCTGGTTGCCGGTGCAAAGTTCCGCGGCGAGTTTGAAGAGCGCCTGAAGGCCGTCCTGAATGAAGTGAAGGAAAGCGACGGGCGAATCCTGCTCTTCATCGACGAGTTGCACACGATCGTCGGCGCGGGCAAGGCCGAGGGCTCGATGGATGCCGGCAACATGCTGAAGCCGATGTTGGCTCGCGGCGAATTGCACTGCATCGGCGCAACGACGCTCGACGAATATCGCAAGCATATCGAGAAGGATGCGGCCCTGGAGCGACGCTTCCAGCCGGTGCTGGTGGAACAGCCGACGGTCGAAGATACCATCTCGATTCTGCGCGGCCTGCGCGAGCGCTTCGAGGTACACCACGGCGTGCGCATTCAGGATAACGCGATCGTCGCCGCGTCAACGCTGAGCCATCGCTACATCACCGATCGATTCCTGCCGGATAAGGCGATCGACCTGGTCGATGAAGCATGCGCCATGATCCGCACGGAAATCGATTCGATGCCGGCAGAGTTGGATGCTGCTTCACGTCGCGTGATGCAGTTGGAAATCGAAGAGGCAGCGCTCAGGAAGGAAAAGGACAAGGCGAGCAAGGAACGCCTGAAGGCGCTGCAGAAGGAACTGCAGGACGTTCGCGGCCAGGCGGACGCGCTGCGCTCGCAGTATGAGGTCGAGAAGCAGGCAATCCAGAAAGTGCAGGCTCTGCGCGAGAAGATTGAGAACGTGCGGATCGAGATCGAGAAAGCCGAACGCGCTTACGATCTCAATCGCGCGGCCGAATTGCAGCACGGCGAACTCCCGAAACTGGAGGCGCAACTCCACGAAGAGGAGGAGCAACTTGATCGGACCCACGATGGCGCAGCATTACTGCGCGAAGAGGTCACGGAAGAGGAAATCGCCGAGACCATCAGTCGCTGGACGGGCATTCCCGTAACGCGCCTGGTCGAGGGTGAACGCGAGAAATTGCTGAAGCTCGATAGCGTTTTGCACGAACGCGTCGTCGGCCAGGATGAAGCCGTGCAACTTGTGTGCGACGCGGTGATTCGTGCACGCGCCGGTATCAAGGACCCACGCCGTCCGATTGGCAGCTTCATCTTCCTCGGCCCGACCGGCGTGGGGAAGACGGAACTTGCGAAGACGCTGGCCGAAGCGCTGTTCGATACGGAAGACAACATGGTCCGCATCGACATGTCGGAGTATATGGAGAAGCACGCCGTGGCGCGGCTGATCGGTGCGCCTCCGGGGTATGTCGGCTACGAAGAAGGCGGTCAGTTGACGGAGGCCATTCGCCGCAAACCCTACTCGGTGATTCTGTTCGATGAGATCGAGAAGGCACACCACGATGTGTTCAACGTGTTGCTACAGATTCTCGACGACGGGCGTCTGACCGACAGCCAGGGACGCGTGGTGAACTTCAAGAACACCGTCGTGATCATGACAAGCAACATCGGTGCGACGCACCTGATGGATGGCATCACGGAGAACGGCGAGATCAAGGAAGGGGCGCGCGATGCCGTCATGCGCGACCTGCGGGCGAACTTCCGTCCGGAGTTCCTGAACCGTGTGGATGACGTGGTGCTCTTCAAGCCACTGCTCCTGAGCGAAATCGAGCGCATTGTCGATCTGATGGTTGCCGAGTTGCGGAAACGTCTCGCCGATCGCCGCATCGGGCTGGAACTGACGGAAACGGCTCGCGCGTTCATCGCGGAGGCCGGTTACGATCCGGTCTACGGCGCCCGACCGCTGCGGCGTTACCTGCAGCGCGAACTCGAGACGCGGATCGGCCGGGCCCTGATCGCGGGCCAGGTGGCCGATGGCGCGACGTTGCGGGTGGATGCTCCAGCCGGTGAACTGGACATCCAGATCGATGCTCCGCCCGAAGTCCGACGGCCGTAGTTTCAGAAAAGGGCAGACGAGCAGGGGCGCCGCGCTGAGCAATCACTCAGCGCGGCGTATCGTTTGATTCCAATGAAGAAATCCCGATCTCCTCCGTAGAAGTTAGGATGATGCAGTCCAACGCTTTCTGTGTGGAGAATCGACTATGGTTCGACAAGTCCTTATGCTGACATTGGGGATTGGGGTTTTTCTGTTGGTCGCGACGGCGGCTCAGGCCCAAGACGATGCGCCGGCGCTCGCAGGCCATTGGGAGGGCGCCGTCGAAGTGCCCGGGATGGAACTCAAGTCCATGCTGGATTTTGAGTACGAGGACGATGCCTGGACGGGGACGATCGATATCCCGGCTCAGAACGCCAAGGATCTTCCCCTGGCGAATATCTCCTTCGATGATGGAAAAGCCGTTTTCTCAATCGAAGGCGTTCCCGGCGATCCGACGTTTGAAGGCAAAATCGCTGAGAATGGCGAATCGATGTCCGGCGATTTCACGCAGGGCGGGCAGACGTTTCCGTTCTCGCTGACGAAGGGCGAGAACAGAGTTGCCAAGGCACAGGAAGCCCTCGATGGCTTCGACGATGTCGTGACCCAGGCGCTGGAAGATTTCAATGCTCCGGGAATCGGAATCGGTGTCGTCGTCGATGGAGAACTGATCATCGCGAAGGGCTATGGCCTGCGAGACATCGATGGCGAGTTGCCGGTGACGGAAGAGACACTCTTCCCGATCGGTTCCTCGACGAAGGCCTTCACGGCTTTCACGATGGCGACACTCGTGGACGATGGCGATGTCGACTGGGATGCGCCTGTTGCCCAGTACATCCCTGGATTCAAGTTGTACGACGAATACGCGACGGCGCACATCACGCCGCGCGATTTGCTGACGCATCGCAGCGGCCTGCCTCGCCACGATCTGATGTGGTACAACAAGCAGGACATCCCGCGCAAAGAGATGGTGCGTCGGCTGCGCTTCCTGGAGCCGAACAAGGAACTGCGTGAAGTGTGGCAGTATAACAACCTGATGTTCATGACTGCCGGCTACGTGATCGAGCAGGTTACGGGGCAGACGTGGGAAGAGGCCGTCCGTGAACGCGTGCTCGATCCGCTTGGGATGAAGGCGACGAATTTCTCGGTCAAGGAAACGCAGGCGCGCGATAATCACGCAACGCCATACATCGAAGATGACGATGAACTGAAGTCCGTGGCCTATCGTCCGATCGACGTGATGGGACCGGCCGGATCGATCAATTCGAATGTCGTCGAGATGGCGAATTGGCTGAGAGTCTTGCTTGGGTCAGGCAAATTCAATGATGAGACGATCCTCCCCGTGACTGAGTTCAGTGAACTCATCTCGCAGCAGATGGTTATTTCTGGGGCTCCACAGGAATCGTGGGCATCTCCGAGCTCCTACGCGATGGGCTGGTTCACTGACACGTACGCAGGGCACTATCGCGTGTCGCACGGCGGAAACATCGATGGCTTCTCGGCACTCGTCACGTTCTATCCGAACGACGATCTCGGCATCGTTGCTCTATCGAACAAGAACGCCGATCCGCTACCGGAATTGCTGTCGCGCGAGATCGCCGACTGCGTGCTGAAGATCGAATCGAAGAAATGGCTGAAGGAAGCGCTGAAGAATCGCGAGAAGTTTAAGGACATCGTGAAGGAAGCCGAGGAGCGCAAAGACGAGTTCCGGGTTCCGGATACAGACCCCTCGCATTCGATGACGGAATACGCCGGGGAATACATGCACCCGGGCTACGGGACGATCGAGATCGACGAGAAGGACGGCGCCCTGCAGATGATCATGAATGGCATGACGATGCCGCTGGAGCACTGGCACTACGATGTGTTCCAGGTCGCGGAAGTGCCCGACGAGTTGATTCCGGAAGGACTGAAGGTGCAGTTCCGAACCAGCGTCCGCGGCAGCGTCTCAGGGCTGGCGGCGGAACTCGAGCCGATGGTCTCGGCCATCCAATTCGAGAAGCAGGCGGACAGTAGCATGTCCGATCCGGATTACCTGAAGCGACTGACGGGCGAGTATGAACTGGCGGGACAAACGTTCACTGTTTCGCTGAAGAACGATCACATCACTCTGTATGTGCCCGGACAGCCCGAGTACGTCCTGCAACCGATCGAGAACAACGAGTTCAGTATCGAAGAAGCAACGGGCTTCAGCGTGAAGTTCACGCTCCCCGAAGAAGGCTCTGCGACGGAAGTCACGTTCATTCAACCGAACGGCGTGTTTACAGCGGAGAGGAAAGAGAAGGACAAAGACGAGGAGTAGTGGCTAGTGATGAGGAATATTGGGTGACTGAGTGGCGTTTGCTCAGTCACCCATTTCATTTTGTGGGCTCATCCGCGAACAGCGCGTGCGCGAACTGCTCGGGATCGAAATCGCGAAGGTCTTCGGCCTGCTCGCCGACGCCGATCAGCGTGACGGGGATCTTAAACATATCAAGCAGTGTGATCAGGATGCCGCCCTTTGCCGTGCCATCGAGCTTTGTCATGACCAGGCCACTGATATCGACGGCGGCCTTGAAGGTCTTCACCTGCTGAATCACGTTCTGTCCTGTGGTTGCATCGATTACCAGCAACGTCTCGTGCGGCGCGCCGGGGAGTTGCTTGTCGATCACGCGATCGATCTTGCCGAGTTCGGCCATCAGGGTCGACTTCGTGTGCAGGCGCCCGGCGGTGTCGATGAAGACGACGTCCATCTCCCGCGTTTTTGCTTTGTTCATCGCATCGAAACACAGTGCCGCGGCGTCGCTGTTCGGAGCGGCCTTCACGAATTCGCAACCAATGCGCCGTGCCCATTCTTCGAGTTGCTCGACGGCAGCAGCACGGAAGGTGTCGCCGGCAACAAGCATCGTCTTCAGACCGACGTCGGTGCAGCGCTTTGCCATCTTCGCAATCGTCGTCGTTTTTCCAACACCGTTCACGCCAACGATCATCACGACGTAGGGACCTTCCTCCGGGCGCTTCGGTTCAAAACCGGTCGAGCCGGAGATGATCAGATCCTGAATGGCTTCTTTGAAAACATCGAGAATGACGGTGGATTCCTTCGAACCCTCCTTGTCGCGCGACCGCATGGCGGCCCGCATGCGATCGATGATCTTCTGAGTTGTTTCGACGGCAACGTCGCTCTGGATCAGAATCGCTTCGATCTCTTCGATCGTTTCTTCATCCAGCTTGCCGGAAAGGCCGACGACACTGCGGACGCGATCATAGAGGCCCTTGCGCGTCTTGCCGAGGCGGCTGGAGAGGCGCTTGAACCAGGAGGCTTTTTCCTCGGACGCAGCGGCGGCGGGGACTTCTTCCTCCGCCGGCTCCTCGGGTGCCTCCGGCTCTTTGGCGATAGACTCTTCGGCCTCGGGGGCCTCTGCCGGAGCCTCCTTCCGACCAAACCAGCGACCGAACACGCCGCGCTTCTCGGGCTCAGCGGTCTCCTCCGGGACTTCCTCCGCGGACTCGGCCTCCGGCACCTCGATGGGTTGCAGTGTCTCACCCACCGGCGCTTCCTGATCCACGGGCGCCTCTGCGGCGGAGACGACGCCTTCGGTCTCCTCCTCAGGGGCTTCGACGTGCTTCAGGTCGAATAAGCGGCTGAAAAAGCCCGGTTTTTTGCGTTTTTCCTCGCTCAAGGGGACCTCTCTTGTGGTCGGAATGACTGGCTTCCCGGCAAGCGGGCTTGCACATTACGTTCCCGAGGATTCGAGGTTCAATGAGAGGATTCGTCGGATTCGGCCATCAGCCGCCCGCGGGCGATTTCCACGGCGTCGGCCGAGGCGTCGCAGCCCCAGGCGCGGCGGCCATGGCGGATGGCGGCGAGCAGCGTGGTGCCACTGCCGCAGAAGAAGTCTCCGACAAGGTCGCCCGGCCGGGTGTGGACCTTGACCAGCCACTCCAGCAGAGCCAGCGGCTTCTGCGTCGGCCAGCCGGTCCATTCCTTGGCGTGATTCGGCGGACGATTGATGTCGAGCACGTCGCCGCTGACCTTTCCGCGGTCATCGAAGAGGTGGGCGCGCTTCTTTGCAATCACGGCGTCGTACGGCACGCGCGCTTCGTCGTCGTTGAAGAGGGGATGTCGACCGGCCGCGTACCAGAGGATGGTATCGTGCTTTCGCCCGTACCGATTCTTTGTCCCACCGCCGGAGCGATAGGACCAGATGATTTCGTTGATGAAGCGCTTTGCGCCAAAGATCTCGTCGCAACGCACCTTCATGTAATGCACGGCGCGCCAGTCGAGATGGAGGAACAAGGATCCTCGGTCGTTGAGGAGAGGCTTCATGGCGGCGATTCGTTCGCCCAGGTAATCGACGTAGCTGCCGATGTCTCGCCGCCAAGTGTCGGCGAAGTCGCCAGCCTCCTTGCCCTTCCATTTCTTACCGGTGAAGAAGGGCGGATCGAGGTAGATCATTGTGAAGCTGCCCGGCTGGTGCTCGGCAGCGGCGGCAAGGGCGTCAGAATGCTCGATCTGGAAGTCGCTCATTCTTCTTCGGCCTCTTCGACTCGCTGGCGGGCCTTCTCGCGCTCGAGGACCTCGTGCAGGCGCGGCTCAAGAGACTCGATATCGCGAAGGAACTCTGCCGCTTCTTCATCCGACACGTCCAGGGATGAATAGCAGGCACGGGAAAAGAGCGGATCGAGTTGGGGCACGGTATCCTCTCCGGCAAGGAGGCGCTGGGCAAGGCGGGTGAAGTACACGCGCACCGTCTCGCCGTCGTCACGCCCCCAACCAGCGCGCCCCATCGATGTCGCAAAGCGCCGGAACGCCGCCAGGACGCGGCCCCGGGCATCGCTGGATTCCTCAAGCTCGACTTCTTCATCGTCCTCGGGAATGCGCGCGGAACGGCGTTCGAAAGCCTTCAACTCGCCCTCGCCGAATTCCTGGCTGCCGCGCCGCCGCGAACGCAACTTGCGGTCGATCCATGCGATCGTTCCAAGAGTTGCGATGATTAGGATCACCATCATGATCGCGTCCCAGTAGACATCGGAGTAGCTCACCGGTCCGATGGGCGACACGCCCTGGCGCGGGGACCCTTTGAAGACGAGCTCCCGGGTCTTGCCGCGCAATGCCCAGGCGAGGACTCCCCATGATGCGAGCCCAATGACCCACGGGATCAAGATCGCCACAATGGATTCGCGGGCAACATCTCGCGCCGGTGCGCCCGGCCCGGTGCCATGTTCGTCGAGGCGCGAGTGGAGGTACTCCGCGCGGAAGGCAATGAGTAACGCGAGAATCCAGACTGCCGTGATGGCAAAAGGCGGAAGGGGCGGGGAGAGAATGCCAAGGGTGACGAGGAGGCCGCTCGTTGCGTAAACGCGGCCGCTCTGCACCGGGCCGATCGCCAGCAATCCGGTGAATACCAGCAAAGCGGCGCACGCGTGATCCACGCCTTTGATTCCGAACAGCACGGGGATCAACATCGCGCCAACGTGCGCCAGGAACATGGCGAAACGTTCCTTGTAGTGCATCTGCGCGAAGATCTCGAACAGAACGGGGGCGAACAATCGGCTGAGGTACAACGCGAGGACGAGCAATGCGCTCCAGATGCAGGCGAAAAGCAGCCCTTCCCCACCGCGCGCCCAGAAGGCCGCAAACAAGGACAGCACACCCGCCGCGCCGGTGGCGACCAGCCGCACGATGTCCCATTGTTCCGCTCCGAGAACGCCAGTCGGCGCCTCGGCGTCAGAATCCGACCAACTCCGCATCATTGCCGAAGTAACTCCTGTCAAGTCCCTGGACGAGCGCCTGCTCGAGGGTTCGGGCCTTCGTCACAACATGGACGCGGGCCCCAAGTAACGTGAGGAACTCTACCGTCTCCTCCATGCTCATGGCCTCGAGGTGACGGGTTTCCTGCTCCTGGTAAATCTTTACGAACGCTCGATCGTCGATGAGCACGATCAGCGGGAGGATTTTGCGCTGGCGCATCGCCGCGATCAGCGGCGCCACGGCATTGGGATCAATCGTGGTGGCACCGAGCACAAGAACCGCCGTGCCGCCCGGCGCGACAAACGGAAGATACCGGCGCACGGATCCAGCGAAATCCGCTTCTCCGGAGGAACGCAGGAAGGCCAGCCGATCCAGCACCACGATCAGGTGACGCGTGCCGCTGCCGGGCGGGATGTGCTCGGTCTTCTCGCCGATAGCGAAGACCTGGACGGCATGCGTCTTCTCAATGGCGCGCTTGGCCAGGCTGGCGGTGGCCTTGATGCCGTACTCCACTGATGTCTGGTCTCCAAGGCCAGTCAGACCCATGCGGCCCAGATCGAGGAAGAAGGTCACCTGCGTGCTGCGCTCCTCCTGGAACTCCTTCACCATCAAATTTCCGGTTCGAGCCGTCGAGCGCCAGTGGATCGCGCTGGGAGAGTCGCCGATGCGGTACTCCCGCAGGCCGATGAATTCCTCGCTCTGGCCGGCGCGCGGCATCGTCTCAACACCCACGTGGCGGAGCGTTCCCTCCCCCAGCACCTCGGTCATTCGCAGGTCCACGGCGGTCGGATAGACGAGCAGTTCGGTGAATTCTTCGAGCGTGACCGTCCGGCGGAACAGGCCCAGATCGTCCCAGGCGATCAGACGCACCGGGCCGACGACGTACAGATCGCGGTGATGAACGCACTCGCCCCAATAGTGGATGGTCACGCGGAAGTCGCCGACGAGAGGGCGCTCGATCAGGTGGGGCACGCGCGCGGCGCCAGGTGTGAAGTGATCCTCCACCAGAACGAGCGACTGCGGAACGGTGCCTCCGCTTTCGACGTCCAGCTCAACGGGGACGAATTGGCCCTCGAAGGCCCGGGGCGTGTGGCGCCGCGTAACGCGAACCGAGCGCAGCAGTGTGGCCGCCTGCCAGACGCTGCGCCCGAGCACCAGTCCCGCCACGATCCCCACAAAGAGGAGCTGGGGATTCCGCAGGACGATCCCCGTGTACAGACCAAAAGAAAAGGCCAGCAGCAGAAGGTTCCGGGGCGTCATGAAGCGCAGCGTGCGGGAGTCGGTCATGGCGGGGAATTCTGGGGGGGAAAGGCCGGTTGGCGCAATGGAATGGATGGAAAGAATGAGGCCACGGGCATAAATCGCCCGATAGGAATCTGCCGGCCCGTTCGGCCGGTGCTGCTCGATCGAATCCGAGATTCGCCCAACCCCACCAATGTCAATGATCCGCGATTTTGGCGGGTGTGGACAAATTCCGGAAATAGTCAAAAGAGGGGAAAAACTAGCAAAAACTCACGATTCAGACGATAAAGTGTTTACTATCAGCATTCCATGTTGAGAAATAGGCTCCGTTTGTGGCCCTGCGTCCCTCATTATTCGGCTGAGGATCAGACACCCAAATCGGCTGGATTCAAGGCTTCGGAGATGCGCCTGGGGAAAAAGAAACGGCCTTGGTTTTTACCTTGACCGACACAACATCTGGTAGGCAGATTCGCGCTTGGCACTAGCAATAGTGCTTCGTTGCCACAAGATACTCACCGTGTATCCACACGTTATCGACACGTTTTCCACAGAGTTTTTCACAGGTGGGGCCGTCTTTATATGCCCCTTGGGGAAACGTGTCTCTTGCTCGCGAGTTTTTCCCAACTTTTGGGCAACATTCGCGAAAAGTCAGGCTGGCGGGAAACTCTACCGCGAGCCTTTTGCCGGAACTGCGCAAAAGTCCGGCCACCGATAGAAGAGCTTTCTCGGGGGTAACACAATGAAAATCAGTCGCCGATTCACGAGGACCGGTCAGGATCCCTATGCCGGTATCCCGTTCAAGTCGGCCTCCTCCCGAATCGTCAATCCGGACGGTTCGGTGGTGTTCGAGGCCAAGGACGTTCAGGTCCCGGAGCACTGGAGCCAGATCGCCGTAGATATCATGGCGCAGAAGTACTTCCGCAAGGCGGGCGTCCCGGTGGCGACGCGGCCCGTCTCGGAGAAGGACGTCCCGACCTGGCTGCAGCGCCACGTGCCGGACGACAAGCGCCTGGCGGACCTGCCCGCCAACCAGCACACGGCTGGCGAGAACGACACTCGCGCCGTGTTCCACCGTCTGGCGGGCTGCTGGACGTATTGGGGCTGGAAGCACGGCTACTTCGACACCGAAGAAGATGCCCGCGCGTACTACGATGAGAACTGCCACATGCTGGCGAAGCAGATGGCGGCTCCGAACAGCCCGCAGTGGTTCAACACGGGCCTGCACTGGGCCTACGGCATCACAGGACCGGCGCAGGGACATCACTACGTCGATCCGAAGTCCAGCAAGTCCATGCGCAGCAAGTCGGCCTACGAACGGCCTCAGCCGCACGCATGCTTCATCCAGTCCGTTTCCGACGATCTGGTGAACGAAGGCGGCATTATGGATCTGTGGACGCGCGAGGCGCGCGTCTTCAAGTACGGCAGCGGCACGGGAAGTAACTTCTCGAAGCTGCGCGCCGAGGGCGAGGCGCTCTCCGGCGGCGGCAAGTCCAGCGGCCTGATGAGTTTCCTGAAAATCGGCGACCGCGCAGCCGGCGCCATCAAGAGCGGCGGCACGACGCGGCGCGCGGCAAAGATGGTCGTTCTCGACGTCGATCATCCGGACATCGAGCAGTTCGTGAACTGGAAGGTTCACGAGGAGCAGAAGGTGGCCGCGCTGGTCCTGGGGTCGAAGCTGTGCCGCAAGCACCTGAACGAAATCATGACGTCTTGCCACGAGCCGGGCGATGCGAGCCTGAACGGCAATCGTTTCGATCCGCGCGCGAACCAGCGTCTGAAGAAGGCGGCGCGCGAAGCGGCTCGCGCGGGCGTTCCCCAGAATTACATCCAGCGCGTGATCCAACTGGCCCGCCAGGGCTATAAGGGCATCGAATTCGACGAATACGATACCGACTGGAACAGCGAAGCGTACTACACGGTCAGCGGCCAGAACTCGAACAACTCGGTGCGCGTGACGAATGCGTTCCTGCAGGCCGTCGACAGCGACAGCGATTGGAACCTGGTCGAGCGCGTGAAGGGCGAGCCCCGCAAGACGCTGAAGGCGCGCGAATTGTGGCAGCAGATTGCCTACGCGGCGTGGAGTTGCGCGGATCCGGGCCTGCAGTACGACACGACGATCAACGAATGGCACACGTGCCCGAACAGCGGCCGGATCAACGCCAGCAACCCGTGCAGCGAATACATGTTCCTGGACGACACGGCGTGCAACCTCGCGTCGCTGAACCTGATGAAATTCATCGATGAGAAAACGGGACGTTTCCGCATCGAGGACTTCCGTCATGCCTGCCGAATCTGGACGATCACGCTGGAGATCAGCGTGCTGATGGCGCAGTTCCCGAGCAAGCGCATCGCGGAGTTGAGCTACGAGTTCCGCACGCTCGGCCTGGGCTACGCGAACCTCGGCACGCTGCTGATGGTGCTGGGCATTCCGTACAACAGCCCCGAGGCCACGGCGATCTGCGGCGCGGTGACGGCGCTGATGACGGGCGTTTCGTATGCCGCCAGCGCCGAGATGGCCGGCGAAATGGGGACGTTCCCGGGCTACGAGAAGAATCGCGATGCGATGTTGCGCGTGATTCGCAACCATCGTCGCGCCGCGCACAGCGCGCCGGCAGCGGACTACGAAGGCCTCACGATCAAGCCGATGGCGATCGATCCGGAGTATTGCCCCGCGGACCTGCTGGATTCGGCTCGCAAGGCTTGGGATGAGGCGCTGCGGCTCGGCGAAGAGCACGGCTATCGCAATGCGCAGACGACGGTGATCGCACCAACCGGAACGATCGGTCTGCTGATGGATTGCGATACGACCGGCATCGAGCCGGACTTCGCGCTGGTGAAGTTCAAGAAGCTGGCCGGCGGCGGCTACTTCAAGATCATCAACCAGAGCGTGCCCCGCGCGCTGACGCGGCTGGGCTACTCGGAGGAGCAGGCCAAGCGCATCATCGATTACGCGCGTGGAACGTTGACGCTGGAAGGCGCGCCGCATGTCAACCCGGCGGCGCTGCGCGAGAAGGGCTTCACCGCCGAGATGATCGATGCGGTGGAGAAGCAGGCGGCGAGCGCGTTCGAGTTGGGCTTCATTTTCAACAAGTGGACGCTCGGCGAAGAGAATTGCCGCCACCACCTGGGCTTCACCGACGAGCAGTTGAACGATTGGTCCTTCAACATGCTCGAGGCGTTGGGCTTCACGCGCGAAGAGATCGACGAAGCAAACGATTACGTCTGCGGCCGGATGACGATCGAAGGCGCGCCGGATCTGAAGGAAGAGCATCTGGCCGTGTTCGACTGCGCGAACAAGTGCGGCAAGTACGGCAAGCGCTTCCTGGATTACCCGTCGCACATTCGAATGATGGCCGCGGCCCAGCCGTTCATCAGCGGCGCGATCAGCAAGACGATCAACATGCCGAACGATGCGCTGGTCGAAGACATCGGCGACGCGTACATGATGTCGTGGAAGCTGATGCTTAAAGCCAACGCGCTCTATCGCGACGGCTCGAAGCTGAGCCAACCTTTGAGCTCGGTTTCCGATCTGATGGAAGACCTGGACGATGAAGAAGAAATCGAAGAGGCGGTTCGGACAGTCGAGATTCCGAAGATTGCCGAACGCGTTGTGCATCGCTACCTGTCGCGACGCCGGCGCATGCCTCTGAGACGCAGCGGCTATACGCAGAAGGCCACCATCGGCCCGCATAAGGTGTACTTGCGCACCGGCGAGTACGAAGACGGGACGCTGGGCGAGATCTTCATCGACATGCACAAGGAAGGCGCGGCGTTCCGCTCGCTGATGAACTGCTTCGCCATCGCCGTGTCGCTGGGTCTGCAGCACGGTGTGCCGCTGGAGAAATTCGTGAACGCGTTTGTGTTCACGCGATTCGAACCGAGTGGATCGGTGCGGGGAAATCCGTACATCAAACGCTCCACATCAATCATCGACTACATTTTCCGCGAGTTGGCGATCAGCTATCTGAATCGCTACGACCTCGCCCATGTTTCGCCGGAAGAGCTGCGGCACGATGCGCTGCAGAACGAAGCGGCGGAATACGACGACGAGGAAGTAGTGAGCGAACGGATCGTCGACGCGCGGGAGTCCCAAAAACTCCGCGGCCAGCGGCACCGTCCACCCCGTAGCGAACACATGCTCCCGTTCCCGCCCGAGGTAAAGACGGCCGCAAGCTCCGAGACGCCCGTTTCCCGCTCCGGTTCTGGTTCCGGTTCCGGCAGCTCTTCGGGTGCCGCGGCCGCGGATACTGTCGCACCGTCCCCGCGCCTTGCTCCGGCTCCAGCTCCTGCACCTGCACCTGCTACTGCCACAGCGACCATCACCCGCGAGGAGCAAGTACGTATCGCCCGGCTGAAAGGCTACGAAGGCGACCCGTGCCCGAACTGCTACTCGTTCACTCTCGTGCGTAACGGTACCTGTCTCAAGTGCGACACCTGCGGTGGGACAACGGGGTGCAGTTGACGAGAATTCCGCTCCGATAGAGGTTTCTCGCCGACTCCACTTCACCAAACCCCGGCGGAAGGAAGACAGGCCTTGCGCCGGGGTTTTTGTATTCAGCCTGGCGGGCGCATCCGACTGGCGAGTGTTTCCGATTTACACCGCCGAATTGCAGATACATTCTTTCCTTCAACCACTCGTCTGCAGTTCGTCAGGTTGGAGGAATGAAACGCCATGTCGGATGCTTTCCAGTACGACGTCTTCATCAGCCACAGCTCACAGGACAAATCAATCGTTCGCCCCCTGGCAGAGCGCCTTCGGGATGATGGCTTGAGTGTGTGGTTTGACGAATGGGAGATCGGTCTGGCGGATAGCATTCCATCCAAGATCGAGCATGGGCTGGAGCATTCGCGGGTTCTGATATTCTGTATGTCGGCCAACGCGTTTGGGTCGGATTGGGCTCGATTAGAATCCTATACGTTTCGCTTCCGTGATCCACTGAACAAGGAACGGCGATTCATCCCGCTACGACTCGACGATGCGCCGATCAAGGGGTCATTGGGGCAATTTCTGTATGCTGATTGGCGCAGTGCGAACCGCGAAGAGGAATACATGCGCCTCGCCAATGCCTGCCGCCCGCCATCGGCTGGACGGGGCGCGTGGGGTGCATCGATCGAAGATGAGCCCGCTGTCGAATTGCGATCTCTGGGGCACACGGAACCCGTCTGGAGCGTCTCGTGGAGCCCTGATGGACGCCGCGCCATTTCCGGCTCCGTTGACAACACCATCCGCCTTTGGGATGTCGACTCGGGCCGCTGCCTCCGCGTCATGGAAGGCCACACGGAACGCGTCGGGAGCGTCTCGTGGAGCCCTGATGGACGCCGCGCCATTTCCGGCTCCGTTGACAACACCATCCGCCTTTGGGATGTCGACTCGGGCCGCTGCCTCCGCGTCATGGAAGGCCACACGGAACGCGTCGGGAGCGTCTCGTGGAGCCCTGATGGACGCCGCGCCATTTCCGGCTCCGTTGACAACACCATCCGCCTTTGGGATGTCGACTCGGGCCGCTGCCTCCGCGTCATGGAAGGCCACACGGAAC